>CAXRGI010000083.1:0-2985 GCA_964229935.1 Opitutales bacterium
AGAGGGCGTCGAGGGTAAACGCCGCGGCGCTCACCCCTCCCAGCGCCGTGGCTTTCAATTGCACGGCGAATTCCGAATCGAGATACCATGAGAATCCCGCCGACAGGAGCAGCATGACGACTCCGAACAGCGCCAGCCCTCCGAGGAGATCGACTGTTTTGCGGAGGATCCGGCGGAGCAACCATTGGACGGGGAGCAGTGCGAGCCCGGCGCCGGCGGCGACCAGCGCGGCCGTGCGCAGGTCGGTGAACTTGCCGGTGATGAAAAACAGCAGCCCCAGTGCGACATCGGTGGCGATCGCGGGGGCAGTGCGCTTGAAGACGCCGGGGTCGATGGCGGGCCGGTCGCCTTTCTGGGTCACCAGCATCTCGCGCATCCGGCCGAGGTAAGCGTGGGGCTCACGGTGGGATTCCCACAAAACGACGCCGTTCCGGCTCACCCGCAGGCCGAACGTCCATGCGTTCCGCGGTCCCACCTCGAAATCCACGGTTCCCTCCTCGCGCGGTAGCTCCACGCGGTGCAGCCGGTAGGACTCCCGCTGGTACTCTTGTCGGTCCTCGCGTGGGCCATCCGGGGCCTCGACGACCAGGCGCGACCACGTGAACCCGGTTTCCAGCGCGACGGGGATCACCGCGCCGTCGACGACGGGACGGAACCGGTAAGTCCAGAGCTTCATGCGCGGCGCTCTCGGGGATTCAGCGGGCAGGGGCATCCTCGTCGGCGAGCAGCCGCTGCGCGAGGAAGCCGGCGGGCGCGATGAGCAGCGTGAGGAACAGGACGAGGATGAAGTTATCCAGCACGTTCACGGAAACGACGGCGCGCGGCCCGCCCACGGCGCGGGCGATCCAGGCGAGGGCCAGTGCGCCGCACCCGTAGCGCAGGGTGGCGAGGTAGGCCCGGTTGCGCTGCTTCAGCTGGTACTCGTCAATGTCCTGCTCGGGCGCGTGGGCGATGAAGCTGAGGTCGGAGAGAAAAACGACAATCGCCGCGACCACGCCCGTGAGCAGGCAGAGGGCGGATGCCACGAGCGCGGCCGGCTTTCCCTCGGTGAGGAAGAACTTGAGCGCGAACCAGCTCCAAAGGCCGGTGAGCGCGAGCTGGAACAGCCGCTGCACGGTGCGCGGCGACAGGTTCAGGTAAGCGGAGGAACGGTTGGTCTTCATCGGCAGAAATCAGGGGCGGTCCGCGCGGCCCAGGCCGTAGCCAAGGAGACCCGCGGCGACCGCGAGGTGCACGATCAGCCAGACCCGCTGCCAGCGCGGCCGCTGGCCCCAGGGTTGGTCGGGATTGAACGGGTCGACGATCAGCCCGATGCCTGCGGACCCCGCGGCGCTGACCGGGTCGTCGCGCAACAGGGCCTGGTACGCGGCCAGCGCGAGGAATAGTCCGTAGGCGATCCGGTAGAACAAGCGGAGACCGGGGAGGGAGGTTTTCATCGGCGGGGAACGGCGGCCGGCCCGCGGGGCGTGCGGCCGGGCGGGGTCACAGGCGGAAGCCGAGCCGCTCGGCGGTGCGGCGGGGATGGATCAGGTTGACCCGGCCCTTCCGCTCGGCGCCCTCCAGAATGGCGGCGCGCACCTCGGCGACGGTGAGCTTCGGGTTCAACGCGAACAGTTTGGCCGCGAGGTTGGCGACCTGCGGGCTCGCCATGCTGGTTCCGCTGAACTTCACCCGGTCGCCGCCCGGCAGCAGGCTCTCCACCTCGAAGCCGTTCGCGTGCACCAGGACCGTCTGGCCGAAGGTGGAGAAACTCGTCTCCTCGCCGGCCTGGTCCACGGCGCCCGCCGTCAGGAGGTTCGGCAGGTTGAACCCGGCCGGGATGTACTCCTCGAAGTCCGCGTTGTTGTCCTCGTTGCCGGACCCGGCGACGAAGAGGATCTCCGGCGCGGAGGTGATCGCCTCGCGCAGCGCGTCGCGCTCGAGGGCGAACAGGCGCCGGGCAATCTGCTTCCGCTCCTCCGGGGTGGCGCCGACGTTGTGCCACGCCAGCATCCCCTCGTAGGCCGTGGCACTGTAGCGCCAGCTCATATTGACGACCCGCACCCGCTGCTCCTGGAACGCCGCCACGATCCGCCGGTACGCGTCGGCGGTCCGGCGGGACATCTCCTCCGTCGGCCGCACCGGCTCGGTGCGGTGCTCCCAGAGCATCGTCGCGGTGAAGACCCGCGCGAAGGGGTTCCCCGCGACGGCGATGCCCGCCACGTGCGTGCCGTGGGTGTAGAGGCCGGCGAGGCTCAGCTCCTCCTGGAACTGCTTAACCTGGTCCGCCTTCAGGCCGGCGACGGTCTGCTTCAGGGCGCGGGCGTCCTCGGTGTCGAGCGCGGCCTGCAGGTCCATTGAACCCTTCACAAGGCGCCGCAGCTGAGGCCAGCGCTCCGCGGAGGCGCCGAGTGGCCGCAGGAGATCGGTGGCCGGCCGCGACTCCCGGTCAAACGCGATGCCCTTGCCGGGGGTGGCGGCGAACAGGCTCAGATCAACCCCGGAGTCCCAGATACCGATTCCCACCTCCGTCCCCGGCGCGGAGGCCGGGAGCGCGAAGAGGCGCGGGGTCCAGAGGTCCGTCTTTGCCACGGCGCGATCGTGCCCGTCGATCACCGCCTGCAGCCCCGCCACGATGGCCGGGGCCAGCGGAGCCAGCAGCTCGAGCTGCACGCGCGCGCCCACGATGGCGTCCACGATCCCCTCGGGGACCTTGAGCTCCATGTTGCGGGCCATCACGTCGACCTGCTGCTCGAAGCTTCCCTTCACGAGCGCGGGATTCAGCAGCTCCAACTGTCCCTTCTGGGCCTTCACCGCGTCGCGCACCTCCGCCCAGTCCATCGCCCCGTAGCGGCGGCGCACCTCCGCGCTGACCCACGCGGCGTCGTGTCCGCCGGTCCGGTGCTCGGCGAGGATCAGGGCGATCGTGCCGCTGGTCGCCCGGGGGCCGGGCTTGTCCTGCAGGCGCTTCAATTCCTCGACGAGCGCCGGCACGGCGCTCCAGTC
>CAXRGI010000084.1:0-5959 GCA_964229935.1 Opitutales bacterium
GCCGCGAGTTCATGCCCGTAGAGCGGGTAGCCCGCCTCAAGCCGGAGGCTGTCGCGCGCGCCGAGTCCGGCGAGTTCCAGGCCGCGGGGGCGTCCCGCCTCGAGCAGCGCGGCCGCGAGCGCGGGCGCGTCGCCGGCGGCAGGGTAGAGTTCAAAGCCGTCCGCGCCCGTGTACCCGGTGCGGCTGGCGATGCAGTGCACCCCGGCGACCGTCGCCTCGGTGAAGTGGTAGTACTTCACCAGGTCGAGCTTCGCGCCCGTAAGCGACTGCACGGTCGCGGCCGCGGCCGGACCCTGCACGGCGAGCAGGGCGTAGTCCGCTGAGCGGTCGGTAATGGTGACATGAAAGTTCGCCGTCTGCGCGCGGATCCACGCGAGGTCCTTGTCAATATTGCCGGCGTTGATGCACAGGAAGAAGTCCTCCGCCCCGCGCATGTAGACCAGCAGATCATCGACCACTCCGCCGTCAGGCTGGCACATCGGCGTGTAGAGCACGCGCCCGGGGAAGAGCTTGGAAACATCGTTGGTGACGAGGTGGTTCAGAAACCGTGCGGCGTCCGGCCCGCGCACGTCGACCTCGCCCATGTGGCTCACGTCAAACAGGCCGGCGGCCCGGCGCACCGCCTTGTGCTCCTCGAGGATGCTGCGGTACTGCACCGGCATCTCCCAGCCCGCGAAGTCCACCAGCCGGGCACCGTGCGCCGCATGGAAGTCCCGGAGTGGCGTGCGCTTCAGTTCGCTCATCCCGCGAGCAAGCCAGCGCCGCCGGCGCCGCCGCAAGGTTGTTTTCACCAAGGCGCGCGGGGATTCAGATTGAGCGCGCCGCACGGGGGCGCATGGCTCTCAGCGTTTCGACATGAACCCTTCCCCCGAGCCGACCTTGCGCGAGAAAATCGGCCAGATGCTGCTCGTCGGTTTCCGCGGCGCCACGCCCGCCGATTGTTCCCTCGTGGTGCGAGACATCCGCGAGTACCACGTCGGCGGAGTCGTTCTCTTCGATCAGGACGTCGCCGACCCGACCCTCGGCCGCCGCAACATCCACTCGCCCGCCCAGGTGCGCGAGCTGCTCGCCTTCCTGCAGGCGCAGTCCCGCGTGCCGCTCCTCACCGCGGTCGACCAGGAGGGCGGGCGCGTCAACCGGCTGAAACCAGACTACGGTTTCCCAGCCAGCATCTCCCACGAGGAACTCGGCCGGCTCGACGACGAGCGCGAGACCCTCCGGCACGCGACGACCACCGCCGACACACTCAAAGCGGCGGGCTTCAACCTTAACCTCGCGCCCGTGGTCGACCTCGACGCCAATGCCGACAACCCGATCATCCGCGGCAAGCGGCGGAGTTTTTCCGCCGATCCCGGCGTGGTCGCGCGCCACGCCGCGGCGTTCGTCCGCGCGCACCGCGAACGCGGCGTGCTGACCTGCGGGAAACATTTTCCCGGACACGGCAGCGCGCGCGGCGACACGCACCTCGGACTGGTCGATGTCACGGCCACGTGGACCGACCGCGAGCTGGAGCCTTTTCGCACCCTCGCCGCCGCGGGCCTCGCGGACATGATCATGACGGCGCACGTCTTTAACGCGCGCCTCGATCGCGACCGGCCGGCCCCCCTTTCTTCCAAGGTGGTCACCGGGATCCTGCGCGAGCGCCTCGGGTTCGACGGCGTGGTGGTGAGCGACGACATGGAGATGCGCGCGATCTCCAGCCGCTACGGCCTGGAGGAGTCGGTTCCCGCCGCGGTGGAGGCCGGGATCGACCTGCTCTGCTTCGGCAACAACCTCACCTACAACCCTGATATCGCGCCGCGCGCCGCCGAAATCCTGGAGCGCGCCGTGACCTCGGGACGCATCCCGCTTTCGCGCATCGATACCTCGCACCGTCGCCTGCTGGCGCTGAAACGCCGCGCCGGCCTGATCGCCTGAACCCGAGCTATCCATGAGCAATCCGACCGCACCCGCCTCCACCCGCCCCTGGACGTGGATCCCCACGCTCTATTTCGCGCAGGGCATCCCGTACGTCGTGGTCATGACGCTCTCGACGGTCGTCTACAAGAACCTCGGGATCTCGAACACCGACATCGCCCTGTACACCAGTTGGCTCTACCTCCCGTGGGTGATCAAGCCGCTGTGGTCGCCGCTGGTCGACATGTTCGGGACGAAGCGGCTCTGGATCGTGACGCTGCAGTTCGTGATCGGCGTGGCGTTCGCCCTCGTCGCATTGACCCTGCCCGGGCCTGAATTCTTCCGGCTTTCGCTGGCGGTCTTCTGGCTGATGGCGTTCGCCTCGGCGACTCACGATATCGCCGCCGATGGTTTTTACCTGCTGGCGCTGCAACAGGGCCAACAGTCGGCATTCGTCGGCGTGCGGAGCACGTTCTACCGGCTCGCCAGCCTTTCGGCGCAAGGGGGCCTCGTTTACCTCGCGGGCCTCTGGCAGGAAAAGACCGGCAGCGTGGTGCAGGCGTGGGTGATGGTGTTCGGGCTGCTGGCGGCGGTGTTTGTGGCGGTCGGTCTGCACCACGCGTTCGCGTTGCCGCGCCCGGCGGTCGACCGGCCGACAGCGGGCGGCGGCGGGGTCGTTAAGGAGTTTCTCGGGGTGTTCTCGGATTTTCTGCGGAAGCCCGGAATCCTCCTGATCTTGGCGTTCATGCTGCTCTACCGCCTGGGCGAAGCGCAGGCTCTGAAGCTGCTTTCACCCTTTCTGCTTGATGCGCGCGACAAGGGCGGGCTCGGCCTCAGCACGCGGGAGGTAGGCATCGTGTACGGCACGGTGGGCATCATCGCGCTCACGGTCGGAGGTTTGCTCGGCGGCTGGGCGATTTCGCGCCGCGGCCTCAAGGCGATGCTCTGGCCGATGATTCTGGCGACGCACGTGCCGGTGGCGGTTTTTCTCGTGCTCGCTCTCTACCAGCCCACCAGCCTGTGGCTGATCGGCGGCGCCCTCGCCGTGGAGCAATTCGGCTACGGCTTCGGTTTCACCGCCTACATGCTCTACATGATGCTCGTGGCGGACGGCCCCCACAGGACGGCCCATTACGCGATTTGCACCGGTTTCATGGCCCTCGGCATGATGCTGCCCGGCATGGCCGCCGGCTGGATCGAGGATCAGGTCGGCTACGTGAAGTTCTTCGCGTGGGTTCTTCTCTGCACCGTTCCCTCGTTCCTGGTCGTCGCCCGCCTGAAGATCGAACCGGAGTTCGGCCGGAAGGCAAAGACCTGAAGCGCTGGGTCAGTACAACAGGTACGGCTTCCGTTCCCGGCGAAACGCTTCCTCACCGTCGCGCCAGCCCGCGATGATCGCCGACGCCGGGCGCCCCGCCTGCAGCGCCTCCCGCGTCGCGGCGGTGCCGTTCACCTTGTCGAACATGTCGAACTTCTTCCCGGCCTTCACCGCTTCCGCGAACAGATCACGTCCCGCCACCTTTCGCAGCGCCTCAAGCGCGTGGTAATTGATCGCGGTCAGCGGCGCGCCGGCGGGATCCGTGATGTGCAGCTGTACGCCACCGATCACCTCGTCCTTGAAGGCGCTGTAGTACGGTTTGTATGTCAGCGGCCGGAAATGCACGCCGGCGATCCCCCGCGCGTTCAAGTCGGCCGCCAACGCGTGCGGATCGACCTTCGGAGCCGCGATCGTTTGGAACGGCAGCGTGTAGCCCACCCCGATGCTCACACCGCCGATTTCTCCGAGCATCCCGGTCGCCACTTGGAAGAGCGGTGATTCCCCGTGCGGGATATGCGGCGAGGCCGGCACCCATGGCAGACCCGTGTCGCGCCACACCATGTCACGCCGCCATCCACGCATGGGGATCACCGTCAGCTGGCATGGCTTCCGAATCCATCCGCGGCCGTTGATCATCCGCGCAAGTTCACCGCAGGTGAGACCGTACACATAGGGCACGTCCCATTGGCTCACAAACGATCTGAGACGCTCGTCCAACAAACGCGGCCCTTCGATCCGGACCCCGCCGAGCGGATTCGGCCGGTCGAGCACCATGAATTCCACCCCCGCCTCAGCGCAGGCCTCCATCGCCAGGCCCATCGTGCTGATGAACGTGTACGAGCGGGCACCGGTGTCCTGCAGGTCGTACACCAGCACGTCGATTCCCCGCAGCATCGCGGCCGTGGGCTTGCGGGTGGCACCGTAAAGCGAGTGTACCGGCAGGCCGGTGCGGAGGTCGGTGCGGCTCTCGACCTTGTCGCCCGCCGGGACGTCTCCGTAAATCCCGTGCTCCGGACCGAAAAGCGCCACGAGTTTCACGCCGGGCGCGCGTCGCAAGACCTCGATCGTGCTCTCAAGTCGCCGGTTCACGCCGGAGGGGTTGGTGATCAACCCGACGCGCCGCCCGGCGAGTTCCTTGAACCCGCCCGCCGCCAATACCTCGCTGCCGAGTTGGACGCGCGGCGCCTCTGCCGCGGAGGTGATGAGGGTGGATACCAAAAGCACCGCCGGGAAAAATGATCTCATAACCGACCAATGGCCGCGGACCTCGGCGGAGCCAAACGTTTCCCGGCTGGCTTTCACCATTGAGCTCTCCCGCGCCGCGCTTCCATCGTCCCCCACCCCATGCCGAACCTTCGCTTCACCGCGCTCATTGCCGGCCCCGTTCTTCTCCTGCTCGCCGGCTGCGTCACCGTCCAGCCCGGCACGCCAGCCAAGCGCGTCGGCGACGAGATCGTCGTGGCGGGGCAACTGTTCCACACCGGCACGCGCGTCATCACGTGGATGGATCCGGGCGGTTACGACGCCTACCGGGTGGAACGGCGCTTCTCCCCCTACGCCGATTCCAGCTGGGAGAAAACGCCCGACGCTGCGAAGAACCTCGGCACCCCGAACCGTTACGGCATTCGCGCCGCCGCGCTCTCCCCGACGGAGATCGAGCGCGTGCGCGGCGGAGGCTGGGACCTGCCGCTGCTCCAGCGCGTGGTCGACCAGTTCGTCCTGCACTATGACGTCTGCGGCATCAGCAAGGCTTGCTTCAATGTTCTCCACGACCAACGCGGGCTGAGCGTGCACTTCATGTTGGATATCGACGGCACGATCTACCAGACGCTCGACCTGAAGGAGCGCGCCCGCCACGCCACAATCTCCAACGACCGCTCGATCGGCATCGAGATCGCCAACATGGGCGCCTACCCGCCCAAGGACACCAAGGTTCTCGACGAATGGTATCCGAAGGACGCCACCGGACGGCCATATATCCGGATTCCCGCGCGTCTGGGCGATCCGATGCTCCAGGTACCCGGCTTCGTCGGCCGACCCGCCCGCGATGCACGCGTCACGGGCAACGTGCAACGCACGGACTTGGTCCAGCACGACCTGACCCTCGAGCAATACGCCGCGCTGGTGAAGCTCACCGCCGCGCTCTGCCGGATTTTCCCCAAGATGGCCTGCGACTACCCGCGCGATACCGCGGGGAAACTGGTCACCACCAAGCTGCCCGACGAAACGTGGAAGGCGTACGCCGGGGTGCTCGGCCACTACCACGTGCAGACGAACAAGATCGACCCCGGCCCGGCCCTCGACTGGGACCGCGTCATCCGCGGCGCCCGCCGCGAGCTCGGACTCGACGCCCGCGCCAAGGACGTGAACGGCCGCTGACCCGCGGCCCGGCGTGTTGTCACACACTACGTGACACTTCCGCGCAACCGGGATTCCCGGGGCGAACTCCGGCTCAAGGTCTACATTCCCTTCGGAGCCGTCACGTCTTCGGGCGCGGGCGAGCGCGCCGCGGTTTTTACCAGCAACCGGACGGGAATCATCAATCATCGGCTCACACGAAACCTCCACCTCGAGCTGGCCGCCAACCAGGTTTTCCGCCGCCGCTACCTCCGCATCGCGCGACGACAACATCCTCGCCCGCGGTCCGCGGGTGCTCCGTGACACCGCAACGGGCAAGTACCGGCTCGCGACAGCGGCAGACCAGGCCGTGTTCTCGGCTCTAGGCCGGAACTGGGACTCCTCCAG
>CAXRGI010000085.1:0-5196 GCA_964229935.1 Opitutales bacterium
AGTTCGCCCTCCCCCAGCCCCGGCACGAAGAGCTCCCACACGCCGGACGAGCCGAGGGGCCGCATCGGATGGTAGCGTCCGTCCCAGTGATTGAAGTTGCCGACGAGCGAGACGCGCGTGGCCGCCGGCGCCCAGACCGCGAACGACACACCCTGCACCCCGCCGAGGTCGCGTATGTGCGCCCCGAGTTTCTCGTACACGCGGTGCTCGTTGCCCTCGTTGAAGAGGTAGAGGTCCTGCTCACCCAAGGTCGGGAGGAAACAATACGGGTCGAAGAATTGCCGGATCTCGCCGTTGGCCCGCGTGGCGCGCAGCTGGTAGCGGAAAACCCGCTCGCGACCCGGGATAAACACCTCGAACAGACCCGCGTCCGCCACTCGGTCCATCGGAATACCCTTCGGCGAAGACGACTCCAAATCTACCACCTCGCAGGAAGTCACGTCGCGGAGAAAGGCGCGCGCCACCACGCCCTTCACCTTCCGGCGAGTCACCGCGTGCATCCCGAGGATCGCATGCGGGGATGCGTGACGCGCTTCCAGGAGCAGGTGTAGGTCGGCTTTCGTTAAGATCACGATGCGGTCTCGGGGAGAGCACGGTGCGCCCGCGTACGGACGGCGTCTAGCCCGCATTCGCGGGTAATCCCGCGAACTCCCGTCGGGGGAACCCTCACCTGCTCTGCAGGTGATGCTTGTTCAGACCGGCTTTGCGGCAGGCGTCCCAGACAAAGGTCAGGCGTTCCAGCGTCGCCTTCTCGTCGGAGCGGATGAGCACGGGGATGTCCTTGTCGACGTTCTTCACCTGCGCCAGCACGCCGGGCAGCTCCGCGTCGCTCACGGGCTTGCCGTTGAAAGTCAGGGCTCCGTCTTTCGCGATGCCGATGGTGACGCTGCCGCGGAACTCATTCTTACCCGCGGTCTCCACCTTGGGCAGCGTGATGTTGAGCGTCGAGGCCGACTTGAACTGCATCGAGACGAACGCGAAGAAGATCAGCATCACGAGCACGTCGATCAACGGCACGAGGTTCATCTCGGGCCGCTTGCGTCGCTTGTGGGCGAGCAGGCTCATTGCGCGCCGGGCTTCCGCTGCAGGATGCGCTCGAGGAGCACGTCGAGCTGCGCGGCGTAGTTCTCGATCTTGCGCTGGAGGTAGCCGCTGCCGACGAGCGAGGGGATCGCGATGCAGAGGCCGATCACCGTCGCGGAGAGTGCGAGCGCGACGCCCTTGGTGAAAGCCACGGGGTCGGGCAAACCGGTGTCGGGCGAGATCTGCGAAAAAACCTGGAGCAGTCCGGTGACCGTGCCGGTGAGGCCGATGAGCGGTGCGGCGGCGTAAATGACGTCGAGGTACGGGATACCGCGCTCCATGCGGTTGACCTCGAGGCGCGCGAAGGCCTTGACCGCACCCTCGTCATGCTGGTGCTGATCGGCGAACTCGACGAGCCGGGCGAGCACCGTGTGCTTCCCGCCCACCAGCGGTCGGCCCTCCACCACCGCGTCCGCTAGGTCCTGCGGCATCACCGCCGCCTTCCGGAGGGCGTAGGCGCGCTCGCAGATGATGAACACCGCGGCCGCCGAGCACACGCCCAGCGGGTCGATGAGCACTCCGGCTCCCTTGAAGACCTCGATCATGGCGAAATACATGGGGGTTCGGGATTAACCTGAGCGCGTGAGACGGCCCCGCGAGGGAAAAGTTCAATCAAACTTCCCGCGCGGACCGGTCAGGCCGCGAGGTACGGCAGCGCGCGGGCGCGGGACTGCACCGCCGGCAGACCGTCGAGCAGCTCTCCGATCGCATCCCAACGGCCGTTCACGAGCGCGTCGCGCGCGGTCGCGCGAACCTCGACGGCGATGCGTTGGCCGCCGAAGCGCAACTCTTGCGCGGCTACGTCGAGCACGACCTCGGTCGCGGGGTTGGCCTCGATGGCCGCGGCGACCCGGGCGATGTCGGCCCGCGCCGCGGTGGCGCAGGGGATGCCGAGAGTCGTGCAGTTGCCGAAGAAGATCTCCGCGAAGTTCTCGGCGACGACGGCGCGAAAACCGTATTTCTGGATCGCCTGCGGCGCGTGCTCACGCGAGGAGCCGCAGCCGAAGTTGGCGCCGGACAGCAGAATCGTCGCGCCCTTGAAGCGCGGGTCGTTCAGCGGGTGCGGTTTGTCGCTGCCGTCGTCGTTCTTGCGGACGTCGTGGAAGAGGAACTCTCCGAGGCCGTCGAACGTGACGCACTTCATGAAGCGCGCCGGGATGATGCGGTCGGTGTCGATGTCGTTGCCGGGCACGTTGACGGCGCGGCCGGTGACGGAAGTGATCTTGGCGAGGGCCATGGCGTTAAACGGGATCAGTTTTGGTTGACGGCGAACACCTCGCGGGCGTCGGCCACGGTGCCGGTGACGGCCGCGGCGGCGACCATCAGCGGGCTCATAAGGATGGTGCGGCCGGTGGGGCTGCCCTGACGGCCCTTGAAGTTGCGGTTCGAGGAACTCGCGCAGAGCTGGTCGCCGACGAGCTTGTCGGGATTCATCGCGAGGCACATCGAGCAACCCGCGGCCCGCCACTCGAAACCGGCGTCGGCGAAGACGCGGTCGAGTCCGAGCTTCTCGCACTGGAGCGCGACGATCTGGGAACCGGGGACGGCGATGGCCTTGATCCCCGGCGCGACGCGCCGCCCCTTGAGAAAACGGGCGACCTCCTGGAAGTCGCTGAGGCGGCCGTTGGTGCAGGAACCGAGGAAGGCGACGTCGATCCGCGTGCCCTTGATCGGCGTGCCGGGGCGAAGCTTCATGTACGCCAACGCCTCCTCGATGGAGGTGCGCTCGTCGACCGCCTTGGCCTGCGCCGGATCGGGCACGCGCTCGTCGATCGAGATGCCCTGGCCGGGGTTGATGCCCCACGTGACGGTCGGGGCGATGGACGCGGCGTCGATCGTGACGACGTCGTCGTAATGGCAGCCCGGATCGCTCGCGAAGGATTTCCAGCGGATCACGGCCTCGTCCCAGGCGGCGCCGGACGGCGAGTAGGGCCGGCCTTTGAGGTAGGCGAAGGTGGTCTGGTCGGGATTCACGTAACCCGCGCGGGCGCCGCCCTCGATGGACATGTTGCACACGGTCATGCGTTCCTCCATCGAGAAACGGTCGAAGACATCGCCGCCGTATTCGTAGGCGAAGCCGGTGCCGCCGTTGACCCCGAGCACCCGAATGATGTGGAGAATAACGTCCTTGGCGTAGACGCCCGGGCGCAGGCGGCCGTTGACGTTGATGCGGCGGACCTTGAGGCGGCCGAGCGCCATGGTCTGTGTGGCGAGCACGTCGCGGATCTGGGTGGTGCCGATGCCGAAGGCGACGGCGCCGAACGCCCCGTGGGTGCTGGTGTGCGAGTCGCCGCACGCGATCGTGGTGCCCGGCTGGGTGATACCCTGCTCGGGGCCGACAATGTGCACGATGCCCTGCTTGCCGGTGGCTCGGTCGAAGAACGTGATGCCGAACTCGGCGCAATTGCGGCGCAGCTCGTCCATCATCGCCTGCGCGAGCGGGTCGTGGTACGGTTCGACCAGCTGGTCGGTGGGCACGATATGGTCGACCGTCGCGAACGTGCGGTGCGGCATGGCGACCTTCAGGCCAAGATCGCGCAGCATGCCGAACGCCTGCGGGCTGGTGACCTCGTGAATGAGGTGCGTGCCGATGAGGAGCTGGGTCTGGCCGTTGGCGAGCGTGCGGACGGCGTGGGCTTCCCAGACTTTTTCGAAGAGGGACTTGGGCGTGGTCATTAAAGGGACGAAAAGTTTAGCAGCCGCTTGTCATAACCGGAAGTACCGTTTTAGGCTCCTGTGATGCCTGCTGAGCATCAGTTTCCCTTTTCCCTGCGCCAGCTCGCCTATTTCCGCGAGGTGGCGCGCCGCCTGCATTTCCGCCGCGCCGCGGAGGCGCTGGCGATCGCCCAGCCGGCGTTGAGCCGGGCGGTGGCCCAATTGGAGACCGACCTCGGCGCCCGGCTGCTGAATCGCACGCGTCGCGGGGTGGAGTTAACCCCGGCCGGCCAGTTGCTACTGGAGCGAAGCGAACCCCTGCTGCGGGGCCTTGCCGCATTACCGAGTGACCTGCGGGCGCTCGCGGGCGGCCAGGTCGGGACGGTGCGCGTCGGGTTCACCGGGTTGGCGATGGCGACAGTGCTTCCGGGAATTCTGCGGGCGTTTCACGCCACGCATCCCGGGATCCGCCTCGAACTCACCGAGATGCCCACTTCCGCCCAGCTGGCGGCGCTACAGACCGGCGACCTTGCCTGCGGTTTTTTCCACCCCGACGCCCCCTCCCCGGGCCTGGAGACGCGGGTCCTGCTGCGCGAGCGTAACGGTATCCTGCTTTCCGCCGCCGATCCCCTCGCCCGCCGCCGCACGTTGCGCCTGCGGGAGTTGGCCAACACCCCTTTCGTGCTGTTTCCGCGACAGCACAACCCGGGCTTCTATGACCGCATCCTCGCCGCCTTCTCGGCGGCGGGTGTCGCGCCGAAAATCACCGAGGAGGTGTGGCCGCGCGCCAATGGCATCGGACTGGTCCGCGCGGGCATCGGCGCGACCTTTATGACGCCCTCGGAAAGCCGGCACCTGCCGCCCGAGGTGGTCTGCCGCCGCTTGATCGGCCCGGCGCCGGAAAGCCGGCTCGTCCTGGGTTGGAAACCGGTTCCGGCGCTCGACCCCGCCCTGGGCGCATTTCTAGCCGCCTCGGCGCGGAAAGAAGCGAACACCGGCTGAAATCGCGCGCCCCGCGTGCGTCGCCGCGTCGCCACGCGAAGAAAGGCGCTTTTCTGCTTGCGCCACCCCATGCGCTGGGGCTCCCTCACCGCCCCGCTGCGCAAGCGGGCTCGGAATGAATGTCGGGGCGTAGCTTAGCCTGGTAGAGCGCTACGTTCGGGACGTAGAGGTCGTGAGTTCGAATCTCACCGCCCCGACCATTCCTTCGCTGCCCCCGCGACCGGCGCCCCGTTTACCCGCCATGTCCCAACTCACGATCAAGGACGAATCCCAGCGCGAGATCCTCGGCATTTTCCAGCGCACCGGCGCGCTGCTCAGCGGACACTTCGTGCTGCGTTCCGGCCTGCACAGCGGCCACTACTTCCAGTGCGCCCAGGTCTGCCAGCGCATGGACGCGGTCGAACGGCTCGCCGAACTTCTGGTCCAGAAGATCCGCGCCCACGGCATTCAATTCCA
>CAXRGI010000086.1:0-4652 GCA_964229935.1 Opitutales bacterium
CGCCGGATCCAGTGCGGCTTTCACCGCTCCCGCCACCGCGCTGTCCCGGCGTGGACCGGGCCACAGCGGTCCCTTGCCCCGCAGGAGCACGCCGCGCCAGGGAGATTCCGCCGGCGATTCGGCTCCCGGCCATGAGACATAACCGACATTGCCCGCGGCCCCGATTCGCGCCCGGGCTCCCGCCTGGGCGGCGATCCAGTTCGCGAAGCCAGGCCCTTCCGCGGGTGTGAGCGGAAACTTCGCCCATGCCCCGGCGGGATGCATCCAGCGGAACTCCGCCGCGTCGCGCCACCAAGCCGACGCCTCATCCTCTCCGAGGATCGTTCCGCCGAATCGTCCGGCGACTTCCTTGGCGAGCGCGCCGACCGCCTCGTGAGGAGCACCGAGCCGGGCGAAAACCAAGGGTTCGCCGACCACGCTTTCGACCGCGTCGAGCTCCCAGCGTCCGCGACCCAGCTCCGCCAGCAGCCGTGCCTTCGCGCTCTCGTCAACCGCCGGCAGCCGCACGGTGCGCCACGCGAGCGGACGCGGGAAAACCTTGAACGTCATCTCCGCGATCACGCCGAGCCGCCCCGCGCTGCCGACCAGCAGTTTCGGAACGTCGAAACCGGCGGCGTTCTTGACCACCTTGCCGCCCAGTCGCAGCAGGCGGCCCTCGCCGTCGACGAACCGCACGCCGAGAATGAAGTCGCGGAGACCGCCGTAGCGCCAGCGGCCCGGGCCGTTGATCCCCGCCGCCACCGCGCCGCCGAGCGTCGAGCCCGCCTCCGCCAGCACCGGCTCGAACGGCAGATACTGCCCGCGTTCGCCCAGCGCCGCCCGGATCTCCCGGACCGGCGTGCCGGCAAGCGCGGTGAACGTGAATTCGCTCGGCTCGTATTCCGTGATGCCCGCGAGCCGGGCGGTTGAGATGCGGACGACATCCGCGGGCACGGCCGACAACCGCGGTTTGGTGCCGGCGCCCGTGGCGATCACCCGGGGCGCGGAACGGACCGCGGCGGCCAGCTCCTCGACCGTGGCGGGCAGCAGCGGCGAGCTCATTCGCGGGAAATCACGCCGGCCTTCTCCAGCGGATGCAGCCCGGAATGGGCCAGGGCGGGCGCCCCCTTCTCCGGAAACATCTTTCCGGGATTCGCGATGCCCTTGGGATCAAATGCGGAACGGATGCGCTTCAGGCAGGCGATCTCCTCCGCCGCGAACATGTCGGGCAGGTAATCGCGCTTTTCCACCCCCACCCCGTGCTCGCCGGTGATGGAGCCGCCCATCTCGACGCACATGCGGAGGATGCGGCCGGCGAGTTCCTCGGCCCGCTGCAGGGCGCCCGGCTCGCGGCCGTCGTAGAGGATGAGCGGGTGCAGATTGCCGTCGCCCGCGTGGAAAACATTGGCGCAACGCACCCCCATCTCGCGCGACCAACCGTTGATGAGGCGCAGCGCCTCGCCAAGGCGCCGCCGCGGCACCACGCCGTCCTGCACGATGAAGTCGGGCGAGAGCCGGCCCACCGCGCTGAACGCGCTCTTGCGGCCCTTCCAGATCGCCATCCGCTCGGCGGCGTCGCGGGCCGGGCGCACCTCGACGGGCCGGCTGGCCGCGAGCAGGGCGTCGAGGCGGGCGCGATCGGCCGCGACCACCTCGCGTGGTCCCTCCAACTCGACGATCAGCACGGCTTCGCAACCCGGCGGGTACTCCGCGTGCACCGCGGCGGTCGCCGCCTCGAGGGCGAGTTTCTCCATGATCTCTATCGCCCCCGGCAACAGCCCGCTCGCGACGATCGCCGCCACGGCGTCGCCCGCCTCCTCCAGGGTGGCATAGCCGGCGAGCACGGTGTGGAAACACTCGGCGCGGGGCAGCAACTGCAGCGTGATCTCCAAAGCCACGCCGAACAGGCCCTCGTTGCCCACGAACAGCCCGGTCCAGTCCGGCCCCGCCTGCTCGCGACTCGCGCCGCCGAATTCCACGACCTCGCCGGTCGCGAGCACGGCCTTCAAGCCCAGCACGTGGTTGGACGTCATGCCGTACTTCAGGCAGTGCGCGCCGCCGGCGTTGAAGGCCACGGTGCCGCCGATGGTGCACACCGGCTGGCTGGACGGATCGGGCGCGTAGTGCAGCCCGTGCGCCTGCACTGCCGCCGTCACGGCCGAATTGACCACCCCCGGCTCGACCACCGCGATGCGCTGGTCGAGGTCGATCCGCCGGATGCGGTTCAGGCGATTGAGGGCGATCACGATCCCACCGGCCACGGGAAGCGATCCCCCCGAAAGGCTCGTGCCGCTGCCGCGCGCGACGAAAGGCAACCCCTCCCCATGACAAAAACGGACGACCGCGATGACCTCCTCCTGCGTCTCCGGTACCACGATCGCGAGCGGTCTCGTCTGGAACGCGGTCAACGCGTCGCTCTCGTACGCGGCGAGCTGCGCCGGCCCGTCGAGGATCCGGCCCGCCGGCACGACCGCGGCCAGGCGGCGGAGGACGGAGGAAGGCTCGGGGCGGGTCATGCGGGTGCGAAAAGCTCACCGACCGCGACGGCGGCTGACGAGCCTGCAGTTTCCCCCGGCCGCCGGCTTCACCACACCCGGCCGGCCCGCGCGGACTCGACCGCGCGCTGCGAGGCCTCGTCGAGTTCGCCGAAAAAATCCAGCCCCGTGCGGCGCTCGATCTCATCGATGGAAGTGAGATAGCGGCCGGGATCCGCCCCCTCGGGCACCTCCTGCGGCACGATGAACGCCAGCGTGCGCAGCTTCCCGTCCTGCTCATCAATGATGATCTTGAAGAAGGCGTCGGGCACCGCGACCCCGCCCCGGAGTGTGCGCGGGGACGGGCCGAAGACGGGGCCGGTGATGACCCAAACCTCGCCGTAACGAGCCGGGTAGCCGGTCGCGATGCGCATCTCGAGTTCGCGCCAGAGGCCGGCGTTCAACGCGTGCCGCTGCGGCGTGATGTTCGACATCAGGAAGGTCTCCCGCTGCGCGGCCTCGCCGTAGCGCGTCGCGATCGCGTAATTGGGCGCGAGGTGGCCGCGGTCGTAACCACTGCCTGAGTAGGCTTCGGAGGCGACCCGCGAGGCCGTGCGGCGGTCGACGTCGAACTTCTCGGGCCGCGCCTTCGGAGTCGGGATGCGCGGCAGATCGCGCACCCGGTACGCCACCCAGCGAGGATTGCGCAGACGCTCGCTATAGCCCGCGACGTAACCGCGATTGGTGAGAAGGCGCAGCTCCTCGCCGTCGTCCGCCATCAGCCGCGGCGCACCGCCGTAAACGATGCTCTTGTCGCCGGGGGCGACGCGCCCGGAAGACGAACCGGAGTAGTAAAGCTGCCAGACATCCCACGCGATCTCGAGAAAGGTGACGTTTTTCTCGCGAGCGAACGCGCCGTCCACCAGCCGCCGCACCTCTTCCTGCCGGCCGGCCGGTTGAAAAAGATACCACCCACCGAGCACGCCCGCCGTGACGAGGTTGGCCATGAGCAGCCAGCGCAGCACCGCGGGAGGCAGCGGCAGGCGATGGAGAGGGATGGGGCGGCGCATGGCGGAAAATCCCGGCGCGGCTGACCGTGGACTGAAAGGTTGCTCGGACGCCGCGCGTCGGGAGCCGGGAAGAGGAAACGACCGGGCCGCGTATTTCAACCGCGGGACGCCAGGCGTTCCGGCCCGGAATTTCTGCTGCAACATCGCGCGACGGCCCTCCATGCTTCCCGCACCCCCATGAAAATCCTCACCCCGCTGCTCGCCCTCGCTCTGACCGCAACCCTCGCCGCCGCCATTCCCGGCGTGAAAATCCCGCCCGAGGACGGCAAACTGCGCATCATCGCGTTCGGTGCCCACCCCGACGACTGCGAGATCCAGGTCGGGGGTTCCGCGGCGCTCTGGGCGCGGGCGGGGCACCACGTGCTCTTCGTCTCGGTGACCAACGGCGACATCGGTCACTGGCGCGAGGCGGGCGGACCGCTGGCGCGCCGCCGCAAGGCGGAGGTCGACGAGGCCCACCGCCTGCTCGGCATCCATGGCGTGGTGCTCGACAACCACGACGGGGAGCTGGAGCCGACGCTCGAAAACCGCCGCACCCTCACGCGGCTCATCCGCTGGTGGAACGCCGACCTCGTGCTCGGGCCGCGCACCAACGACTACCACCCCGATCATCGCTACACCGGGGTACTCGTGCAGGATGCAGCGTACATGGTGACGGTGCCCTTCTTCTGTCCCGACGTCCCGGCGATGAAGAAGAACCCCGTGTTCATGTACTACACCGACCGCTTCCAGAAGCCGAACCCGTCGAACCCCGACATCCTCATCTCGATCGATTCCGTGGTGGACAAGAAGCTCGACGCCCTCGCCGTCATGATCTCGCAGTTCGCGGAAGGCGGCGCCAATGGCAACGCGTCCCTCTATCCGTCCGATCCCGCCGGCCAGCAGGCCCGGCAGCGCCAGGTGCGGGACAACTTCTCCCGGCGTTTTCAGTCCACGACCGCGCGCTTTCAGAAGCAGTTGGCCGAGTGGTATCCGGGCGAGGCCGGCAAGGCGGTGAAACACTCGGAGGCCTTCGAAATCTGCGAATACGGCAGCCAGCCGAACAAGGCCGAGTTGAAGAAACTGTTCCCGTTTTTCCAATAGAGGCCATCGCGCCTTGCGCTTGCCGGGAAGCGTGCGACTTTAGGGC
>CAXRGI010000087.1:0-12705 GCA_964229935.1 Opitutales bacterium
CACCGCGAGCGTGGCGCCCGCCGGGATGGCCGCGACCGCCTCATCCGCCCCGACGACCCGCGCCGCTCCCCTCATCCGCGCCAGCCCCCGTTCACTTCGATCGTCTGCCCGGTGACGTAAGAAGCCAGGGGCGAGCAAAGGAAGAGCGCGACCGCGGCGACCTCATCGGGCCGCCCGAACCGTCCGAGCGGCACGTTCCGCAACATCTCCGCGCGCACGTCCTCGGGGATCGTGGCCGCCATCGCGGTGTCGATCACTCCCGGCGCGATCGCGTTGGCGCGGATACTGCGGCGCGCGGCCTCCCGGCTGATGACGCGCATCATGGCCTGCACGCCCGCCTTCGCGGCGGCGTAATTGGCCTGACCGTAAAATCCCTGCAGCGCGGCGATGCTGCCGAGGCTCACGATCGCCCCGCCGTCGCGCATGATCGCCAGACCTCGCTGGCAGCAATGAAAGACGCCGGTGAGGTTCACCGCGATCACATCGTCCCACTCGGCGGCCGACATCTTCGCGACAGTGCGGTCGCGGATGATCGCGGCGTTGTTCACCAGGAAATCGATCCCGCCGAAGCGCGTCCGCGCCGCCTCCATCATGGCGGAGACCGCGGTGTTGTCGGACACGTCGGCCGCGACGACCAGCGTGCTGCCCGCCCGCTCCCGCTCCAGCTCGCCGGCGAGCGCGGCGGCGTCGCGCGCGGTGGCATCGGCGCCGGGATGGTTCAGCACGATCGAGGCGCCGGCGCGGTGGAAGACACGGGCGACAGTCGCGCCGATGCCCTGGGAGGCGCCCGTGACGAGGGCGACTTTGCCAGTGAGGTCGATGGCGATGCTCATGAAAGCGGGCGGGGCGGCGGGCTTCACCGAAACGCCAGCCGGCGCCGGCTCAAGCGTCCTTTTGCCCGGCAGCCGCGCCGCCGGCCTGGGCGAGGTCACTGCGGCTGGTTTCAGGGACCAGCAGGATGGAGACGATCGTGACCACGGCGAGGACGGCGAGGTAGACGGCGACCGGCCACGGCGCTCCACCCGACCAGCCGAGCAGCGAGGAGGCGACGAGCGGCGCGAGGCCGCCCGCGAGCGGGGCGGCGAGCTGGTAGCCGAGGGAGGCGCCGGTGTAACGGGTGCGGGTGCCGAAAAGCTCGGCGAACAAGGCGGCCTGGGGGCCGTAGAGCGCGGCGTGGCCGAGCAGCCCCGCGATGATCGCCACCGAGATCCAGAGCGGATCCCGCGTGCCCAGCAGCGGGAAGAGCGCGAACGCGAAGATGAGCAGGAAGACCGTGCCGCCGAGGTAGACCGGACGCCGGCCCACGCGGTCCGACAACGCGCCGAACCAGGGCACGATCAGCAGCTGCAGCGCGGAGCCGAGCAGCACCGCGTTCAGCATGGTGCCCCGCGCGACACCGAGCTTGGTGGTCGCGTAGCTCAGCACCCAGACGGTGAGGATGTAGAAGAATCCATTCTCGGCCAGACGCGCGCCCATGGCGAGGAGCACCTCGCGGCGCTGCGTGCGCCAGACCTCGAACAAGGGCACACGCGGGACCTTGCGCTCGTCCTTCACCGCGGCGAACAACGGGCTCTCGAGGACGCGGAGGCGGATGAACAGCCCGAGCAACGTGAGCAGCGAACCGAGGAGGAACGGGACCCGCCAGCCCCACGAGAGGAAGGCGGCCTCGTCGAGTTTGCTGCACAGCATGAAGACGCCGTTGGCGAGAAGCAGCCCGACGCCGACGCCCGCCTGCACGAGGCTCACATGAAAACCGCGCCGCCCGGGCTCGGCGTGTTCCGCCACGAGCAGCACCGCCCCGCCCCACTCGCCGCCGACCGCGATGCCCTGCACAACCCGCAAGAGCACGAGCAGCGCCGGAGCCCAGAGACCAATCTGCGCGTAAGTCGGCAGCAACCCCACGAGGCACGTCGCCGCGCCCATCATCACGAGCGTGGCGACCAACGTCGACTTGCGACCCAGCCGGTCCCCGAAATGCCCGAAGATGATGCCACCCAGCGGCCGCGCGAAAAACCCCACCGCGTAGCTGGCGAACGACGCGAGCGTGCCGGTGACGGGGTCGAGCTGCGGGAAGAAGAGCTGGTTGAAGACCAGCGCGGCGGCCGTGCCGTAGAGGAAGAAATCGTACCACTCGATGGCGGTGCCGAGCATGCTGGAGTACAGCACGCGCCGGAAACCCGCCGGGTCGCGCTCAGGTGTCTTCATGGGGTCGGGGTTCGGCACCGTGTCCCTTCCGGCGACCGCGTGGCAATGCCGATTCCTGAAGCGAGCACCCGCCCGCGCCGATCACCGCTCCCCGCAAGCTAGGGAAACCGGTTGAACCGACCCGGAGCGAAGGTGAACTGTTGACGGACTTGAATTTCCTGCCGCAGCGCCAGTCCCTCGTGGCCCAGACCGCCTCCTGCCTCCGCGACGGCATCGCCGCGGGGCGGTGGCGTGACTGGCTGCCGGCGGAACGGACGCTGGCCCGCGAGCTCTCCGTCGGGCGCAACACCCTCCGGCGCGCCCTCGCCGCCCTGGAGGGCGCGAAGCTGCTGCGACCAGAACCGGGGCGCGGACACCGGGTGACCGGAAGACCGCGCCGGCCCCGCGGCGTCACGGCGGCCACGGTTGGACTGCTAATCCCGCATGCCTTCGGCCAACTCCGGCCGACAACCATCGAGTGGATCGACCGATTGCGGGAGCAACTGGCCGACCAAGGCACGCGCCTGCAAGTCCACGCCGCTCCTTCCTGCTACGCGCGGCGACCCGCCGCGGCGCTGGCGCGGATCTGCGACCGGCAACCCGCGGAATGCTGGATTCCAGTGCTTTCGACCGAACCCATGCAGGAGTGGTTCGCCACGCACTCCCGGCCTTGTGTCGTCGCCGGCTCCAACTTCCCCGGCATCGAACTGCCCTCCGTCGATCTCGACCACGCGGCCACCGCGCGCCACGCCGCCGGCGTGCTCATCGCACGCGGTCACCGACGGATCGCGCTGTTGCTGAAAGCGGTTTACTCCGCCGGGGACCTCCGCACCGCCGAAGGGTTCCTCACGGCCGCCCGCTCCGCCTCGCGCCCCGCCGAGGCTGTGATCATCCACACCGGGGAAAGCCGGGAGGAGGCGATCAAGCCGCTCGCCAACCTGCGGAACCGCAGCGGCCCCACCGGCCTCCTCGTCGCGAACCCCCACCGGCTGCTCGCCATTGCGGGGTGGCTGGCCGCGCAACCGGACCGCGGCGCGGGTGTCGCCCTGCTCTCGAGGGACGACGATCCCTTCCTACGCTTCCTCAAGCCCCGTCCGCCGCGCTACCGCTTTGATCCCGCCGCATTCGCCCGCGCCATGGGGGCCTCGGTCGGCCAGGTCCTCGCGGACGGCGCTCCCGCGCGACGCCATGTGCGTTTGCTGGCGGAGTTCGACGCCGGGGACGGCGTGGTCGTCGCCTCCGCCTGACCGCGGTTCCCCGGGGGAACCGTACCGCCGGCTTGTGATGGCCGGCGATCCCGCCTCTTCTCACGGTTGTCAGTTCAGCCCCCCGCCTCGCGACTATCACCCGCCGCGAGGAGGTTCACCCCATTGCTTTGCCCTTCATGAAACCCCTCCGCCTGTCCGCTGTGCTCGCGTTGCTCCTGCCGGTCCTAGCTCCCGCGCCGCTGCCCGCCCAACCCGCCCCCGCGCGCTCCTCGGGAAACGCGGTCGGCGTGATCGAGGGTCGCGTGTTCAACGCCGCCACCGGCTCGACCCTCGCGAACGCGCGGGTCACGGTCGACGGCTCCGCGCGCGAGGCGTTCACCGACGACGCGGGCGCGTTCCGCCTGACCGGCGTGCCCTCCGGTCCGGCGCGCGTCAGCGTCACCTACCTCGGAATGGAGCCGCAGCGCGCGGAGGTCATGGTCGCCGCCGGCGCCGAAGCGCGCCGCGATTTCGAACTGCAGCTCGCGCGCGCGGGTGGCGCACCCGCCGCCGACCGCACGGTGAAACTCGACGCCTTCAACGTCGTGGAAGCGCGCGAAATGAGCGCGCAGGCCATCTCGATGAACGAGCAGCGCAACGCCCCCAACATCAAGAACGTCGTCGCGATCGACGAGTTCGGCGACCGCGGCGCGGAAAACATCGGCGAGTTCCTCCTCTTTCTGCCGGGCGTCTCGATCACGACCTCGGGCTCCGAGCCGACGACGGTCTCGCTGCGCGGGTTCCCCGGCAACAACACCGGCCTCACGCTCGACGGCGGTGAGATGGCGACGTCGTTCAACGGCAACAGCCGGTCGCTCGACCTGCGCGAGATGCCGATGAACAACGTCTCCCGCGTCGAGGTGACCAAGGTGCCCACGCCCGACATGCCCGCGGCCGGACTCGGCGGATCGATCAACCTCATCTCGCGGAGCGGCTTCGAGTCCCGGCAGCGCCGGCTCTCCTTCAACGCCTACACGATGTTCCACCACCGCGGCGGCTTCACGTTCGACGGCGGCCCGCGCAACCACAACGCCGACAACTCGCCCCGCTTCATCCAGCCGTCGTTCGACTTCTCCTACCAGCACCCGGTCAACCGCGACTTCGCCCTCACCGTCGGCGGCTCGCGCACGTGGCGCTTCAAGCCGATGGAGACCGGCGACAAGGAGACCGACGAGTCGCCCACCTGGGATCTTGTCCGCCTCGTGCAGACCTCGAGCCAGTGGAACTCCCTCGCGCAGACCTTCCAGACGCTGCAGGGCTCGCTCGGCTTCGACTGGCGCCTGAGCCCGACGGACTCGATCTCCGCCTCGGTGAACTTCCGCGACTACGCGCTCTACATCACGCGCAGCGTCCTCGGCTTCAACTACGGCGCCGGCGCGACCGGCGGCGCCACGTTCACTCAGGGCGCGCCCGCCGGAGTCGGCGTCGTGACGATGAACGGCAGCGGCGAGAACGTGGACATCACCACCACCACCAAGCACTACACCCTGCGCTACCGCCACCGCGGCGACGTCTGGCGCTGGGACGCCCACGGCGCCTTCTCGACCTCCGCCACCGACCGCCTCGACGTCGACGCCGGCTTCTTCAACCTCGCGCCCGCCACCCTCACGGGCCTCGTGCTCCGCGGCGAAGGCATCCCCTCGTCCGGCGGCACGATCCCGACGCGCTACAGCGCCACCCGCGCCGGCGTCCCCGTCGATGTCTATGACGGCGGCAATTACACGCTCGGCAACCCCACCACCAACCAGCCCGACTGGAACACCCGGAAATCGAATCTACGCCTCGATCTCGCGCGGGAGTTCGCGGCCGCTTTCCCGCTCACGCTCAAGGTCGGCGGTGCGCTCGACACCTACGTGAGCGACCAGCGGCGCTACGGCAAAACCTGGAACTTCCGACCCAACGGCTCCACCAACGCCGCGGACCGCCTCGCGAGCCGCTTCGACGTGTTCGACGCCGCCTTCCTCGCGGAGGCGCCGACGCTCTTCGGGCAAAAGGTCCGCTGGATCAGCGGCCAGAAGCTCTTCGATCTCTACCGGGCGAACCCGTCCTGGTTCGTGCTCGACGAGGCGCAGGTGCACCAGGACTTCGTCAACAATTCCCGCCGGCTCCGGGAGACGATCACCGCCGGCTACGTCCGCACCGACGCCCGGCTCCTGCGCAACCGCCTCTGGATCGTGGCCGGGGCGCGCTACGAGCGCACCGCCGACCGCGGCCACGGGCCCCTGAACGACATCAACGCGCAGTTCCAGCGGAACCCGAACGGCTCGCTCGTGGACGGCAACCCCGCCTTGGCCGGGATCCAGCGCGTGCCGCTCTCGACGGACCCGCTCGCGCTCCGGCGCCTCCGCTACGTCGAGCGCGGCGCCGCCGCCGACCGCTCGTACGACGGCCTGTACCCGAGCCTGAACGCGTCCTTCAACCTCACCGAGAATCTCATCCTCCGCGCGGCCTACGCGCACACCCTCGGCCGGCCCAACATCACCAACATCATCCCGAGCACCAACATCTCGGAGCCCGACGTCGCGACGCCGCTCATCAGCGTCAACAACGCCGGCCTCAATCCCTGGAGCGCGAGGAGTTACGACCTCTCGCTCGAGAGCTATCAGATCAAGGACGGCTTCGGCTCGATCGGCGTCTTCCAGAAGAGCATCACCGACTTCTTCACCTCCGTCACGACCGCCGCGACCCCCGAGCTCCTCGAGCAGTACGGGCTCGAGGGCGATCCCTCGCTGCTCGGCTATCAGGTCCGGACGCTGGCCAACGGCGGCGACGCGAAAATCCAGGGCTTCGAGTTCAGCTACCGCCAGTCGCTCACCTTTCTCCCCGCCTGGGCCCGCGGCCTGCAGGTGTTCGTGAACTTCACCAAGTTGAACCTGAGCGGATCGCGCACCGCCGACTTCTCGGGCTACAACCCCGAGTCCATCGCCGGCGGGATCAACTTCGTCCGCGGCCGCTTCGCGCTGAAGACCACCATCAGCCACCTCGGGGACACCCGCACCGGCGCCGTCGCGGCCAACGCCACGACCCCGGCGAACACCTTCAATTACCAGAAGAAGCGCACGCGCATCGGCGCCAACGCCACCTTCAGCCTATCCCGCCGCTATTCGCTCTACGCCTCCGTGGTCGATCTCGGCGGCTTCGTGCAGAACCAGCAGCGCTACGCGCCGGATACCCCGGAATACGCGCGGCCCATCCGTTGGCAGGAACTCGGCTTCTACACCAACATCGGAGTGCGCGGGTCGTTCTGAACGTTATCCGATGCGCCTGTTCCCCATTCTCCTCGCCGCGGCCGCGCTCGCTCCGGCGGCCGGGCCGGGGCTCCTCGCCGCCGCGCCTTTCCTCGAAAGGATCGACGTGCACGAGGAGCATACCGGCGGCTTTGTTTCCTACCGTATCCCGAGCCTCGTGGTGACGGCCCGGGGCACGGTGCTGACGTTCTGCGAGGCGCGGAAATTCTCGGGTCTGGACTGGGGCGAGATCGAGATCCACCAGCGCCGGAGCACCGACGGAGGCCGCACCTTCGCGCCGGCCCGCCAGGTGGCCCATCTCGGCCCGCGCCTGCCGCGCAACCCCGCCAACGCCGCGCAGCCGCCCGGCAAGGTGATCGGCCAACCCGGCCAGCAGACGGTCAACAACCCGGTCCCCATCGCCGCCCGCGACGGCACCGTGCACCTGATCTACTGCGTCGAATACCTGAGGGTTTTCCACCTGCGCAGCACCGATGACGGACAAACCTGGAGCCGGCCGGAGGAGATCACCGCCGCGGCGGACCGGTTTGGGCCGGAATGGGATTGGCGGGTGATCGCCACGGGGCCGGGCCACGGACTGCAGCTGCGCGGCGGCCGTCTGATCGTGCCGGTCTGGCTCGCGAAGGCCGACGACGGCGCGCACGGCAATTCGGTCGTGGCCACCCTCTTCAGCGACGACCACGGTGCGACGTGGCGCCGTGGCGAGATCGCGGTGCCCCGGAAAACGAAAGACACCCCGGGCACCACCGAGCCGATGACGGCCCAGCTGGGCGACGGTCGCGTCATGCTCATCGCCCGCAACCGCGCCGCCCCGCACCGCAAGATCGTCACCTACAGTCCCGACGGCGCGACCGGCTGGACCCCGTTCCAATTCGCGGACGCCCTCGTCGAACCGGTTTGCCAAGCCAGCCTGCTCGGGCCCGACGATCCCGCCGCCCCGGGGAAAACCCGGCTGTTATTCTCCGGCCCGGATTCGCTGGAGCGCGCCGACGGCAAGGCCGCTCCCGGCGGCCGCCGCGACCGGCGGAATCTTTCGGTGAAGCTCAGCCTCGACGACGGCCGCTCGTGGATCGCCACCCGCACCCTCGAACCGGGCCCCAGCGCCTACAGCGACCTCGCGGTGCTGCCCGACGGCACGATCCTCTGCCTTTACGAGAGCGGACGTCCCGGGGCGACCCGGCCTGGTTCGAAACGCACCGACTGGCCCTACGCGCGCCTCACCCTCGCGCGGTTCAACCTCGAGTGGCTGACGGAGCCCGGGGAGGCCCGCTCCCCGAAGCCCTGATGCGGCGGAGGCGGCCCGCATCCCGTCCGGGAAATCCCGCGTCGCGCGGCCTTGATCGGTCGGAGCACCGGGACGGGCGGCGACATTCTCCTTGAGGCGCACCGGCACCGGAAGAATCTTCCCCGCCGGCTCATTCATGAACTCCGAATCCCAAGCTCCCGCCGGAAAACCGCCCCGCCGGAGCGCATGCGCCGCAAAGTCGCGCGAGCAGGAGATCGAGCGACTCCACCGGATGTCCGTGAAGGAACGTATCTCCGAGGCCCTCGGCATGGGAGAACGCTTTTCCTGGATCAAACCCGCCCGGCCCGGGAAAGCGGAATGAACGGCGCGAACGAGCTGCTGCGAAAATCCGAGGAAGTCCTCGCGCTGCTACGGCGCCATCGGGTGGACGCCGTGGTGATCGGCGCCGTTGCGCTCGCCGCGCACCATTACGTGCGGATGACCAATGACCTCGACCTCGGGGTGAACGCCGAAATCGGCACCCTTCGCAGGATTCTCGTGAGCCTTCGGGAATCCGGACTGCAGGCGGAACTGCGCGAGCCCGACCAATCCGACCCGCTGGGCGGGGTGATCGATGTGCGAGGATCGTTCGGGCTGATCCAGATCATCAGTTACGCCAACCGCTTCCCAGCCGTGATTGAGGACGCCTTGCGACTCTCAAACCTTCCCGTGGAGGAAGGCAGCCCGCTCCGCGTTGTTCCCCTACCGCATCTGATCGCGCTCAAGCTGTATGCCGGCGGATACAAATCGAAGGCGGACATCGTCGAGCTCCTCATCCGAAACCCCGAGCTTCATCTGGATGAAGTGCGAGCGGTTTGCGCCCGTTACCAATTGGAGGGCGTCGACGAATTGATCACGGAAGCGCGCTCAGTCTGAGACACCGGAGTCCGCCCCGACTCCGATCTCATTTAAAAATCTCCCTTACCCCATGAACCGACTCCTCGCTCTCCTCACCGCGATCCTCGCCGCCACGTCGGCCGTCGCGCTCCGAGCCGCACCGGCCCCCGAATTCTTCGACGTGTTCCCGGCCAACTCCAATGGCGTCACGCGCCACCGCATCCCCGGCATGGTTGTGACGACCAAAGGCACCGTGCTCGCCTACTGCGAGGCGCGGATCAACAACAGCTCCGACTGGGGTGAGATCGAGATTCACCTCCGTCGCTCCACGGACGGCGGGAAAACGTGGGATGCACCCCGCCGGATCGCCCATCGCGGCGCCCGCCTCGAGGGCAACCCGCGCAAGAAATCCGGCGGCGAACGCGAACAGACCGTCAACAACCCCGTCGCCATCGTCGACCGCGTCACCGGGGCGATCGAGTTCGTCTATTGCGTGAACTACGCGCGCGCGTTCGCGATGCGCAGCACCGACGACGGACTCACCTGGACCGATCCCGTGGACATCACCGCCAGCTTCGAGCCGTTCCGCCGTCACTACGACTGGAAGGTCATCGCGACCGGCCCGGGACACGGCCTCCAGCTGAAGAACGGCCGTCTCGTTGTGCCCATCTGGCTGGCCTACGGCGCCATCGGGGACCACAAGCCCTCCGCCTCCGCGACAATCTACAGCGACGATCACGGCCGGACGTGGCGCGCCGGCGACATCGCGTTCCCGAACTCCGGCGATTTCGGCGATCCCAACGAGACCATGATCACCACCACGGCCGACGGCCGCGTGCTGCTCGTGGCCCGGAACGTCTCCAAGGCGAACCGCAAGCTCGTGAGTGTAAGCGCCGACGGCGCCACCGGCTGGAGCACGCCGCGCTTCCACGAGCAGCTCTGGGAGCCGATCTGCATGGCGAGCATCGTCGCGCATCCGTCGCGCCCCGGCACCCAGCTCTACTCCGCACCCCATACGCTCGCGCGGGACGCGTCCGGCCGCGAGATCCCGGCGGGCCGCGGCAAACGCGAGAACCTCTCGATCAAGCTCAGCCGCGACGACGGCAAAACGTGGCCCGTCAACCGCACCCTCGAAGCCGGTCCCTCGGCTTACTCCGACCTCGCGGTCCTACCCGACGGGCGCGTGCTCTGCCTCTACGAGGCCGGCAACGACATCCGCCTCGCGCGCTTCGATCTGGCGTGGGTCGAGGGCGGCCGCTGAGTCGTTCGGGACGCATCACGCGGGAGGCCAAACCGCTCCCGATTCAGCCCGAACGGGCACGTCGGCCGATGCAAACCGGCGGCTAATAATGCCGGACCGCAACGTCACCGCGGGCGAACCGTCTTGCTCCAACGACCCGGGCCGAACGTAGGCTCCGCCCCGGTCTCACCATGCGCCTTACTTTCGCCCGCCCGGTCCTCGCCTGCTGCCTCCTGCTTGCCGCCGGTTGTCAGCACGCGCCGCGCGCCTCGGTGCCGGCGCGAACCCGTCCGCCCGCCTACGCCCTCGCGGTGACGGTGCGGGGCGGCCTGCATCCATCGCCCTCGCAGTGGGCCGTGATCCAATCGACCTTCGCGCGCGCCCTCGCCGCGAACGGGCTGGTGCTCGTCACCGATATGGGCCTCGCGGACCGGATCCTGCGGATCGATTTCATTCCTGATCCGAAGGATCCGGAAAACCGCGGGCAGGCGATCATCGTGGGCGTGCGCGTGAACGCGTTGCGCGAAATCACCTTCGCACCCTCGCCGCTCGCCGGCGGAGCCTACCCTTTCCCGTCTTCATTCGGCTGGAATAGCTACGCTTGGGGCGGCCTCTACCCCGGTTTCGGGTGGGATCCTTTCTACGGCTACGGCAACGCCTACTTTGATGGCTACACCTACGCCACGCCGACGCTGAACCCGCGCCGTCCGAAACCTGCGCCGGGCTTCTGCCCGCCGGATCTGGCTCATCATCCCCGTCATCCGCGCCCGCCCGACGGCCCGTCGCCCCATCGGCGGACCGTGCCCCCCGCGGAGGCCCCCACGCCACCGCTTCTGGCGGCCGCGGAACCGGCGCCGGCGGCCGCTGCTCCCCGGGTCTACCCGTCATCCGACCCGCGCGAATTGGTTTTTGCGGACGACGTGCGCCGCCACGCTTTCAACCGACCGGGCGGATGGGCCGCTTCCGGCGACCCGGAGCACCGCCGATTCTCCGCCGAACGCTCCGTCGGCGCCGGGGATTCGTCCGCGGCCTCCGCCGGACGTCCCCGGATCTGGGGCGATCCGGAACGCGGTTACGCGCGGGCCGAGAACGGGACCGTCCGGGAGGGACGCGTCCGGGACGAGAACGTCCGCTACCGCACGGACGATGCGCAGCGGGAGCGCACCGCGCACGATTCGTCCCGGACGTCCTACCAGAGCTCCCAGTCCCAGGCGTCATCATCTTCGTCCCCCTCCTACTCCGCCCCGGCCTACTCGGCGCCCGACGCGGGCGGGGCGTCCTACTCGGCGGGCGGGGCGTCGACGCCGGTCGGAGGTTCCGGTCCAGCCGCGGCTCCGACCACCATCAACACCGAGGAAAAATAGGCCGCAGTCACGCGCGCCTCGGCGGCCGTGGCCGCCTTTTTTGTCGCGCGAATCCCGGCGCGCCTTACGGATCGTTACAGGCTTCGGGTGCCGGACCACGGCTCAGCGAAGTTCTAACCACAAACCCCCCATGCCCAACAAAGCATCCTACCGGGTCAGCTTGCTGCTGACCCTTCTGACCACATCGACCGTCCCGGGCTTCGCCCAGGCCGGGACCAAACCCGCCGGGGACGCGATCCAGTTGTCCGAGTTCAACGTCTCGGCCGAGCGCGCCTCCGGTTACCGAGCCCAGAGCGCCATCACGGCGACCGGGTTCGGGGCCAACATCCTCGACGTGCCCGTCTCGATCAACGTGCTCACGAGCGAGTTCGTCTCCGACTACGGCGCGAACCTGCAGAGCGAAGTGCTCCGGCTCGTGCCGGGCGTGATCACGAGCCCGAACTACGAGTCGCAGATGATCATCCGCGGCTTCAACGGCCTCCAGGCCTACCGCAACGGGCAGTACCGCCGGCAACTCTACTCGACCTGGGGCATGGACCGCATCGAGGTGATCAAGGGTTCCTCTTCGATCTTCTTCGGCCTGGTGCGCCCCGGCGGTGTGGTGAACTACATCACGCGCAAGCCGGAGTTCAAAAAAACCGGCGGAGACGCGAGCGTGAGCTTCGGCAGCTGGGACTTCAAGAAGGCCGAGGTCGGCTACAACCTCGGAGGCGAGACCTTCGCGGCCCGCTTCGGCGCCGGCGGCATCGACGCCGGGGGCTGGCGCAACGACGACTTCAAGAAGGAGCACTACCTCGGCGGCACCGCCGCGTGGAAGGTCTTCAAGGACGGCATCGTCACGCTGGACCTCGAGACCGTGCGCCGCGTGAACCAGGACCGCGAGTCGGCCGCCGTGCTGCGCAGCAACTCCCGCTACCTCGGCAATCCCGCCGCGGTCACCAGCGGGCTCGCGCCCCGCGCCTGGCTCAACGCCAACGGCCTCGCGAGCGCGCCGACGTTCGACATCTTCGCGCCGGTCTTCCCGGCCGGCGACCCGTACGGCCGCAAGGTCACCATGGGCAAGGAGACCTACTCGTTCTACCAGTCGTACACCGTCGACCTCGATTACACCCAGAAGATCGGGTCGAACCTCGTCTACCAGCTGCAGTGGAACTACGCGATCGACGACTTCGAGATCCTGCGCTCGATCGGCGGCGACCAGGAACCCTTTGCCGACGGCACCGTGCGTTTCCGCTTCGGTAATTTCGCGAACTACCGCGACTCCTACAATTTCGACAACAAGCTCACGTACCGCTTCTCC
>CAXRGI010000088.1:0-2512 GCA_964229935.1 Opitutales bacterium
GGTCGGCCCGCCATGGGGCGCGGTCCGCACGAACGGCGCCAGGGACGGACTCGCCGCCGTCAGAGCGGCGAAGTCATAGCCGTCGCGGTGCGGGTTGCGGGGGTGCATGGTAGTCGCGAGTCCGGAGTCTCGGCTCAGCGCAAAGCAAACGGGCTGCGTGCGGGAAAGGTGTACGCGAGCCTCACCGGCGCGTTTTCCACTGCACGTAGATTTCCTCCACCTTCGCGCGCGCCCACGGCGTCCGTCGCAGGAAGACCAGGCTCGAGTTGATGCTCGGGTCGAACCGGAAGCAGCGGATGTCGACGCGCTCGGCGAGTTCCGCCCAACCGAACTCCTCGACGAGCTCCATCAGGAGCTGCTTGAGCGTCACGCCATGCAGCGGGTCTTTCGACGGCGGGAAATCCACGGACGCAAACGTCGGGAGCGCACGCAGCGAGGCAAGCGCGGAGGCGGGCGCCGTCCGGCCGATTGCTGGAAATAAAAAAGCCGGGGTGCACTTTGGCGCCCCGGCAGAACTTCACCCAGTCCGATCGATCAGGGAGTGATGTTCTTGTGGGTCGCGTTGGACACCACCGAGCGGAACTTGCCGGCGTTCGCCAGCCATCCGCGAACCCCGGGATCGCGCTGGGCGGCGTCGAGGAATTCCGCCAGACGTTCGGCGGAAGGCGCGGTGAGAGCCGTGAGATGGCTGTAGTCGGTGCGTCCGGCGATGACCCGGTAAATGCTCATCGTCACATCCTTGAAACCCGCCCTGTCGTAAAGCGCGCGCAACTCCTGGGCGGCCGCGACATACGCGGCTTCGTCCGTGACGTTCATCCTTGTAATGAGCGCGTGGCCGTTGGGAACGCTTCTTTCGTAGCGGAGCGCCTGATAAAGGACATTACCGTGGGTCTTACGAATCTGGTTGAAGTGATCGTACAATTTTAGCCGCGCAGGATCATTCGCCAAGGCGGCGGAATTCTTGGTGAGCTGGGCTACCGACTCCGCGCTGCGAACGACCCAAAGCCGTTTGCTTCCCTTTTCACCTTCGTAAACGGCCTGAAGCACCTGCTGATACTTATCGATCCCGAGTTTTTCCTTCGCGACCTTGTTGCCCTCGGAAATCCAGTGGGCGTAGCCAACGGGATCGTCCGTTTCGATTTCCACGGACGCGATCACTCGATTAATGGGTGTGGCGTCGCCCGCGAGGGCGCTTCCGAGACTGACGACAAGCAGGGACAGTCCTGACAGAACTTTCGACTTCATGGGGTTTTTTAGGTTTGGGGTTTATGCTGCCATGCCCTCCGAAGGGCTGGCCGTCAGATTAAGTGGCCACGCGATGCGTCAAACTCGAATCCCGAGCTGAACTCCCGTTAAACGTTCGAACCTGTCCGCGTCTCCGTCCGCCGCGCCCGACGTTTTTTCACCAAATTTCGCCGCCGGCCTACTAGGCGGTTGCAAGGCCGCGGAGTACGCTTTTTCGTTCACGTCCCCTCCCCGTTTCCCCGCCCCTCCCCCTCTCCCCATGCCGAAAAAATCCGTCAAGGATCTGAAGACCATCAAGTCCAACGTGAAGAGCCGCGTCGAGGCGGCGCTCGCCGAAACCGGCGGGCTCCTGCGCCTCGCCCCCTGTTGGGTGCCGCGCTCCTTCCTGCAGCCGGGCAAACGCCTGAAGCTGCACCCCGATGACCTCTACGCGTTCGGGCTCAACCGCGGCGGCATCGACGAACGTTGGTTCGCGTCGACCATGCCCGCCGCCAACGATAACCGCACGCCCGACGAGGGCCTGAGCTACGTCGTGATCGGCGGCGAGCGCTTTACGCTCCAGCAGGCCGTCGACGAGTGCGGCGCCGGCCTGATCGGCAAGGCGATCTGGAAGAAGTACCGCAAGTGGCCCGTCTATTCGAAGTTCTTCGATAACATGGGGCCGATCCCGCACCACATGCACCAGAGCGCCGCGCAGGCGAAGCTGGTCGGCCAGGAGGGCAAGCCGGAGTCGTATTACTTCCCGCCGCAGCATAACAACGTCGGTAACAACTTCCCCTACACGTTCATGGGCCTCGAGCCCGGCACCACCAAGGCGCAGGTCCGGAAGTGCCTCGAGAATTGGAACAAGGGCGACAACGGTATCCTCGACCTCTCCCGCGCCTACCGCCTGAAGCCCGGCACCGGCTGGCTCATCCCGCCCTGCGTGCTCCACGCCCCGGGCTCCCTCTGCACCTATGAGCCGCAATGGGGCTCGGACGTCTTCGGCATGTACCAGTCCCTCGTCGAGGGTCGCGAGGTGCCATGGTCGCTGCTCGTGAAGGACATGCCCAAGAGCAAGCACCGCGACCTCGACTTCATCGTCGACCAGCTCGACTGGGACGAGAACACCGATCCGAATTTCAAGGACAACCACTACCTTGAGCCCGTGCCGGTGGCCGACACGCGCAGCGAGGGCTACGTCGACCGCTGGATTGTTTACGGCAAGGTGGCGGGCGAGCAGCTGTTCACCGCGAAGGAGCTCACCGTCGAGCCCGGCGCGAAGTGC
>CAXRGI010000089.1:0-19159 GCA_964229935.1 Opitutales bacterium
GCGTTGACGTGGTCGAGGTTGGCCGCGAGCTCCGCCCGCCGCGTCCGCGCCGCGCTGAAGGTGTTCCAGTAATGCTCGAACAGCGCCTTCTTCAGATCGCCGTAACCCAGACCTCCCGCGCGCAGGCGATCCTCGAAGTCCCGCGCCACGTCGGCCGGCGCGAAGAGGCGCAGCAGCTGGATCGCGAGGTTGCGATCGGCGTCGGGCTTGGGCTCCGCCGGCGGACGCGAATCCATGACGATGCCCATGATCCGCTTCCGCAGGACCTTCTCGTCGCCGAAAATGTCGATCGTGTTGCCGTAGCTCTTGCTCATCTTCTGGCCGTCGAGCCCGGGCACCACCGCGAGATCGTCGCGGATCTCGGCCTCGGGCACGACGAGCGTCTCACCGTAGGTGAGGTTGAACTTGATCGCGATGTCGCGGGTCATCTCCAGGTGCTGCTTCTGGTCGCGCCCCACCGGCACCCGGTTGGTGTCGTAGAGGAGGATGTCGGCCGCCATCAGCACCGGATAGGCGAACAGGCCGAAGTTGGGCGAGATGCCCTTGGCGGTCTTGTCCTTGTAGCTGTGCGCACGCTCCAGCAGCCCCATCGGCGTGAGCGTGCCGAGGATCCACGCGAGTTCCGCGACCTCGGGCACGTCGCTCTGGCGCCAGAGCACGCTGCGCGCCGGGTCCAACCCGCAGGCCAGCCAATCCAACGCCACCCCGAGGGTGTTGCGCCGGCGCTCCTCGGGGTCGAGGAGCGAGGTCATCGAGTGATAATCCGCGATGAAGTAGAAGCACTCGCCGCGGGTCTGCGCCTCGATCGCCGGGCGCATCGCGCCGAAGTAATTGCCGATATGGAGCGTGCCCGATGGTTGGATGCCGGTGAGGGTGCGCATGCGTTGGGGGCCAAAAGAACGTCTCGGACGCCGGAGAACCAGCCCGTTTTCAGTCCCGACGCGGGATCAGGCGGATGTCCGTTCGGGCGTGCGCGATCGTCGCCGGCGGCAAAACGCCAGCGAACGCCATCGCGGGCATCACGAGGGCGCGCTTGCCGAGCACGGCGCCGGGGTTGAGCACCGCGTTGCAACCCACCTCCGCGCCGTCGCCGAGGATTGCACCAAGCTTCTGGAGACCGGTGTCGTGCGAGCCGTCGGGCGCGCGGATGACCACGTTGCGCTGGTCGAGTCGGAGATTGGAGCAAACAGCCCCGGCCCCGAGATGGGCGCGGTTGCCCAGCACCGAGTCACCCACGTAGCTGAGGTGCGGCACCTGCACGGCGTCGAGCAGCAGGCAATGTTTGAACTCGCTCGCGTGGCCGAACACGCAGCCCTCGCCCGCGATCACCCCGCCGCGGAGAAACGCCCCGGGCCGGATGTCGCAGCCCGCGCCGAGCCACATCGGCCCGATCAGCGTCGCGTAAGGCGGCAACCGCACGCCCTCCCCCAACCAAACCCGCCCTTCCACGTGAACTCCGGGCGGCATTTCGCACCGCGGCGGCTCCGGCAACTCGGCGAGCGCGGCGTCGATTTGAGCCACCCACTCCCACGGCGGCGCCTCGGGGCGGAAAAACCCCGCGAACCGCGCCAACGAGGGCGGCAGCGAGAAATAATCGGACGCCTGCATGCTGCCCCAACCTGTGCCCTCGCCCGCCAACCGAGGCAAACGAAAGCTCGTGGACCGTCTGAAGCGCCGATCATCGCTCCACCGTTTGCGGCTGGTGTGCCTGCTCGCGTCCCGATTCCGGCTTGGCCGCAAGAGGACACCTAGGGCGCAAGACATCCGACCCCGCTTACCCCGGGCTAGCTTCCGTCTGGCAAGTCTCCCCTGTTTCCTGGTCTCCCTCCCTTCACGCGTTTCTCGGCGTTCCCCCTGGCGCCCAGCCCAAGGCGGAAAAATCCGGGGCGCTTCGCGAAGGCCTTCGGCGGCACTTCGTCCGGTATGATCCGCGGCTGCAGCCGCGGCTGCTACACCAGATCCGATTCCGAGGCCTTCGTGCCCATTCGTGGTTCACCAACGCGGAGCGGTTCGGACGCGCGTCCAGGGGAGCCCCAAATGCTTCCGGCTCACCGGCGGACTCGGCTCCTCCCGGAGCCGTCCGGTCAAACAGGGGTGAGCGTCGTTGCGTTTGAGGCGGGCAGCGTGAGGAAAAACTCTGTCCCGCGACCGGCCGCGCTTTCGACGCGCACGTCGCCCCTATGGGCCTGAACCACGTTTTTCACGATCGCGAGTCCGAGCCCCGTGCCGCCCTGCTCGCGCGAACGCGCCTTGTCGACCCGGTAGAAACGCTCGAACACGCGCGACAATGCGTCCGGCGGAATGCCCGGCCCGTCGTCGCGCACGGAAATCTCAACCATCCCCCCGCCTGCCTCCCGCCCGCGCAAGGTGACCACCCCTCCCGTGCGCCCGTACTTGATGGCATTGTCGATCAGGTTGGCCAGCACCTGCCGCAACCGCTCCGGGTCGGCGTCCGCCCGCAGGCCGGCGGGCACCTCGTTGCCCAGCGTGACGTCGCGCGCGCGCGCGATCAGCGCGGCGTCGTCGAGTGCATCCTCGGCGGCTGCGCGTAGTTCGACCGGACGCAGGTTCAATTCCACGCGGCCGGAGTCGATGCGCGCAAGGAGCAGCAGGTCGTCGATGAGGTGGGTGAGCCGGTTCGCGTGCTTGTCGATGATCTCGAGAAAACGGGCCGTGACCACGGGGTCCTCGCGCCCCCCGTCGATCAGGGTCTCGGCGGCGCTCTTGATCAGGGAAAGCGGCGTGCGCAGCTCGTGGCTCACGTTCGCGACGAACTCCTGACGGAGGGCCTCCAGTTGGCGGAGCCGAGTCAGGTCGTGGAACACAAGGATCGCGCCGTCGTTGGCGCCCTCGGGAGAGCGCAGCGCGAGAGCGTTCACCTGCAGGAATCGCGCGCCGCCCAGGCCTTCCAGCCGCAGCTCGTGGTCGAGGACATCGGGCTCCCGCGCGAGACGGCCGACAAGTGCGGCCACCTCGTGGTGGCGCGTGGCCTCCAGCACCGTCTGGCCGTCGGCCGGCAGCTTGAAGCCGAAAAAGGCCGCGGCGGCGCGGTTGGAGAGCCGGATGCGACCGTCCGGGCCGAGCACGATGATCCCCTCCACCATGCGGTCGAACAGCGCCACGGTGCGGCCGGCCTGCGAACGCAGCTCGGCCTCGCGCCGCTCGCGCTGCACCGCCAACTCCCGCGCGTGCCCCGCCTCCAACTCCCGCCGGGAGCGACGCTCGCGCACGAGGGAAACACTCACCGCGATCAACGCGCCCAGCAGAAGCAGTGCCGCGAGCTCGATCATCCCACCACCCGCTTTTCCCCGGAACCGCGCCGGGCTGCCGGCCGCCGGCCCGGGCCGCGCCCCGCGTTCGCTGCGTGAGGATCCTTCTTCATGTCCGACCTCGATCCATCCACAGATTTCGCCGCGCTCCAAGCCGCAAGCGGCGCCGACGGATCAGGGTCGGGGCGAGGGCCTCGCGCCGCCATTCGCGATGATCCGCGCCGCCTCGGTGGCGAATTCGCGGGCCACGGCAGCCAGCGCGGGGTCGTCGATGCGGTTGACCGTCTCCGCCGGATCGGAACGGTGATCGTACAGCTCGCGCGCGACGATGGCTCCCGCGGCCAGTTCGCGCCACTCCACGTACCGGTGCGTGGCCGACCGGAAGGTGTAGCCCATGTGTGAGGGCGAGTTGCCGTAGGCAGGACGCGGATGCTGGGAAACGGCCAACCGCTTTCCCGGTGCGGCCGGGTCGCGCAGTTGGGCGAGCAGACTGCGACCTTCCGTCCCCGCCGCGGACGGCAGGCCACCGGCCTCAACGAGCGTGGGGTAAACGTCGAGTAGCTCCGCTAGCCCGGTGGCCCGGCCGCCGGCGGCCACCCCGGGGCCCGCGAAGATCAAGGGTACCCGCGTATCGAGTTCGTAGTTGGCGGTCTTGCCCCAGAGGTCGTGCTCCCCGAGGTGAAACCCGTGGTCGCTCCAAAAAACCACCAGCGTGTTCCGCTCCAATCCCAGGCGGCCCAGCTCGCGCAGCACCTTGCCCACCTGCGCATCGAGAAAGCTCACGCCCGCGAGATAACCGTGACGCAGCTCGGCGATCTGTTCCGGAGAAAGCGGCCCCTCTTTAGGCATGCCCGCGTAACCCCGCAGTTCATTCCACGCGTGGCCGGCGAGCGCCGGAGCACCCGCGGGCATCTGCGGCGGCAAAGGCGCACGCAAACGCGCGCGCTCGTACAGATCCCAGTAGCGCTTCGGGGCGTTGAACGGCAGGTGCGGTTTCCAAAAACCGACGCCGAGGAAAAAGGGCCTTCCTTCGCGCGCGAGTTCACCCAGGCGCCGCACCGCGGCGGCCGCGATGCGTCCGTCGAGATAGGCCTCGTCGGACACATCCAACCGCTGGACGGCCCCGCCTTTGCCCTTGGGGGCTCCACCCCCCTCCTCCACCCAGTCCGCCCAGTGGGGCCCGTCGGCGAAGAGCGGCGGCTCCGACCAGGATGGCGGATCGTTGAACGGGAACGGCGGCTTCGCGCCGGATTGATTGTGGAAGAGCTTGCCGAGGCCAACCGTCGTGTAGCCGTTCGCCTTGAAATGCTGCGGCATCGTCACGAGCTCGGGGAACGTCTCGCGGAAGTGCCGGCGCAGGTCCCACACGCGCAAGCTGTCGGGGCGCCGCCCCGTCAGGATCGAGGCCCGCGAGGGATTGCACACCGCCTGCTGGCAGTAGGCGCGCTCGAAAACCACCCCGCGCCGCGCCAAAGCGTCCAGATGAGGCGTCAAAGCCTCGGGCGAACCGTAACAACCAAGGTCGGCGCGCAGGTCGTCGGCCGCGATGAAGAGCACATTGGGACGCGACTGCTCCGCCGCCGGCAGGGACGCAACGAACAGGGCCGCCGTGCAGAACAGGGCGGCAATAAGGCGGAGCCGGCCGGAGCGCGCCCAGGCGAGAAGATCAGGATTCGGCATCGACGATAAAAATCTGGGCGAAGACGCCCCCGGCGCCCCGCACCTTGCGTTGGTAGGCGATCCGACGGCCATCGGGTGAAAACACGCAGGCAAGAGCCAGCGGTGCCGTCTCGCCCTCCGCCCGCGGCGTAAGGCGCTTGGTGGCGCCCGTCGCGACGTCCGTCACGCACACGCTCCCGTCCATCACGTGCGCGATGCGACGTCCTTCCGGACTCCAGCTGAACGCCGAGGAGACACCCGCCGGATTGCGCGTGACCTGACGCGGTTCGCCGCCCGCGGGCGACACCGTCCAGAGCTGCGGCGCACCGGCATCGTCCTTCATCAGGAACGCGATCGCGGAGCCGTCCGGTGAGGCCCGCAGCCAATGGCGCGGCACGGTCACGGCCCCGGGAAACTTGCGGCTGCTCGTGAAGGTGAGGCGGCGTTGAACCGTACCCGATGGGGGCGCGGGTCGGCGCGTCTCGGTGCCTTCCAGGGCTCTGCCCTCCTCCGCCACGGTGAAATCAACGGGCAGTTCCACCAAAAACACCTCCGCGTGCTCGCGACCATCGGTCGCCGTCACGTTGCCGAGAAACGCCAGCGCCCGCGGCCGGCCGGGCCGCGGCACCCAGCACTCCTCGAAAGCCCGGCTGATCTCGTCGGAACCGGGACGAGGCCGGTTCACCGTGCGCACGACCACGACCGTGAATCCTTCGCCGTCGTGGTTGCGCGGATGGCTCCGCGCCACGGTGACGTTCCGGCCCGCTCCGAGCAGCGTGACGCCGAGGGTGCGCTGATTGATGTCATGCGAACCGCTTGTTCCGAGACGCGCGAGCACCTCGTCCTCATAGGTAAAACTGACCGCGCCGCCATCCGGGCTGAACACATGGACATGCGAACCGCCCCGGAGCGCGCCGGGCGTGAACGGCGGGGCGTAGTTCATGGCATCCAGCGGCCGAGCCACACCGGGGAAACGCGCATCGACGATCGCCCCGCGCCGGCGGGTCGCGCCGTAGTTCCAATCGGGCACGGGGCGCTCGGGTCCGTGAATGAAGACGACGCGCGGCTCCGTCGGATGCCACGTCGCAACCCCGCACGATGCGCCGTCGGCGGCTGAGTAGAGGATCTCGACGCGGCCCGTCTCAACGTCGACCCGCTCGATGCGGGTGCCGTCAAAGACGTGGTCCGCCGAACGGGTGTCGTAGACGATACAGCGGGAGTCGGGGGACCACACCCCGATGTTGGTCAGCACGTGGCCCTGCGGGGCGTGGGTAAGCTGGCGTTCGGAGGCCATGGCTGGGGACAACAGGATTGAGCCGGCAAAGAGCCCGGCGGCAACGCCGCGGAGGAAACCGCAGGGCGCGGGCGGGGCGCGGAGCGGCGGGGTCATGGGGACAGGTTGCCCTGCCGCCCGGTTATTGCACGCGCCAAGCGCGGCAAGGCCGGGTCAGATATCGGCCCGGGTAAGCCAACGGAACGAGATGACCTTGAAGCGGCGGCCGCCGGTGCGGTTGACCTCGCTGGCCAGGTCGAGCGGGGAAACCTCGGGAGCGTCGAGGGAGTCGAGGTACTCGGGCACGCGCTGCACGACCGCCTCGCACCACGCTCGCCCCTCGGTGGCGTTGGTGGCCGGGTTGATCGCTTCGCCGTACGTACGCACAAGGAATGTGTCAGAGCGCGGCGTCAGCACCGGCGCCAGTGCGGTGAGAATGTCGGCCTGCGTCAGCCACTGGGAATTCATCTGCACCGCCGGAAACTCGGTCGGCGAGACACCGTACTCGGCGAAATCCCCGTTGAGGCCGGCGTCCTCGATCGCGGCCTCGAGCAGGCTGCGGTCCAACCCCTGGGTGCCGCCCGCGAACACCGTCGCCGGGGAGATGAACTCCTCCAACGAGCGGAAGGGGCCGCTTTCCGCGTGCTTGCGGCGAACGAACTCCACCACCTTCGCGGCCAGCGCACCGACCTGCGCGGCGGTGAGGGTGCGCATGCCCCTGCGGAAGAGATGGTTTGCCGCCAGCGGATAGTTATCGGTGCCGGGCAGCTGGTAGGTCTCCTGCGCCGACTGGGAGAACCGGAAGAATTGCGCGTCGGAAGACTGCACGGTGAGCTTCTGGGTGTCGGAGGCGGTTCCGGTGGAGGCCGACAAATTCAGGTAGCTGAAAGTTTGCGGCGACGGGAAGCGCACGCCGCGCAGGACGGCGGCCCAGGCCGCGACGTTGACCGAATTCACGTTGAAGGCCCCGGCTTGGAGCAAATAGCGCGAAGATCGCGCCTCCGGCGCGCCACGAAGGTCGTCCACCGAGGCCTTGCGCAAGGCGCGATGCAGGGGATTTGGCAGGATGAGGTCACCCACCGTGTTCTTGGAAGGCGTGACGCCCTCGACCAACCCCGAGAAGAAGAAGCGGTCGAACAGCTCCGCCCCGCGGATACCCGCGATATCGACCGAAGCGCCCCACGGGTTGCCGATCATGAACGGCCGGAGGCCGGGCTGGCGGAAGTGCTGGAGCATGCCCAGCGACAGGATCGGAGCGCGCGGGAGTTCGAACAGAGGCGTGTCCTTTTCGTAGGACTTGTTCGACCCGTGCTCGCGGTCGATCAGGCGCTCTTCGTCACGGATGGTCTTGTAATTCACGAAGGCGGCCGGGTCGTTGGGCGCCGGCGGGAAGCCCTCCTCCGAGCCCGGGTTGCCATGCGGCGGAATCACGAAGCTCTCCGGCGGAATCGACCGGCGGCGCACGTCGCGGCCGGTCGTCATCAGCCAGGTGCCCGGCGCCTCCGGGGTGTCCTTGCTCTCGGCCAGGCGGAACACGTAGCTGAACTGATAGCCATCCTCGCTCGCGAGCTGGGCCTTGGTGCGGAAATTCTGGACGAATGCGGGCGACGTGAGACGACTGAGTTGCACCGGCTGGACGTTGCCATCGACGTCGCGCCGGAGGACAAAGAGCACGACCCCGAGGTTTTCCTGGTCGCCCTCGATCTCGAGCTGGCACGACTCGTCCCCGTCGACCTCCGCGAGCCCGAGCGGCCGGATCACACCCTTCCCTGAATCATCGAGGACCTGGGAGTAAAACTCGGAGGCGAAACCCTCCGCCGGCACATCCTCCGGTTTGGCGGTGTCCTCCTTGGAACGCCAGGTGTAGACCCGACCGGGCAGCCAGGACTGACGGTCGGGGTCGGCGGCGTCATTGGTTGTCCATGGCAGATTAATGCGCAGCGGCGCACCGTAGGCACTGCCAAGCGAGAACGATCCCAGCGGACGGGCGCGATCGGGATCGGAGGAGACGGTGTTCACGCGAATGTTGGAGGGCAGCCCCGTGATCTCGACCCTGAGATCCTCGGGCACCAGCGCCGAGGTGTAGGGATTCCAGAGCGAAACCATCCAGCGTGCGCGCACCTCGAGGGGCTGGACTCCCTTGCCGCCGTTGACCGTGCGGACATTGAAGGTGATGAGAAAATAGTTCACCACCGGCGCCACCTGATGGGAGCCCCCCTCCGACATCACATGCGGGGTCATGATGACGCGACGCCGGACGGGATCGGTGCCATAGGCCGGCGAGATGGAGGGAGGGACAACGCTGTCCGGGACAGCGGCGGCGGGATCCTCGGTGTAAGCCTTGTAATTCGTCCACGCCGTGAACGCCTCCCCCAAAAGGGAGGGAGCGAGCGAGAGGTCGCGCTTGAGCCCGCCGCGGCGCGGGTCGACCAGCACGGCGAGGTTGTTGGGGGACCACGTGTGGAAGTACTGCTGGGCGGTCGTGAGCCCGAGCTGCGAGCCACCGGTGTTGCGCAGGTAAGCGACCTGCGAGTGCTGCAGGACCTTCTCCCCGGCGACGAGGGCGGCGTTGTTGTTGTCGCGCGGCTCGAAGACCGCTGCCCCGGCCGCGGTGGCGGCCCCGGGTCCGGCAGTCACCTGCTGGCGGATACGCGAGCGTGAATCGGCGGAGTCGTAGGGGGCGTAAGTCGCGGCCGTGGAGGTGTCGGGAACCGCCACCGGCGCCTTGACGCCCTGATCACCGACCCACCACGCGTAACGCCCGATGGTCGTCAGGGCCCCGCCCGATCCTGGGACGCCGGGCGCGGTGATCGGGACCAACCGGGCCATGACATCGTTGTTCACGCGGCTGGTGTTCGTGCCGACCAGAGCGACGGCGTTGCCCGCGTTCATCGCCGCGCCGGGCGCGACGGCGCGGGAGTTGAGCGCGCCGGAGGAATTCCGCAGCTCGTTGCCGCTGGCCAGCCAGGCAAGCGGCGTGAGGGGATCATTGTCGTCGTCCTCCGCCGGATCCGCGGGCCAGACGCCGGTGTAGCGGGCGGTCGACCCCGTGGCGGAGGCCTCCGCGGTGGCGGTGACGCGGGTGTCGGGCCCCGCGTGGCGCTGGAGCTGGGCGACCGCGAGATTCAGGGCGAGCAGCGCGTTTTCGCGCGCCTGGGCCTGACGCTGGGTGTTGCCGGCGGCGGCCGTCTCGACCCGGGTGTAGGCGGCGAGACCGACGAGCAGCAGCACGATGAAGGCGAGCAACGTGACGACGACCAGCAGCGCGAAACCACCCCGCGGCCCGCGGGCGGATTCGAGGACGGAACCGGAAACGCGAGGGGTCACAGCGGTTCCGCGTTGATGACGACGCGCCGGGTGTAGACGCGGGAGTTCTCCTCCGCGACGCCCCACCACCACTGTTGCGCGTTGTTGTTGTACTTCTGGGGCACGGCGAGCGCCGGGGTCTGCACCCGCTCGAGGTTGGCGATCGCCTCGACGCCGTCGTCGGTGAGGATCCGCACCATCACGTCGACGACATCGGGGAACAGCAGCCGCGGGTTGTAGCCTGCGGCGGAGGGCGGCGTGTTGGCAGGCAACGAGGACCGCAACGGCTGGGGCGAGTTGGTGAGAGCGCCGGCGGTTGTGGCGGGGAAGATGAGGCGGAGACCGCCGGGGGCCGACGCGTCGCGCACGTAGGCGCGGAGGCCGAAATCGATCACATTGTCCCCGAAAACCGTGTCCAGGGTACGCACGGCGCCCGGCACCTGGACGCTGCGCGGGTCGCCGAGCACCGCCCCGGAGTTGGTCGAGGACGAGCTGGTGGTGTAGGCGGCGGCGGTGATGGAGTAGCCCGACTCGATCACGCCCGGCCGCGCCGTGGAGCCCGTGCCATTGGCTCCCGGGCGCACCTCCGAGCGATGGAGCAGGTAACCCGTGTTGGTGTTCGCGGGGTTGGTGGCGGTGTAGCGGCGGATGATCTGGTAGGAAACCGCGACCGGGGCGGAGGGCGTAGTGAGCGCGCCCGCCGCGTTGGTGACGGAACGTCCGCTGGAGAAGAAACGCAGCCACACCCCCGCGGTGCCGAAGCGCGACTGGGCGATACCGGGCGTCGTGAGGTTCAGGGAAATCCCGCCGACCGGCTTGGGGTTCCGCGGAGCCACGATCCACATGCCGGTGGCTCCGCCACTCGCGCCGTTGAGGATATCGGCGGCAAACCACGTGTTGCCGTCGTCCCGGAAAGTCGCCGCCTGCAGATCGAGCTGGATCTGGTCGAGGATCAGGCGGGCCTGGGCGTCCGCTCCGAGGCGGTTCGAGGAACGGGACCAAGAGGTGGAGATGCTGGCGACGATCGCGGCGATAAATCCCGCGATGAGCGCGGTGATACCGGCCGCGACCAGTACTTCCACCAGGGTGTACCCGCGGTCTGAACCGCCGCGGGGATAGCGGGGACGGGTTCTCACCGCGATATGACCCCCGGGAAGTAAACCACGCCTTTCCGGCCGTGGTCGAAAGGCACGGGACCGCCCGAGGTGTTTTGTCCGCCCTGCACCGCGACGCCCGGGGCCGTCTGCACGAAGGCCGGCCAGCGCACGCGGAGCGTGTAGGCCACGTGGAGCTCCGCGGGCGTGACGCCGGTGGCCGCGTCCGCCACCGGCTTCGGCGAAAGCGCCTCGTTGCGGATCAGGTCGAGCTCGAAGGCCTTGTCGGCGTCGAGCAGGCGCGCGCCGGTCGAGGTGAACCAGGCGCGCCGGTTCTGCGCCGCATCATAGATGCCCACCTCGCCATCGGCCCGCGCGAACATCACGGCCGGGTAACGGGCGCCGTCGTTGGGGTTGTAGGCGCCGTCGGCGTCCTTGCGCGCCACCGCGGTAGGGTCCTGCACCAGAGCGAGCGCCTGCTCGAAGGGGAGCATCCGCAGCCGGGAGCGCACGGCGTCGGCGACGCGCGCGGCGGCGTCGGTTTCGCCCACCGCCGCGACCGACTTCGTGAGCGGCCCGTAGAGCCCGAGCACGGAGATCATGCCGACGGCGAAGATGACGACGGCGGCGATCACCTCGATCAGCGAGAAACCCGCGGGGCCGCGGGCGGAACGGAGGCTGGAAGGGAGCGCGCGCATCATCTCAGAAACCGGTCGCGGAGTTGACGAGCGAGACCGAGCCGGAGCGGCGGACGAACAGCCCGCGCACGCTGTTGGCGTTGTTGAACCGCGGCAGGGCGTTGATCCCGAGGACGGCGGTGGTGAGCGCGATCTTCGTCGGATTGCCGGTGGGGTTGGAGACCACGGTGCCGTCGGGAGCGAACTCCAGGAAATGGATGCGGCCGTTCTGCCCCTGGCGTCCGAAGAACTGCAGCGCGGCGGCCGGGTTGGACTGCCCGCGGTAGCTGAAGCCGGTGGCGGTGGAGAGGGTGGAGACGGGGCCGGTGGCGGCGTTGTTCTGCCAGGTCACGCCCGTGTTGAGGTGGTTCACCGGCACCGGGGCGGGCGGCACCACGCAGACAGGCTCGGGCAGCAGCAGCGGGTCACCCACCGCCACCCATGCGCTCGCGCCGTTCGGGAGGGTATCGAGCCGCACGACCTGCAGCGAACGGAGATACTTGGTGGCGTCGGCGTTCGCCGCCGGGGGTTGCTGCGCGTAGACGACGAGGCGCGTGTTGGTCTGGTGCAGGGCGGCCTGCACGCGCGTGAGACCGACGACGCTGGCCACCATGTTTTGGGCGTTCCGCAGGGCGGCTCCCTCGCCTCCCCGGCCGGCCACGGCGATGCCCACGCCGGCGGCGAGTACCACGATCAGCCCGATCACCACCATCAGCTCGATGAGGGTGAAGCCTCCCCGTCGGCGCGCCCGCGGTTCACCGCGGCTTTCCTCCCGGCCGGTCATTTCCAGCTGAAGATGAAATCCGATGTCGTGCGCGCCCCGGGCGGCAGACTGTAGAACGCCACGCCCAACCGGAGCCCGCCCTGGGCGACCGGCGGGATGTCGGGCGACGTGCCCGAGGTGACGGGGGCCAGGCGGATGCCGGTGTTGTCGGGCGGCGTCACGGTCGGCGCGGTCGCGATGCTGTCCCCGCCGGTGCCGCCAATCTTGATCGCCCCGTCCAGGTTGCGGTCGACGAGCACGGCGATGTCGGTGTTGTCGAAGGCGTCGCGGATGAGTCCGCGCTTGGAAGTGAGCGAGGCGTCGGTGGTGGCGACGGGCACCATATCCGCCTCGGTGAAAGTGATGAACTGGATGCGACGGGAGTTCTGGGCCTGAGGGGGCGGCGGCGTGCCGGAGGTCGCGGTCGGCAGCGCGGCGCCGTCGCGGCGCGAACCGACCAAGGTCTCGTAAAAACGGTGCACGGCGGCGAGGTTGGTGCCGCCGACGGTGTTGCCGTTGACCTTGTTCATACCGGCGCCCGTGGACTCGAACGTCGGGTAGTAGCCGTACTCCTGCCGGAACGCCTCGATGGCGGCGCCCCATTGGGCGAACTGGCCGCGGGTCTTGGCCTTCTTCGCCGCCGTGCGGGCGGCGGACGTCGTGGGCACGAGGATTGCGGCGAGGATGCCCAGGATGGCGACCACGGTCAGCAACTCGATGAGGGTGAAGCCCGCGGAACGGCGCGGGCGGCGGGCGGGAAGGCGGCGGAGGAGTTTCATCGCGTCACGGGGCGCTGGCGTAGATGTTGTCGAGCATCTCGGCGGTCTGGGTGGCGAGCAGCAAGCCGTTGGTCGGGTTGAGGGGAGCGGTCTGGGTGCCGTTGGCGGCGACGCGCGGACCGGCGGAATAAAGCACATAGCCCGTGGCCTGCCAGCCGGCGGCGTTGTTCGCGTTGCGGTAATAATAGCTGTAGCGGCGCCCCCACGGGTCGACGAGACAGGCGTTCTGCTCGACCTTGGCGGGAGGCAGCGGCGCGTTGCTCACCGGGATGAGGAACTGGTTGGTGAGCGTGCCGTTGATGGAAAAGCGTGAGATCTCGAGCAGGTTGGGGCCGCTCACACGGTTGTTGGGATTGAAAGCGCGCGCCCCGAACACGCCGGTGAGGCAATTGAAGAGCTTCGCCTGCGCGGTCTGCGTCCCCGGACCGGTGCCGGTCGCGGTTGGCGTGGCCGGGGCCTGCGCAAAGGCGCCGGTCTGCGGGTAGTCGCCGTAGAGAGTCTTAAATTGCTCCAGCGCGGCCGAGACCGCGGCCAGCTCGCCGCGGGTACGGGCGATCATGCCGCGCTCCTTGGCGCCCCGGATGGCACCCACCGACAACGTGGCGAGGATGGCGATGACCGCGACCACCGTGAGCAACTCCAGCAACGTGAAGCCGCCGGCCGCCGCCCCGCGGCAGCCGCGCACGGGGAGTCGGCGACGGAAGCCGGATGGCGCGAGCGGCATGAGGGAAAGGACGTGAGTGAAGCGCCAACGTTACAGCCGCCGCAACAGGTTTCTCGGTGGCGGTCCGAACCGCCACGGGAAGGGCGAATGAGGGGCGTAACCCGGGGTCCGGCGTAAGGGAAGGAGGCGTTGACCTCCCCGCCCCGCGACCGCTGTCTCGCGATCATCCCCCGCGGCTGTCCCATCGGGAACTCCGCGTCATCCCTGCCCTATGCCTTTGTTCCTCAGCTTGGCACTCCGCCTCTTGGTCCTCGCCGGACCACTCGTCGCCGCGATCCCCGCCTCTGAGCGGGAAGACGCGTGGCGACGGGAGATCCGAAGCGCGCTGCAGGTGCCCGATCCGCTGCCTGAACTTTCCCCGCAGGTGCACGGGAGCTTCGAGCCGGAACCGGGAATCGTCGCGGAACGCGTCACCTACGGCACGCAGTTCGGCCTCCGCATTCCCGCCATCCTGTACCGGCCCCGCGAAACCGCGGCACCGGCTCCGGCGCTGATCGTCGTCAACGGCCACGGCGGGGACAAATTCAGCTGGTACGCCTTCTACGCCGGCGTGGCGTACGCCCGCGCGGGCGCCGTGGTGCTCACCTACGACCCCGCGGGCGAGGGTGAGCGCAACCGCGACCGCCTTTCCGGCACCCGGGCGCATGACAAGATCGAGCCCCCCGAGGAACTCGCACGGCGCCTCGGGGGCCTGATGGTGACGGACATAATGCAGGCGGTTTCGTACCTCGGCACGCGACCGGAGGTCGATCCGACCCGGATCGCCGCGGCCGGCTACTCGATGGGCTCGTTCATCCTTTCGCTGGCTGGAGCGGTGGACACCCGGCTCCGCGCCTGCGTGCTCGTGGGCGGCGGCAACCTCGACGGTCCCGACGGCTACTGGGACCGGTCCAAACCGATGTGCCAGGGCACACCCTACCGTTCCCTCTCCTCCCTCGGTGACCGGCCCGCGGTGATCTACGCGCTGCACGCCGCCCGCGGTCCCACTCTGATCCACAACGGACTCGAGGACACCACGGTCTCAGTGCCAACCCTCGGTGAGGAGCACCTCAAGTCGGTTCGCGCTCGCGCGGCCGCCCTGCGCGGCAACGAGACGGGGATGTTCGACCTCGGCTGGGTGCCCGCGGCCGGACACCGGCCGTACTTCGTGACCAAGGCCGTGGCCCGCTGGCTCGAACGGCACCTTGATTTCCCGCGCTGGGATGAGGCTGCCCTCGACGCGTTGCCGGAGACCCACATCGGCACCTGGGCAAGCGAGCGCGGCGTGCAGATCGACCGCTCCTACGCGACCGAACTGCGCGAGGCCGGCACCCGCGCGATCGGCACGGGTGTACCCGGCTTGCGCCGCGAGGAATTGTGCGTTTTGCCCGCCGCCGAATGGACCGCCCAGAAGGATCGCTTCACCCACGAAAGCTGGCTGCGGGAGGCCAAAGCGCGCCTCGGGCCGGCCCGCTGAAACGCCCGTTCCAAGCACGCCGAATCCGCAACCCCCGCCACCATGCTGTCCCGACTCCTTATCGTTCTTGCCGCCTTTCTCTCCGGCACGTTCGGCCTACTCCCCGCGGCCCGCGCCGCCGAATCAGCCGCTGGCGTGATCACCGGTCGCGTCAGTAACGCCGCCACCGGCGCGTACCTGCAGCGCGCCCGGGTCGCTGTGCGCGAATCCGGAACGCTCACCTTCACGGACGACACCGGCGCCTACCGCCTCGGCGGGATCGGGAGCGGTCCGGTGACCGTTGAGATCTTCTACACCGGCCTCGATCCGTTGACCGTGACGGTGAACGTCCCGCCGGGCGGCGCGATCGAGCGCAACTTCGCCCTTTCGAGCGCCGCCCGTTACGGGGTGCAGGACGGCACGGTGCAGCTCGACGCTTTCCGTGTCGCCACCGCCCGCGAGACCGACGGGGAGGCTATCGCGATCAACGAGCAGCGCTTCTCTCCAAACCTTAAGAGTGTCGTCTCCACCGAGACGCTCGGCGATCCGCTGGGCGGAAGCGTGGGTGATTTCCTCCGCTTCCTGCCCGGCGTGGCCGCCGCCTACGGCGCCCTTGAAACCGAGGGCGTGCTCATCCGCGGCTTTCCCAGCGGCATGACCATCGTCTCGTCCGACGGCATGCAGGTGGCCGGCGCCAACGCCTCCGGCGAACGCGATTTCTCACCCTCCCGCGTGGGCGTGAACAGCATCTCCCGCGTCGAGGTCACCAAGGTGCCGCTGCCCTCCACCCCCGCCGACACCATGTCGGGCTCGATCAATCTGATCACCAAGAGCGCGTTCGAGCGCAGCCGCGCGGAGTTGCGCTGGCGGGCCGGGGTCTCCTCCAGCGAGCAATCCTTCGCCCTCGGGCGAACGCCCGGACCGGACAACCAGCGCAGTTACAAACTGCTGCCCGACCTCAGCCTCGACTACACGCTACCGGTCTCGCGCAACCTCGGCCTCGTGATCACGGCGCTCCACTCCGTGACCTCCTTCGAGACCGACACCTGGTACACCGACTACCGGGCAAGCGCGACCGGAACCAACGCGACCCCCGCCAATCCCTACCTCTGGCGGCACCGCAACGTGGAGGTCTCCCGCGACTACGAGCGCGACTCGCTTTCACTGAAGCTCGACTGGCGCCCGCATCGCCACGCCGTGTTCTCGCTCGGCGGAACGGTGAACTACTACGACCACAACAGTTACAACTCCCAGTTCAACCCGACGCTCGGGAACATCGGCACCCCTTCCACGGCGGGAGGGCGCACGCTCTCCTTCACCGATACGGAGGTGCTCGGCGCCACCGGCCGCGGCTCCGTCGCCCAGGCGTTCAGCTTCTCTAAAAACAACGGGCTGAACGTCGCGGGCGACGTCCGCTACCGGTATGACGACGGCACGTGGCGCGTCCAGGCGTCGGGGAGTCGCTCGAATTCAAAGGCGTGGAGGCGAGACACCGCGCGCGGATTCTTCAACGGGGTGGCCGTGGGCCTGGCCGCTCCGGTGCGGCTCAATTACCGAGGAATCCGGGATGGCAACATCTCGGACTTCGAGGTTTTCGACAATGCCGACCGCCCGGTTGATGCCTTCAACCTGGGCAACTACACGATCACCTCGGCATCCGGCGTTCCCAACACGGACGTCCGCGCGACGATCAGCGGCGGCGGCCTCGATGTCCGCCGGCAGCTCACGTTCCTGCCCTTCCCCGCCGCGCTGCAAATCGGCGGCCTCCACCGCGTGCAGACGAACGACGACATGCGGCTGGACGGCCGCACCTACAACTACAACGGGATCAACGGGGACCGATCCGCGGCACCCTATCTCGCCGACGTTTATTACGGCACGCGCAAGTTTTCCACCTTCGCCCGCCAGCCCTACGTGCCCTGGGTTTCTCCGCACAAGGTCTGGGCAGCCTTTGCCGCCAACCCGGCGCTCTTCAGCCAGACCCTGGCCCAGCAACGCACCACGCTGAGCAACAATATCCTCCAATCGAAGTACATCGAGGAAACCGCCTCCGCCGGCTACCTGCAGGCGGAGGCCCGCGGGTTCAGCAATCGCCTCAACGCCGTGGCCGGCGTGCGTTTCGAGCGCACCACGGACGTCGGATTCGGACCGCTCCAGGATCCCGACGCGGTATTCGTGCGCAATCCGAACGGAAGCTTCGCGCGCACGCCCGCCGGAGCCCGCATCCGGAAGCCCGAGGCCGGCACGGCGGGCTCGCTGGCCGAAGTTCCCCTGATTTACCGCGCTCGGGCCGCTCGCGCGGAACGTTCCTACCAGGGCTTCTACCCCAGCCTTCACCTCAATTTCAGCGCCACCGAAAAGCTGCTCGTCCGCGCCGCCTACGCGAAAACCTACGGCCGGCCCAACTTCAGCAACATCATCCCCAACACCACCGTGAACCAGGATGACGACCTGAACGCGGACCCGGATCAGACCCGCGGCCGAATCTCTCTCAGCAACATCGGCCTCAAACCTTGGACCGCCGACAACTACGATGTGTCGGCGGAGTACTACACCGACCAGGGCGGAGTCGTCAGCGGCGGCGTCTTCCTCAAGGAGGTGCGCGATTTCTTCGGCAACTTCGTCAAAGACGCGACCGCCGCCGACCTCGAGGCCCTGGGGCTCGACGCACGCTACCTCGGCTGGCGCGTAACCACCAAATTCAACGCCGGCTCCGCCCGCGTCCGCGGCGCCGAGATCAATCTGCGGCATTCCCTCGCGCCGGTAGCGGCGTGGGGCCGGCACGTCACCGTGTTTGTCAACGCAACCAAACTGAAGCTCGAGGGCGACGCCCTCGCCGACTTCACGGGTTTTCTACCGGAGTCCGTGAACTGGGGATTCACGGTCGCCTGGCGTCGCGCGACGGTCATCGCCAAGTGGAACTACCGAGGCGAACAGAAGGCCGTCTCCTACCCCGACATGGGCCCGGACGCGTTTCGTTACCCGCAGCCGCGGACCCAGCTCGACCTCAGTCTCGACGTGCGCCTCGCACGGAGTGTTTCACTTTATGCGAACGTCCGCAACGCGACCGACGAGATCCAGAACGAGTTCGCCTACGGCTCGCAGACCCCGCGGCACGCGCGCGAGTTCTACCACGGCGCCTTCGGTCGGCCCTTCACCCTCGGCCTCAAGGGAACGTTTTGAAAAACATCGCGGGGGATTTCCGCCGGCCGCCCCGCGCCAGACGCAAAAAAACCGGCGCGACGAGCGCGCCGGTTTGAATCGCAAGTCAGGGCGGAAGCCCCCGATCACTCCTCCGACTGCAGCGCCGCGACGACGCTGAAGTCTTCGAGGGTGGTCGTGTCGCCCTTCACCTGGCCGCCGGCGGCGATCTCCTTGAGGATCCGGCGCATGATCTTTCCGCTCCGCGTCTTCGGGAGCCCCGCGGCGAACCGCACGGCGTCGGGGCGCGCGAGCGAACCGATCTCCTTGGCGACGTGGGCGCGCAGTTCCTCCTTGAGGGCGTCGCTGGCCTGCTGGCCGGCCTTGAGGGTGACGAACACCACGAGCGCCTGGCCCTTGAGCTCATCGGGGCGACCCACCGCGGCGGCCTCGGCGACGGACGGGTGCGACACCAGCGCGCTTTCCACCTCGGCGGTGCCGATGCGGTGCCCGGAGACGTTGAGGACGTCGTCGATGCGGCCGACGATCCAGAAGTAGCCGTCGGAGTCCTGCCGCGCGCCGTCGCCCGTGAAATAGACGTCGGGCCGCCCCGGGAACTCGCTGAAGTACTGGCGCTGGTAGCGGTCGTCGTCGCCCCAAAGCGTGCGGAGCATGGACGGCCACGGCTTCATGATGGCGAGCTTGCCGCCGGAATTGCGCGGGACCTCCTGGCATTTCTCGTCAACCACCTTCGGCACGACACCGAAGAACGGACGAGTGCCGGAGCCGGGCTTGGTCGGCGTGATACCCGGGAGCGGGGTGATCATGATGGAGCCGGTCTCGGTCTGCCACCACGTGTCGACGATCGGGCAGCGTTTCTTGCCGATCATCGTGTGGTACCACATCCAAGCCTCGGGGTTGATCGGCTCGCCGACGCTGCCGAGCAGGCGGAGGGAATCGAGCCGGTGGCGCAGGACGTAATTGTCACCCCAGCGCATGAACGCGCGGATCGCGGTGGGCGCGGTGTAGAGGATGGTGA
>CAXRGI010000090.1:0-4774 GCA_964229935.1 Opitutales bacterium
GACTTCCGCCGCCTGCTGGACGAGGTGGGCAAGAGCATCGACGCGGTCACCGTCTCGACGCCCGACCACATGCACTTCCCCGTCGCCATGGCGGCGATGGCGCTGGGCAAGCACGTCTTCGTGGAGAAGCCGATCGCCCACACGGTGTGGGAGGCGCGCCAGTTGGCGAAGGTCGCGGCGGAGAAACGCCTCGCCACGCAGATGGGCAACCAGGGCCACGCAGGCGAGGGCATCCGGCTCCTGCGCGAGTGGTACGAGGCGGGAGTTTTCGGCGAGGTGACGGAAATCCACTCGTGGACCGACCGTCCGATCTGGCCGCAGGGCGTGAAGGCGCCCGACCACAGCAAACTCATCCCGGTGGTCCCGCCCTCCCTCGACTGGGACCTGTGGCTCGGGGTGGCGGCGGCGCGCCCGTACGATCCCGCGTACCTGCCGTTCAATTGGCGCGGATTCTGGGACTTTGGTACCGGGGCGCTGGGCGACATGGGTTGCCACATGATGGACGCCTTCTGGGCGCTCGATCTACCGGCGCCGGCCAGCGTGGAGGCGGTGTCGTCCGGGCAGACCGACGTCAGCGCGCCGACCGCCTCGGTGGTCACGTACCTTTTCCCCGCGCGCGGCAAGCGGCCCGCGCTCAAGTGGGTGTGGTACGACGGAAAAATCCAGCCCGCGCTACCGCCGGAATTCGAGGTGGGCCGGAAGTTCCCCGAGAACGCCACCTTCATCATCGGCACGAAGGCGGCGGCGATCGCGGACCCGAATTATTTCACGATTCGGCTGATGCCCGAATCGCGCATGCAGGAGATGGCGTCCTCGCTGCCTCCGAAGACGATCCCGCGCATTCCCGGTGGTAACCACTTCGCCGAGTGGGTGCGGGCGTGCAAAGGCGGCGAACCCGCCGGCTCCAATTTCTCCTACTCGTCGCGCCTCACGGAGATGGTGCTGCTGAGCAACGTGGCTGTGCGCGCCCGCCGGCGCATCGAGTGGGACGCCGCCGCGATGCGGGTGACCAACGTGCCCGCCGCAAACGCCTTCCTCACGAAAGAGTACCGGCCCGGGTTCGGGGTCTGAGCCGCGCCCGGAGGCGGAAACCATTTCGCCGCGGATTCGTCCAACCGGCTGTGACGTCGCGAATTCATCCGTACCTATTCGCCGCCGGTTTCGCCGCGCTTATCACGGCCCTCTCGGCCGGTCCCGTGGAGTCGGCGATCGTGGCGGCGATGAAGTTGCCCGACGCACCGTCCTACGCGTGGCGGACCGAGGTGGCGGACGATGCTCGAACCTATGAGATCAGCGGCGCGACCGAGCGGGCGGGCGAGTACTCGCTCGTGACGATGCCCATCCCGGTGACCGGCGGTCGCCGCGCCGCGCGGGGGCCGATCAATTCGTCCGGCACCAGCACGGTCACGGCATGGTTCAAGGGAGCCGTGGATTGCGTGGTGCAGTCGGGTGACGGCTGGCGGCGTCCGGAGGAAATGGCGAACGCGGGCGATCGTGACGCCGGCGGTGGAGGAGGCCAGCGCCGGCGAGGCGGTGGTGGACCTCCGGGCGGAGGCGGGGGAGGCGTCTGTGGTGGTGGTGGTGGCATGGGCGGCGGAGGCGGCGGGCGCGGTGGGGGCGGATTTCCTCCGCCCGTCGACGACCGTGGCGAAGCGAGCGGACGCACGTTCAGCAACGTCCAGAAGACATTGAGCCGACCGCACGAGGAGATCGCGGTGATCATCGCGGGTGGCTCCGACCTGAAAGCCGAGGGCGAAGTGGTTTCCGGACGGCTCTCCGAGACTTCGGCCAAGCTCCTGCTGGTGCACGAGGGCCAGCGTGACCGTGTGCCGCTGCAGGCGGGCGGCACTTTCCGGCTGTGGGTGCGCGGCGGAGCGCTGGTGAAATACGAGACGCGGCTCGAGGGCGTGCTCCGCGTCGATGACTCGGCGGGGCGCCGCGAGGTCCGCGTCAACGAGACTTCCACCACCACCCTGAGTGAGGTCGGTACCGCGCGGGTCGAGGTGCCCGCAGAGGTGCGGAAGCGGTTGGGTGGTTGAGGCGGGTGCGGCGTTTCCGCGCGGGGCTTGCGTTGCCGGGGGGCGGCTTCAGGGTCCGGAGAAAGTTAATGGAAAAACTCCCGTTCGACCAACTCGGCCTGTCGCCGGAAATCCTCAAGGCGGTGGCCAAGCTGGGCTTCGAGGAGGCCTCGCCGATCCAAACCGCGGTGATTCCCGTGGCGCTCACCGGCCGCGATGTGGTCGGTCAGTCTTCGACCGGTTCCGGTAAGACCGCCGCCTTCGCGATCCCGGTCATCCAGCGCGTGGACCCGCAGGAGAAGGCGGTGCAGGCGCTGATCCTTTGTCCGACGCGTGAACTGGCGGTGCAGGTCGCCGAGGAGACCGGAAAGCTCGCCTTTTTCCGCCGCGGACTGCGCGAGGTCCCGATCTACGGCGGACAGAGCTACGAGCGCCAATTCCGCGCCCTTGCCGCCGGCGCGCAGATCGTGATCGGCACGCCCGGGCGGGTGCTTGACCACCTTGAGCGTGGCACGCTTCGCCCCGATAGCCTCCGCATCGTCGTGCTCGACGAGGCCGACCGCATGCTCGACATGGGTTTCCGCGAGGACATCGAGCGCGTGCTGGCCGCGACGCCGGCGAACCGGCAACTGCTCTTCTTCTCCGCGACTATGCCGCGGGCCATCCAGGAATTGATCGGACGATTCAGCAAGGACCCGGCCTGGATCAAGATCGACGCGGTCGCGCGGAACGCGCCGCAGGTGGAGCAAACGTACTTCGAGGTCGACCGGCGCTCGAAGCTCGAGGCGCTGACCCGCCTGATCGACCTGCATGACTTCCGCTACGGGATCATCTTCTGCGGCACCAAGGTGATGGTCGACGATCTCGACGAGCACCTGCACGCGCGCGGGTACGGCGTCGACCGCCTGCACGGCGACATCCCCCAGGCAGGACGCGACCGCGTCATGCGGACTTTCCGCGAACGGAAATTCGATTTCCTGATCGCGACCGACGTGGCCGCGCGCGGCCTCGACGTCGACGACCTCGAGGTCGTGTTCAACTTCGACCTGCCGAACGACGCCGAGGACTACACGCACCGCGTGGGCCGCACCGGCCGGGCGGGCCGGCAGGGCCGGGCATTCACGTTCGTGAGCGGGCAGGAGATCTACAAGCTGCAGGGCATGGTGCGCTGGGCTAAACTCGACATCCGCCGCGGCCGCATCCCCTCGCTCGACGAGGTCGAGGAGGCCCGGGGCAATGCGTTTTTCGAGCGTATCCGCGCCACCCTGGAGGCGCGGCAGTTCAAGCCGCGCGACCGGATGATCGACCGCCTGCTGGACCAAGGATACGCGAGCACCGACATCTGCTCGGCGTTGATCCACCTGCTGCAAGGGGGCGGGGAACCCGCTCCCCAGGGAGCAGCGCCCGCGAAGGAACCCCGTCCCGCGGTCGCCGCCGCTCCTTCGACGCCTGTTTCCAAGCCGATTCCGACTTCGCCCAAGCCGGCGGTGGCGCCGGCCACGCGAGGCAAGTCCGCCTTTGAGCGCCCCGCCCGCACCGGCCGCGAGGCGGGAATGGCGACGGTACGGCTCAACGCGGGTAGCCGCCACGGGGTCACCGCCGCCGACATCGTGGGCAAGATCGCGGGCGTCACGCGGCTGCCGGCATCGATCGTCGGCGCGATCGATCTGCTCGAGGACCATGCGCTGGTGGATGTCGAGTCGCACCACGCCGAGCTGATCCTCAAGAAACTCGCGCGGGTGCGGGTAAAGGGAGTTTCGCTGGAGCCCAAGGCTGAGAAGCCTTCCGCTTGACCAGAGGCCGCCGGTGGGCGGCTTGCTTCCTCGTGACTGAGGCGGTGTAATCATCGCGGGATGCACGATGCGCTGAGCCAGGTCCGGGGCTTCCTCGCCGCATGGGGGCTGGAAGCCTCGTTGTTTTCGCTGCTGGGTTTCGCACTGGGACTATTCTTTGTTGCGCGGCTGGTCAGCGAGAAGCGGGCGCCGGCCAACACGTTCGCGTGGATGCTGGTCATCTTGTTTTTACCGTGGGTCGGGGTTCCGCTCTACCTGCTGATCGGCGGCCGCAAGTTGCGGCGGGTGCGCGAGCGCAAGGGAACGGTGCGGCCGGTCGTGCCGCCGGCCTGCGTGGTGGACCCATCGGCGGTCTCTTCGTCTTCGGCCCAGACCATGTTCGCCGCCGGGGGGCCGCCGCCTTGCACGGGCAACCGGCTCAACCTTCTTGCGAACGGCGAGGAGGCCTACGCTGAACTTGAGCGCCGGATCCGCGAGGCGCGCGCGCAGATCCATATCGCGACCTTCATCCTCGGCCGCGACGACACCGGACGCCGTCTGGTGCGGCTGCTGGCTCAGCGGGCGCGCGAGGGCGTGCGGGTACGCCTGCTGCTCGATGCCGTGGGTTCGTTTCTGTCCGGTTTCGATTTCGTGCGGCCTATCCGGCAGGCCGGGGGTGAGGTGGAGCGTTTCATGCCGGTGCTGCCGTTCACGCCGCGCGGTTCGGCCAACCTACGGAACCACCGCAAAATCGCCGTCTTTGACCGGTCTTCCGCCATCGTCGGAGGCCACAACCTTGCCCGGGTCTACATGGGCCCGGTCCATCGCGCGCGGCGCTGGCGAGATTTCGGCGGCGTGATCGAGGGGCCGGCCGCCGCGTTGCTCGACGATGTATTCATCGCCGACTGGTGCTTCGCCACGGGTGAACGGGAGGCGGATCTCACCCGCGAGGTGCCAGCGGCAACGGGCGCGGCCGCCCGTGGC
>CAXRGI010000091.1:0-6550 GCA_964229935.1 Opitutales bacterium
TTGTACGCCGGCGGCACCCCGACGGCTTGGCGGAAGGAGTTCTTCTACGAGCATGGTGTCATCCGCAGCGTGGATTTCATCCCGGCCTCGGAGGCGCTCGTGCGGAAGGATTGGAAATACATGTTCTGGCCCGACCACGGACGGGAACAGCTCTTCCACCTCGCATCCGATCCGGGGGAGGAGCGGGATCTCGCCGAAGTACCGGCGCAGGCGGCGGTGCTGGCTGAGATGCGCGCGCGCTTCCGCGACTTGAAGGCGGCCGCGGGCGCACCGTTGTGACCGGATGACACCGCTGCGGATCGTATTTTTGGGTTCCGACGCCATCGCGCGGCCGTTGCTTGATTTCCTTGGCGCGGAGCCCGCGGTCGAGTTGTCCGGGGTTTTCACACAGCCGGATCGGCCCGTCGGCCGCGGTCAGCACGTGCAACCCAACGCGATCAAGCAGTGGGCGCTGGAGCGGGGACTACCGGTTTTCCAGCCCGATCGCCTCACCGAGGAAGTCCGCCAGACGCTGGCGGCATTGCGTCCCGACGTGGCGCTGGTGATGGCCTACGGCCATATCCTCCGCGACGACTTCATCGCCACCCCGCGTCTCGGCACGCTGAATTTCCACACCTCGCTGCTGCCCAAGTACCGGGGTGCCTCGCCGATCCAGACCGCGGTGGCCTGCGGGGAGCGCGAGACCGGTGTCACGCTGATGCGCATCGTGCGGCGGCTGGACGCCGGACCACTCGCGGATGCGGAGAAGGTCGGGGTCGGCGCGCTCGACACGGCCCTGGATGTCGAGGCGCGGCTGGCGGCGGCCTGCGTCCCGCTGATCGCCCGCGCGTTGCCGGCTCTGCAGCGGGGCGAGTTGCCAGTGCGCGACCAGGACGAGAACGCGGCGACCTTCTGCCGGAAATTGGTGAAGGAGGACGGGGTGCTTGATTTCTCGGCCCCCGCCGAAGATCTGGCCGCGCGCATCAACGGTCTGTTCCCGTGGCCCTGCTGCTCGGTCGAGATCAACGGGCAGCCGATCAAGCTCGGGCAGGCGGACGCCGAGCCCGGCGGACAGAGGGAGGGTGCTCCCGGAACCGTGCTGGGTTTCAGTTCGGAGGGGCTGCTCGTCCGCGGAGGCACGGGTATCCTTCGGGTTCGACGCATGCAGCGTCCCGGCGGGCGGATGCTCCCGGCCGCCGAGTTTCTGCGTGGTTTTCCGGTCGCGGCCGGCGTGGTGCTGCCCTCCCGGTCGATGCCGGCCCTGCTCGTGAAACGGTAGCGCGATCTGGTAGATCTGCGGTTCAATTCCGCTCCCTTCGGAACGGCCTTCGGCCGGCGCGTTTTCAGCACAGTCCGCGCCAGCGGCCGCGGCTACACCCAATGCATTTCGTCCAGGAATACCGGACCGACTTTCGTCACGATACGCGTGCGATGTAGCCGAGGGTGCCACCCACGGCTTGTCGGACACTGCTTCGCAGAGCCCTCCTGCTTCGCCGGGCAAAGTTAGGACGTCCGGCGGGTAAAACGCCCGGTCTTCACGGGACGCCGTTCGTCCGGAAAAGCGCCGCCGACTTTCGCCAAGAAAGACCTTTGACGTGCCGCTGCCGGCGCGGCGAAGCCCGAACGAGGCTCCGGCTCCGGCGAAGCCGGGCGCGGGAATGCGGTTTTTCTGCGCCGCTCGGGCTCCGAGGCGTCCCTTGACGCGCGCGCGGCGCGCGTGCCACGGTCTCCCCGATTTTTCCGAAGAATGCCCAAGAAGAAATCTCGCCCGCTAGACGACCAGCCTGAGTTACCCCTCGGGGGCGCATCCGCCCCGGCGGCGGAATCCGCCGCCCAGCCTGCCGTGACGAAGTCGGATCCGCCGGCCACCGCTAAGGATGACACATCGGCTGCTGCCCCCGAACCCGCGGCCCCCGCGGAACCGCCGGCGCCGCGCCCCCGGGTGGGCAAGGTCCAGGACGAGCCCGCGCCGCTCGCGCGGAGCTACCGGAACTGGTTCCTCGAGTACGCGAGCTACGTCATCCTCGACCGCGCGGTCCCCCACCTTGATGACGGACTTAAGCCGGTGCAGCGGCGGATCCTGCACACGCTGTGGGACATGGACGACGGCCGCTTCCACAAGGTGGCCAACGTCGTCGGTCGCACCATGTCGCTGCATCCGCACGGCGACGCCTCGATCGGCGCCGCGCTGGTGGCGATCGGACAGCGTGCCTTCCTGATCGAGCCTCAGGGCAACTTCGGCAACTCGCTCACGGGTGACGACGCCGCGGCGCCCCGTTACATCGAGGCGCGACTCACCGGCTTCGCGAAGGAAGTCCTGTTCAATCCGAAGACCACGACGTGGCAGCTCAGCTACGACGGTCGCGCCCGCGAGCCCGTCACCTTGCCGGCCAAGTTCCCGATCGTGCTGCTCGAGGGTGCCGAGGGCATCGCCGTGGGCCTCGCGACGAAGATCCTGCCGCACAACTTCAACGATCTCTGCCGCGCGGCCATCAACCACCTGCAGGGAAAAACGTTCCGTATCTTCCCTGATTTCCCCTCGGGCGGTATCGCCGACTTCTCGGAGTACAACGACGGCGAACGCGGGGGTAAGGTGAAGGTCCGCGCGCGCATCGAGGTGCGCTCCAAGCAGCAGCTCGCCATCACGGAACTGCCGTACGGGATGACGACGGAGTCGCTCATCGAGTCGATCCTGGCCGCCAACGCCAAGGGGAAGATCAAGGTCCGCCACGTCGACGACAACACGGCCGACAAGGTCGAGATCCTCGTCCATCTCCCGCAGGGCGCCGACCCCGAGCAGGTGACGCAGCAGCTCTACGTGTTCACCGGCTGCCAGCAGAACCTCTCGCCGGCGGCGTGCGTGATCGTCACCGACGAGAAGACGGGTGAGGAGCGCCCCGAGTTCCTCGGCGTCCGCGAGATCCTCAAGCGCTCGGTCGACCGCACCAAGGCGCTGCTGAAGCAGGAACTTGAGATCCGCCTCGGCGAGCTCGAGCAGCAGTGGCATTGGGACTCGCTGGAGCGGATCTTCATCGAGGAGCGCATCTACCGGCGGATCGAGAAGTCGAAGACGTGGGAAAGCGTGCTCGAGGAGATCCGCGAGGGCTTGAAGCCGTTCGTGAAGAACCTGCGCCGCGAGGTGACCGACGACGACATCACCCGGCTGACCGAAATCCGCATCAAGCGCATCTCGGCCTACAACCGCTTCCAAGCCGACGAGCAGATCAAGCGCATCGAGGAGGACATCCGCGAGACCAAGGCCAACCTGCGCAACCTCACCGCGTTCGCCGTCGCCTGGTTCGAGATGCTCCAGGAAAAGTACGGCAAGGGACTCAAGCGCCGCACCGAGTACGACGAGATCGAGCAGATCAACGCCGCCGAGGTCGTTTCGGCCAACCAGCGCCTCTACGTCAACCGCGAGGACGGCTTCATCGGCCTCAACTGGCGGCAGCACGAGTTCGTCCAGGAGTGCACGATCCTCGACAGCGCGCTCACGATCATGCGGGACGGCTCCCTCAAGGTGTCCAAGGTGGCCGACAAGGTCTTCATGGGGCGCGATATCATCCACTGCGCCGTCTTCCCGAAGGACGGTGACGGAAGCTTCTACACCATGGTCTACCAGGACAAGGAGTCCGGTAAGGCCTTCGCGAAACGGTTCCAGATCGGCGGTCTCTCCCGCGACAAGCTCTACCCGCTGGTGAAGAGCGAGGGCTCCAAGGTCATCTACCTGGACGTCGCCCGCACCGAGAAGGAGATGCCGAAAAAACTCACCATCCACATCGACGGCCGCAGTGGCGCGCGCGTGCGCGAGCTCGAGTTCGACCTCACGCCGCTGCCGGTCAGCAGCCGCGCCGCCAAGGGCGTCACAGTGACAAAGTGGCAGGTGAAGGAAGTGAAGCGCGCCGACCTCGCGCTGCGCTGAGGGGCGGGCCGGCGCCATGAGCCCATTGCAGGCGCGCGAGTTTGACGCGCTCGTCATCGCCAATCTGGAACGATGGTTCCGACGGAACGGCCATGGCCCGGTCGCGGCCGCTGATCTGGCCGGATTGGCGGCGCGCTTACGCGCCATGGTGAATCAACGCGGGTTACCGGGCGTGCCGTCGAGTGGCCGGCCGGAGGAGGCGCCGGAGTTGGCCGCCGAGGAATGCGCGCCGCTGGAACGGAGCGTCCTCGGACCGCTCGGGGTCGACCCCCGCTGGGGCACTCCGGTGCGGCAATTGGTGAAGGCCTGCCTGCAGCCTGAATTTCGTCGCTGCCGTGATTCCTACCGGGAGCGCGACGCGGACGGCTCCTGCCGGAGGCAGCAGGCGGGCAAGGCGCGCGGGCGCCTGAGCGGGTCGCCGTGCGTCGATTGCCCGTACTGGCTCGAACTGACCCCGGAACAGCATGCCCGCGCTCTTCGGGATGGCTGGGCGGGTGAACCCAACGGTTTCGAGTCCGACCCCGAACTTTACCTGCCCTCGGATTTTCGGGCTCTACGACGCCTCGTGCGCGCGATGGCCAACGGGTGAAACCACCCGCGTCGCGGCACGCCCTTCAAAGCACCGGCCGGCCGGTGAGTTGGTCCCAGAGCTCCAGCAGAAGGTCCTCCTCGTCGGGGTGCGCCGCGATTTCCCCGCGGAAGAGCGGCGCCAGCGCCTGTCGGGCGTCCTCTCCGGCCTGCTGCGCCTGAGCAAAGCGCACCATGGCGGTGCGCTTGAACGTTGATCGCTCCCACTCCGTTCGCATCGGATGCCCTGACAGACGCGTCAGGGGGAGAAAGGTTTTGCCGGCTTCCGGACGGGAGGTGGCCGCGATTGGGGCGGCGGCGAATGACACCCTACGGATGCCGGGTCGTTGAACGCTGCCCCTCGGCCGCGGCGGCGGGGATCTGAACCTCGATTTCGAGACGGATGACTTGTGGGTCTGGAAGGCGGAGGGTTCGGGGGGGGTGCTTCAGTCCGTGCTCGGCGATGGCGCGACCGCGACGTTGACGAGCGAGCCGCTCAGAGTGGCCGTGCCGGGAGAGGGGGTTCTGGTGGCGGCGGGGACGTTTCAAGCCACGCGGGTGGAGTTAATCGACGCCGCCGGCGGCGAGGTCCTCCTTTGACTTTCCGGCATCGACGGGCACCGGCGGCGCCCGGACAACAAGTCCCCGTTTCCGGAATGCGGTAGGAATATGTTGCCCGCGCCGGGCAACCGACGCGGGATGGCTGAGTACCCCAAGCCTTTCCCAAACCGTGAACCACCCCAACGTTTCACGGCGGCACCTCGCCGCCTTTATTCTAGCCGGCGGACTGATCGCCTCGCTTGCCGCCCAAACCGCATCCAAGGCCCCGACCGTGCCGTCCGCCCCGGCCGATACGGCCGCGCCGCTGGTGCTCAGCGCGTTCGAGGTGAACGCGGAGTCCGACCGCGGTTATCTCGCCTCCAGCGCGATGAGCGCGACGCGCACGAACGAGAAGCTGGAGAACCTGCCGAACTCGATCTCGGTGATGACCCAGGATCTGCTCCAGGATCTCGCTATCACGGACTACTTCGGCGCGGTCGATTTTGCAGTGGGCGCGGAGAATATCTACAACGACCAGGGCACGATCGGTTCCCCGGTCGGTAATCGCGGCGGCAACCAGATCAGCTTCCGCGGTTTCGCGTCGATCCGGCAGCTACGCGACGGATTCGAGTGGTTCATGCCGCAGGATGTCTACAACACGGAGCGCATCGAGTTCAACCGGGGCGCGGGCGGGCTGGCCTACGGGGATGTCGACCCGGGTGGCATCATCAACGTCGGGACCAAGCGCGCCGGCTTCCGCCGGAAGGGCAGCGCGCAGTTCCGCACGGACACCTACGGCTCGCGTCGCGCCTCGCTTGATCTCACGCAGCCGTTGATGCGGGACCGGCTGGGCGTGCGGCTGAACCTCGTCGAGAGCCGGATCGACACCGTGACGCAGCGGAAGGATCGCTCGCTCACGGGAGTGGCGGGCGCGATCCGGTGGGAGCCGTTCACGCACCGCCGTACGCAGATCGACGCCGTCTACGAGCGGGGCGACACAGTCAACCGTCTCGGACACCTGCAGTTGAACGACCACGTTTCGGTTTACCGGCCGGGCACGGGAACAAACGCCCTCGACGGTAATCCGAACCTGCCCGGCGTGCAGGCCAACGGTCCCGGGATGCGGCAGATCGTGGTCAACGCGAACGGCCTCCGCTCCTGGTTCGACCTCGGTGGCAAGCTGCACGACATGAGTCCGACGCCCGCGGCCGTTTTCCGCACCTCTTTCGCCAACATCAACGCCGCCGCCGCCACCGGGAGCGACCCGCAGAACCCGGAGCGCATCCTCGCGGTCCGCATCCCTTACTCCATCATGCCGCTCTACGAGGATTGGGGCGGGCCGAATCTGCGCCACGATTCCTTATATGACGTCTACACCGTCGAGCTGAAGCACGCGTTCGCGGGCGGGCTCAATGTGCTGGCCGGCTACAACCACCAGAAAGACGACGCCAAGCGGCTCCAGACTTACGCCTCCAACGGCTGGCAGGCCACCAACTCACGCGGGGTCTTCATCGACGTGAACCGCGTGCTGCCGAATCCGGA
>CAXRGI010000092.1:0-13032 GCA_964229935.1 Opitutales bacterium
TGTCGGCGAGGTGCGGCCCAGCCTCGCGCCTTCAATGGACATCCAGGTGGCGTCGAACTTCGAGCGGTTCCTCTATTTCTCCGAGGGCCGCGACCCCGCCCGTGTCCGCGCCGTGATGGCGGAGTTCAAGCGCACGGGCGCGTATCGTTTCCCGAGTTTTGATCGTGACAGCTTCAGCGCGTCACGGACCGACGACCGCGAGATCGCGGAGATCATCGCGCGGGTGCACCGGCAGCACGGTTACGTCGCGGACCCGCACACGGCCTGCGGTTTCAAGGATCTGAATCCGGATCGTGTGAACGTCGTGCTTTCGACGGCGAGCCCGGCGAAGTTCCCTGACACGATCCGCGCAGCGATCGGCGTGGAGCCGACGCATCCGAGCCTGGAGGCGTTGAAGTCGCGTTCGATCGTGAAGCACCGGCTGCACGCCACGCCCGACACGATCCGCGCTTTCATCGACGCGCGGGCGGTGTAGGCCGCCTGCGCGTCGGTATGGGACGGGTCAACGTCCCGCCGCGAAGCCGTCGGGCAGGCGACGGTCGACGCCGCCCTCGAGGAGGCCGTCCCTAGGATTGAGGATGATCGCCTCGGCGATACCCTGGGAGGGCACCTCGAAGAGCGTGTGCCCCATGGCCCGCAACAGGGCGAGCGTGTCGGGCGAGAACGCGTTGCGCTCGTGCGCGATGCGATCGGGCAGCCATTGATGGTGCATCCGCGGGGCGTCGATCGCCTCCTGGGCGTTGAAGCCGAAGTCTACGGCGTGGACGATGGTGTTGATCACGCTGTTGATGATGGTGCGGCCGCCCATCGCGCCCGTGACCATGAAGAGCTGGCCGTCCTTCGTGAGGATCGTGGGCGACATGCTGGAGAGCATGCGTTTTCCCGGCTGCGCGAGATTGGGCCTCGTGCCGATCAGGCCGGTCTCGTCGGTGAGACCGGGCACGGCGTTGAAGTCGCCCATCTCGTTGTTCAGGAGGAAACCCGCTCCGGGCACGACGATCCGCGAGCCATACCCGTACTCGAGCGTGTAGGTGAGGGCGACGGCGTTCCGTTGCGCGTCCACGACGGAAAAGTGGGTGGTTTCCTGCGATTCATACGGCCACTCGAAACGGTCGCTGGCTGACTTGGACGCCTTCGCCGGGTTGATGGTGCGGCGGAGCTCCGCGGCGTGTTCCTTGGAAATCAAGCGGGCGAGGGGAAGCGCGGGATTGAAATCCGGATCGCCCACGTGGCGCGCGCGATCGGCGAAAACGCGGCGCATGGCCTCGGCCATGAGGTGGAGGTTGCGGGCGGAGCCGGGGCCGTTTGCGGCGAGATCGTAGCCCTCCAGAATGTTGAGCGTCTGGATGACCGCGATTCCGCCCGAGCTGGGCGGCGGCATGCCGATGATGCCGTAGCCGCGGTAGGTGCCGGTGACCACGGGGCGGCGCTTCGCCTCGTAGGCCTTCAGGTCAGCGAGCGTGATCAGGCCATCGTTGGCCTTCATGTCCTCGACGATGAGCCGCGCGGTCTCCCCCTCGTAGAATCCGGCCGGGCCCTGCTCGGCGATGCGCTCAAGGCTGCGGGCGAGATCGGGTTGACGCAGGATTTCACCCGGGGCGTACGGGACGCCGTTTTTCGAGAATTGCGCCGCGGAGGCGGGATATTTCCTGAGCTGCGGAAGGACACCCTCCAGCGACCGCGCGAGTCCGTGGGAGACCTCGAATCCGTCCCGGGCCAGCCGGATGGCGGGCTGCAGGAGTTCCTTCCAGGGCTTGGTACCGTGTTCCTTCCACGCGAGGTGAAGTCCGGCGACCGTTCCGGGTACGCCCACCGCGCGGTGGCTGAAATGGTGGCGCTCCTTGTCGTGTTTTCCATCCCGCAGCCACATGTCGGGTGAGGCGGAGGCCGGGGCCTTCTCCCGGAAATCATAAGCGACCGCTTGGCCGGAGGCCGGCCGGAAGACGATGAAGCCCCCGCCACCGATGTTGCCCGCGGTCGGATGCGTGACCGCCAGCGCGAAGGCGGTCGCGACCGCCGCGTCGATCGCGTTGCCGCCGGCGCGGATCACCTCGAAACCGACCTTGGAGCCGATCTCATCCTGAGTGACCACCATGCCCTGGCGGGCGCGCGCGGGGACGGAGGCTCCGGACAGCAGGGGAGCCGGGATCAGGGCAGCCGCCGCTAGGGCGATCGCCAAGCCGACTTTGCCCAGATGGAGAAGGGAGGCGGGGAGCATTTCCGGACGATGCTCCCCGCCGCAGAACCGTCAAACGGCGCGTGGCGCCGGATCAGAACCGCGCGGTCAGGCCGAGACGAACGGCCGAGCCCGATCCGGCGGCGTAGGTGAACATCTCGCGATTGTACACGTGGACGTAGTCGTTGTTCGTGTAGTCGTTGGTCAGATTGTAGAGGTCCACGTTAAGCACGTACTTTTGGCTGAAGGTGTATTGGAACTTCAGGTCGATCAGGGTGCGGCTGTGCTGGTAGGTGTCATAGGCCGCCGCGCGTGTCGGCAGGCCCGCGACCGTGGAGCGGAAGAACTCCCCGCGGTAGTTGCCCATGAGGCGCACGACGAAGCCGTTGTGGATGAACGAGAGTCCGGTGTTGAAGGTATGCGGCGTGAGCAGGGGCAGCCGGCTGGTGCTGCCGGTGGCGGCACCGTAGTCACCGTAGGTGTCGAGGTACGTGTAGTTGGCGAAGAAACCGAGTCCGCGCCAGATGCCCGGAAGCATCGTGTACTGCTGGGTGTAGTTGAACTCGACGCCCTTGATCCAAGCGCTGCCGACGTTCTCGTTGCGCGAAACCTGCCAGCCCGCGTAGTCACCCGCGTAACCGTTGTTGGGACCCTCGGGCACGACGGAGCGGATCGAACGGAAGTAGTTGCTGATATCCTTGTAGAAGCCGCCCACGGAGATCTGCCCGATGCCGCCGAGGAAGTGCGAGATGGAGAGCTCGTAGTTGTCGGAGGTGTACGGCTTCAGGGCCGGGTTGCCGGAGGACAGCGTCTGGCTGAGCTCGTTGGGCACGATCGCCGGCAGGAGGTTGAGCGGGCTGGGGCGCGTGATGGTGGCGTTGTAGCTCGAGCGGATCTGGGTGTTGCGCGTCAGCGTGTACACCAGATGCAGGCCGGGGAACACGTGGTCGTACTTGGTGCCCTGCGTGGTCCACTTGCGGAAGTTGTCCCGCGCGCGCGCGGCGTTCTGCTCGGCCGAGAGGGTGGCGTTGGCGTTGTTGTTCGCGTTGGAGACACGGAGGTAATTCGAGCCGCTGGAGCGGGTCTCCTCCCAACGCAGGCCGGTCAGGACGCGGAGCTGGCCGAGGCGCGCGTCGCCCATGATGTAGGCGGCGTTCACGGTGTTGTCGAAGGCGGCGTCGTTGGCCAGCGACTGGTAGACGGTGTTCCAGACGTCCACGGGCGTCTGGGTCCAGTTGGAGCGGTCGGCGAACGGATCGCCGCGCTCGCCGGTCTCCGCGAGCTGCACGAACGGGAACGGGCCGTATTTACCCTCCGAGACGATCATGTTGTAGCCGAGGAACGGCGTGATGCCGCCGGTTTCGGGCGTGGTGGGGCGGCCCGCATAGGTGTGGTAGGAGAGGTCGCGGCGTTGCTCCTGCTTGAAGTTCGCCTGCTTCAGGCCGGTCTTGATCGTGATCGGGAAGCGGGTGGCGAACGTGCGCTGGAGGTCGATGTTCGCGCCGCTGCGCTCCGCCGGAGCCTGGTAATTGATCAGCTGGGCGTCGGGGCGGATGAAGTAGTTGTTCGGATTGCTCCAGTTGGGGCCGCCGGTCTGCGTGACCCGGGGCATCAGGCCGCCGTCCTCGCGGTCGAGGACCCAGGAAACGCCGCGCAGGCGGGCCCCGAGCTGGTGCAGCTTCGGGTAGTGGGTCATGTTCTGGGAGAAGTTGGCGTCGACCTTCAGCAGGCCGCTGCCGTTCCAGAGCTTGGTCTCCCAGCCGGCCGCCCACGTGGAGGCGCGGGTCTCGCGGAGGTAGAGGACGGACTGCGTGTCGATCTGGCCGGCGCCGTCGGCGATGCTCACCACGTTGAAGGTGGAACCGGGTTTGAAGCTGGACGCGGCGCGCGGCGCGGTGGCCAGCCAGCGGAAGTAGGAGTTGTTGGAGCCGCTGCGGCGCTGGATCAGGTTGATGGTGTTCTTGAAGTACACCGAGGAGCGGTCGCTGATCTTGTAGTCGAGCGAGAGCGCGGTGTTGTAGGAGGGCGTCTGCGTGCCGAGGTTGCCCCACTGGCCGGCGCCGGCGGCGCGGAGCAGCGGTTCGCTGACGGGAGCCCGCGAAAGCTCCGGCGGCACCCAGTAGGCGTCGCTGTTGCCCGCCGCGGTGCGGTGGCCGATCTCGTTGATCACGTTGTTGGTGATCGTGCGATTGAACGTGGCGCTCACGCCCAGGTTGTTCTTCCCGCCGAAGACGCTGAGCACGTCGGAGTAATTAAGGTCGATGAGGGAGGGCTCCAGTGGCGTGGAGAACGGCACACTGCTGTGCTGGTAGTCCTTGATGTAGGTGTAGCCTCCCGTGAGCGTGATCACGCGGCCGGGCGCGCGGTCGAACGCGCGCTTGGTGCGGAGGTTGAGGTAACCGGAAATCGCGTTGCCGTCCATGTCCGGGGTCGGCGCCTTGATCACCTCGAGCGAGGCGACGCTGCCGGAGCTGACCTGGCCGAAGTAGACATTCCCGAGACTCACCGAGGAGCCGCCCGACACCGCGATCTGATTTCCATCCATCAGCAGCGACGAGAAGTCCTGCGACATGCCGCGCACGTAGATGGCGTCGACCTTGCCGCCGGAGCCGTCGACCGCGATGCCTGCGAGACGCATGATCAGCTCGCCCACCGCGGCCCCGGGATTACCGAACGCGTCGATCGCCGCGACGGTCTTCACGTTGGCGGCCGAGCGCTCCTCGTTGATGGCCGCGGCTTGACCCTCGCGGATCGTCTTCACGACGAACTTGTCCATCTTGTAGAGCGTGGAGGTCATCGCGACGTTGCGCCGCACTTCCTCGCCGGCCTTCACCTCAACCCCGAAGCGTTGCTCGTCCAGGCCGGAGTAGCTCACCACGATCGTCTGCGGGCCCTCCGGGAGCACGAGGCGGTACATGCCGTTGGTGTCGGTCGTCTCCGTCGCGTTGGAGCCGGCGACGCCGACGAACGCGCTCGCGAGCACGTCGCCGGTGTTCTGGTTGATGACCTGCCCGGTGAGGATGCCGGTGCGCGCGGACTGCGCGTGGACGCTGGCGGTCAGGGCAAGCAGGAGGACGAGGATGCGATGCATGGTGTGGTTCTAGGGTAAAAGTTTGATCGTCGAACTTGGTGTTGCGACGGGATGGTGTCGGTCTCTCGGCCCCGGATTCAAGCCCGGCGATTGCGTTTCTCTTGCGGCAAGGCCGCGCCTGCGGGTGGCTCGTCAGGCTGGGAGCGGCGCCTCCACCCGAAGATGCTCTGATGGTTAAAAGCGAAGGCCGTGCCTTATTTCGCGTGGGGCAATCGCGGCGACTCGGAGATGACCGTCTGGCTGTCGGCGCGCTGATGACCGGCGCCGCGATTGACCCGGGCGGGAGGCACGCTGAGGTTGGGCGCATGTCCCAAGTGAAGGATTCCGTTTTTGATCCGGTCGAGGACGTCATCGCCGATGTCGCGGCGGGACGCCTGGTCATCGTCACCGACGACGAGGACCGGGAGAATGAGGGCGATCTCATCATGGCGGCCTCGAAGGCGACGCCGGAGACGGTGAACATGATGATCCGCCACTGCAGCGGGATCGTGTGCGTGCCGATGCTCGAGGGGCAGCTGCGCCGGCTGGGCCTCGGGCCCATGGTGGCGCGCAACCGGGAAGTGCAGCGCACGGATTTCACGGTGAGCGTCGATGCGGCCCAGGGGATCGGCACGGGCATCAGCGCGGCGGACCGCACCACGACGATCCGTTTGCTGGCGGATCCCGCGACCACCCCGGAGAGTCTCGTCCAGCCGGGCCATGTCTTCCCGCTGCGGGCCCGCCCCGGTGGCGTGCTGCAGCGCGCGGGTCACACCGAGGCCGCGGTGGATCTCGCCGTGCTGGCCGGACTTCCTCCCGCCGGCGTGCTGTGCGAGCTGGTCAACGATGACGGCACCGTGCAGCGGCTCCCGCAGCTCATCGAGTTCAAGCGCCGGTTCGGCCTGAAGATGACCTCGATCGAGCAGCTCATCGAGTACCGCACCGCGCGCGAGAAGCACGTGCAGGAAATTGGTCGGCACGAGATCGCCACGCGGTTCGGGCCGTTCGCGGTGCATGTCTTTCGCAGCGAGCTCGACGGGCGGCACCACTTCGCTCTCGTGAAGGGGACGCTCGGGCCCGGTCCCACGCTGGTCCGGGTGCACCGCGAAAGCGTCCTGCACGACCTGCTGCAGGGGGAAACCGACCCGGGCCGCGCCGGCATCAACGCGGCGCTTGAGCGTATCGCGCGCCACGGCTCCGGCGTGCTGCTCATCCTCTCGCGGGCCAACGACGGGGGCCAGTTGCTCGAGACGATCCGCGGCGACACCGCGGCGCCCTCCACGCGCACCATGCTCCGTGAGTACGGCATCGGCGCGCAGATCCTGCATGGACTCGGTCTGCGCGAGATCCGGCTGCTAGCCGCCTCGGGCCGCAAGCCCATCGCCATCGAGGGCCATGGCCTCTCGATCGTCGAGCACGTGAGCATGTAGCGTGAACCCCGCGCGATCGGTCGGCGCAAGGGGTCGGGCTGAAACGCGCAACGGCCCGCGCCGCGCCTCCTCCGTGGCGTCAATTCCGGCTCCGTTGGCTTTGTGACGCGAAACCTGAATCGTGAAAACCCGATCACCAGGCCTGCGGCCGCAAGGGGACAGGACGAAACCTGCAACCGGAGGGGCGACTGCCTGGCGCCGCCGAGCGCCACGGGCGGGCGGTTCGTTGCCAGTTTCGCCCTGACCTCTTTCCGGCTCCGTACTTCTCGATCCAGCGGGCCGCATAAGCTAGGCTCGCCTCTCCACCCCAGAGTGGGCGTAGCTTTCCCATCATGAAACCGTCCCTTCTTCGCACCTTGGTAATGTTTCTCGGCCTCGCCCTGGCGGCGTCGGCCCAGACGGCCAGTTCCCCGGGCAAGGCTGCGGCCAAGCCGGCGGCGAACCCGGAGCTGCAGTCGTTGATCGACTCGCTCTCGCAACGCCCCCCGATGCAGATCTCCGGCGCCAAGCGCAGCGAGACCATGTTGGCCCAGGATGCGTCGGCCAGAAAACTGCGCGACGAGGCCCTTGCCGCCCTCGCCAGGACGCCCGCGGGCCCGGATCGCGCACAAATCGTCCTTGGTCTCCAGCAGCGCCGGCCGCAGTTCATCCGGGAGATCAAGCCGGGCTTCGACGACAAACCCGCGGCCAACCTGATCGTGTACGACACCGCGGCGCGCGAAGCGTGGGACGCCGAACTCATGCAACTCCTCCGGGGCGTGCGCGACGACGCCACCGCGACCAAGGAGCAGCAGGGGCAGGCCGCGACCGCGTTCGTGAGCGGCCGCATGTACAAGGCCAAGACACCCGCCGAGGTGGCGGCTGTGCAGGCCGACCTCGAGGGACTGGCGAAGTACGGCGTCGACGCCGATCGCATCTCCTCGCTCCAGTCGAGTTTCTTCTATTCCGCCGCCGGTCTGGGCGTGCCGGAGTTTGAAAAATATCTGAACCGCATCGTCGCGGGCGGCAACGAGGCGACGGCCAAGCCGGCCAAGGAGGCGCTCGACAAGCTGGTGAGCCAGAAGGCCAACCTCGGGAAGATCAAGTTCACCGCCGCCGACGGCCGCGAGGTCGACCTCAAGAAGATGCGGGGCAAGGTCGTGCTGGTCGACTTCTGGGCCACCTGGTGCGGCCCGTGCATCGCGGAGATTCCCAACATGCTCGCCGTTTACGAGAAGTACCACGGCCAGGGCCTCGAATACATCGGCATCGCGTTTGAGAATTCCGGCATGGTCGACGCCGATGCGCTGGCGAAGCAAAAGGAACAACGCGAGCGCATGGCGAAGACGATGCCCGATCGCGTCGCCAAGATGCCGCCCCTGCCTCCGCTGGACACGCCGGAGGCCGCCGCCGAGAAACTCGCCAAAGCGAAGCAGAAGATGCTCGATTTCGCGGCGGACAAGAAGATGACCTGGCCGCAGCACTACGACGGCAAGTACTGGCAGAACGAGTTCGGCACTCTCTTCGGCATCCGCGCGATTCCGGCGATGTTCCTCATCGATCAGCAAGGCAACCTGGTCTCAACCAACGCCCGCGGCGAATCGCTCGAACCGATGGTGAAGCAACTCCTCGGGATCGGCAGCTGACGAACCGCAGCAGCGGAGGCGGCGAAGCCGAGCCGTTCGAACCATGGGGTCAGGGCGTTCGATGCTCGAACCTACAGAGCGAGCACCCCCCCCTTGCGAACATCGAACGCCCTAACCCCATTCTTCAGGCAGCCTGCTAGAACCTCTTCTGCAATGTCGCCAGGAAGCGACGACCGCGGGGGTCGACGGTGCCGAGGATCGGGGCCTTGCTCACGGGATCGAGGCCGGGCTCCTTGTTGAGCAGGTTGTACACGTTCACGCTCAGCCGCAGATCGGCGAAAAGGTGGCGCGCCCAGCTGCGCGGCTGCCACTTGGCGCGGCCGAAGTCGTAGCCCGCCTGCGCATCCCAGAGCGTGATCGGCTTGTTGATCGTGCCATTGTTGAAGTACGTGCCGCCCGGGAAATACCGCCCGATGTAGCGCGACGTGTAGGTCGCGGTGCCGCCGGCGCTCCACGGGCCCCGGGACCAGCCCAGGACGCCGGTGCCGCGCCAGTAGCCGCCGGGCATGTTGTTCACGACGCCCTGGTTCGGCGCGCTCTGGATCGTCGAGGTCTTGGGCTTGTTGGCGGTGAGTCGAACGTTGACGTCGCCGAACCAGCCCAGACGCCGCGAATAACGCGCCTGGTAGTCGATTCCCTTGGTCACAAGGGTCGCGAGGTTGAGCGGGGTGACGTCGATCTTCGTCACCAGCCCGGGCCAGCCCCGGGCGACGTCCTCCGGCGAGGGCGCTGCGCGGGTGAGCCGCTCCTGGAAGTTCGGCACGATGAGCGCGAGCGAGCCGCCGACGCGATCGCTCTGTTCGATCTCGTAGTAGTCGACGCCGAACGAGAGGCCCTTGATAAACGGCACCTCGATCACGACGCCCAGGTTGAGGTTGTCGGAACGCTCGGGCTTCAGGTTGCGGTTGCCGCCGGAAATCTGCTGCACGGGGCCGGTGACGAGTTCGCCGCCGCGCTTGACGTCGACGACGTTGGCAATCGCGCCGATGCTGACGGTCGACTCCCGCACCGGGGCGTAGACGGAGGAGAGGTTGGGGGCCTTGTAGCCCTGGCCGAGGCTGCCGCGCAGGGCGACCCACTTGATCGGGTGCCAGATGCCGGCCGTGCGCGGCACGGTGCGGGCGCCGAAATCCGAGTAGTCGTCGCGGCGGGCGGAGAAGTTGACGCTGGCCTTGTGGACGAGCGGCCAGTTCTTCCTTTCCGAAGCCAGCGGCACCTGGACCTCGGCGAAAAGGCTGTTGGAGCTGCGCTCCACGGCGGTGTTGAGGCGGCCGAAGATGTCGGTGGGGGAGATGCGGAAGTTGGCGTACTCCTCGCGGCGCTCGAGGCCCACGGCAGCCTGGATGTCGCCGGCGGGCAGCGACCAGAGCGGGCCGTCGGCCTTGGCGTCGTAGTTCCAGGTGGTGGGGCGCTCGGCGTAGTTGCCGTCGAAGAGCATGGTCTGCATCACGGCGGCGGAGTTGGGAGAGTTGCGCAGGCCGTCGTTGAGCAAAATGGGCCGGATGGCGGGGTTGTTGACCGCCTGGGTGATGGCGGTGGTGTTGAGGGTGCCGCCGGAGCCGAGGCCGGTGACGCTGTATTCGGACTTCTGATGCTGGATCCCCGACTCCCAGCGCCAGCCGCGGGCGAGCTTGCCCTTGAGGCCGGCGAGACCGCTCATGGTGGTGGTCTCGAGGTTGGTGGCGAGGTAGGGCACCATTTCCCAGAAGACGCGCTGCAGGGTGATGGAGACCCCGAAGGGGTTGCCCGGGTAGCCGGCGGGGATGTTGGTCACGCTGATCGTGCGGTAGTCGCCGGGACGGAAGGATTCGTCGCGCTTCCAGGAGCCCTCGGCGAAGACCGTGAGCTTCGGGTTGATTTCGTATTCACCCTGGAGGCGCAGGTTGCGCGACTGCCGGTCGCCGTAGACCTGGTACTTGGGTTGGTCGAAGCGGTCGGTGCCATTCCAGGGGCCGGCGGCGATGTAGTCGGCGGCGGTGACGGTGCGGCCGTCGGAGTTGGCGGGGATGACGAAGTTGTTGGAGGTGGTGCCGGGAAACGGCTGGCCGGTGGAGGTGCGGATGAGGCCGGTGCCAGAGGGGATGTTGGCGCGGCCGTCGGTGCCGCCGAGCCAGCGGCGGTCATTGGTGGCCATGTACCAGCGATCCTGCGGGGAGAGGGCGCCGGTCTTCGACCAGCCGACGCTGGTGTTGAGGGTGAGGCGGCCGACGCGGAAGCCGCTGGAGAGCTGCACCTCGCGGTTGGCGGTGTCGCTGTCGAAGGTGTTCGCGTAGGAGACTTTCAACTGGGAGCCGCGGTAGTCCCGCTTCAGGATGATGTTGATCACGCCCGCCATGGCATCGGCGCCGTAGATGGCGCTGGCGCCGTCGCTCAGCACCTCGATGCGCTCGATGGCCGACATCGGCACGCCGCCGAAGTCGTAGGCGTCGAGCCCCATGGCCTGGCCGAGCTTGGGTACGCGCCGGCCGTTGATGAGCAGCAGCGTGGCGGTGTTGCCGAGGTTGCGGAGACCGCCGTTGAAGTTGGAGCGGCCGCCGTCGTTGGCGAGGTTGACAAAGCCAGTCTCGGGCGTGCTCTCCCAGGCGATGGTGGGGAGCTGGGGGATGTAGGTGTTGAGGTCGGTCAGGGTGTTGATACCGAGTTGATCGATTTCCGCGCGCGTGTAGACGGTGAGAGGCTGGGCGGTGGCCTCGCCGAGCACGCTGCGAATGCGGGAGCCGGTGACCTCGACGGCCTCGAGCTGGATGGTGGCGCCGCCGGTCGAGGCGGGTGCGGGAGCGGCCGCCGTCTGGGCGGAGGCCGGAACGAGCAGCAGCGCGCCCAGCAGGGCGGCGGGGAGGACGATGCGGTGGGAGCGCATGGTGGAAGGACGGTGAGGAAAAGGGGCGGAAATCCGCTGCTGGAATCGTTCCTCGTTCTCGCAGGAGAAAGAGTGAGGACGAGAACGAGAAAGAGGAACGAGAACGGAGGCTCGAAAGGGCGGTCTGGAGGGCGGCCCGGCTAAGGAGCGCGGAGCGGCGCCGCCGAGGACTTCCTTGAGTTTGGCGGCGAGGTGTTCGCCGCGCACGTTGTGGTCGACCACGCGGCCCTCGCGGTCGAGGAGCAGGGTATAGGGTACGCCGGACATGCCGTAGGCCACGCCGAGGCGGTTGGCGACGGGGCACTTCCAGCCGGTCAGGCTCGAGACGTGGTGCCAGGGCAGCTGGTCCTCGCGAATCGCCTTTTCCCATTTCTCGCGGCTGTCGTCGATGGAGACGCTGATGACATCGAAGCCCGCCGCATGGTACTGGGCGTAGAGCTTGGCGACGTTCTTGTTCTCCGCGCGGCACGGTGCGCACCACGAGGCCCAGAAGTCGACCAGCACATACTTGCCGCGCAACGACGACAGCGTGATCGGCTTGCCGGACGGATCCGGCAGGGTGAAGTCGGGCGCCACGACGCCAAAATCCGTCTGGCGCAGGATTTCGCAGCGCTCCTTCAGCCGGTTGGTGTACCAATTGGTCGGCGTGGCGGGGTCGAGCTTGGCCAGGAGTTCGCGGAAGTCGGCGTAGGTGAGCTGGCCGGTGCCAGCGGAGAGGAACTCGGCCGCGAGGATGGTGCGGTTGTGCGTGTAGGCAAACTCGCGGCGGAACGGGTAAAAGACCCCGCTGTATTGGTGGCCGAGCTCCCGGTTCAACTCCGCCTTCTCCCGCTCATCCTTTACCGTGCGCAGCTTGGTGCGGAGCTCGTTGATGCGTTTTTCAATCGGGTCCACCTCGGCGAGGTAGAGGTTGTGGGTGTCGTTGGAAAGGGTGCCCGACGCCACAATGGCCCCGGCGGCGTTCTTCGTGACGGTGATGGTGCCGGGCTCGAGGTAGAAGTTCGGCCGCGAGAGCCCCGCGCCGGAGAGGAAGACCTTGTTGCCGATGAAGTCGCCGTCCTTGCGGAAAGTGAAGCGGCCGTCTTTGGCAGTGGTTTCATCCAGCACGGCGCCGTCGAAGACGGCCTGCATCTTGATCGGCCCGTCGGGCAGCCCGGGAATCGTGCCGTTGACGACATACCCGGCGCGGATGGGCAGCGCGGCGGTGAGGAGGACGAAGCTGGCGAAGAGCAGGGGGCGGATTTTCATAAAATGGAGTGGGGAATCGTCACGGTGCGGTGCGGGGACACCCCGCCGCGCGCGGAGGACATTGGTTGCTTGTGGCATCAGGGTTCGCCCAGCAGGGAGAGAATGGTGTCACGCATGCGATCAATCGTCTCGACGCTAAAGCCAAGATCAATGCGACGAATGTGCCCGCGTTTGTCGACCAGTGTCAGCTGCGGAATGCCGGTGACGCCATAAGCGGCGAAGCCCTTGGCGTCGGGCCTGCCCGCCTCTGGCGGGCACGGCCGCCCCGACGGCTGCCGGCTCAGCGGGCCAGCAGCCGCTTCACCTCGGCCTCGAGGCGGTCGCCACGGGCGTTGGTGGTGACGATCCGGCCGTCGGGCCCGACGAGGAACATCGCCGGGATTGCATTGATCGCGTGCCGCTTCGCGATCGGGTTCTGCCACCACTCGCCGTCGAAGTACTGGGGCCACGGCATCTTCTCCTTGGCGGTGAAGTCCGTCAGCACCTCCCGGGCACGGCCCAGCTTCGCCGCGCGCTCCGCGGGCGTGTCGGTGCTGGCGTAACGGGGATTCTCGAGGCTGATGCCGATTACCTCGAAGCCCTGGTCGTGGTATTGCTGGTAGACTCGCTTCAGGTTCGGCAAC
>CAXRGI010000093.1:0-2440 GCA_964229935.1 Opitutales bacterium
TGCGCGCGAGGGTCTCCGCGTCGCCCAGCTCGGCGGCGCGCCGGTGGTTCAGTTCCGCGAGATCGTCGAGCAGCGCGCGGCGCTGGGCCCGGTCCACGCCCGGGGGATTATTGAGATAAAGGACGGGGTTGGCGCCGGCGCGCAGTCCCACGCCCTGGTGGGAGGCGGGCAGGAAGCCGCTGCCCCAGAGGCGGGAGAAGATCGGCTGGCCGGGGTTTTTTCCCGTGCCTTGGGAAACCATCACTACGAACGCGGGCAGGTTCTCGTTTTCCGAGCCAAGGCCGTAGCTCGCCCACGCGCCCATGCTCGCGTAACAGGGCTGCTGGCTCCCGGTGTTCATGTAGGTGATGGCCGGGTCGTGGTTGATGGCCTCGGTGTGCAGGCTGCGGATGATGCAGAGATCGCCGGCGATGGTCTGGAGGTTGGGGAGCAGGTCGCTGATCCAGGTGCCTTGCGGGCCGCAGCGCTTGCCGGGCGAGAGCGGGGGCACGACGGGATAGGCGCTCTGGTTGCTGGTCATCCCGGTGAGGCGCTGGTCGCCTTTCACCGAGGCCGGGATCTCCTGTCCCGCGTGACGGTGGAGCATCGGCTTGTCGTCGAACAGATCCACGTGCGACAGCCCGCCGCTTTGGAACAGGCAGAGCACGCGTTTCGCGGTCGGCTTGAAGTGGGGGAGCCCGGGCCGGCCCTTCGCGCCGCCGGCCACTTGCGCGGCGCGCGCCAGCGTGGAGGTGAGCAGCGTGCCCAGCGCGATGCCGCCGACGCCGCGGGCCGATCCGCCGAGGAACGTGCGGCGGGTCAGGTGGTGGAGGCGGTCACCGAGCGGGGCGGAGGGATTCATGGCGGCGTGCGGGGCGCGTTGAACCACAACCGCGAGTGCGGGTGGTTTCAAGGCCGTGGCGTTGATTCAGCGGGCTTCCCGGGCGATCGCGCGGATCTCGTCGGCGCCCAATGCACGGCGGTAATACCTCACGTCCGCGAGGCCGCCGTTGAAGAAGTCGCCGGGGCCGGCGCCGATTTTCCACGGCCCCGCGTGGCTCAGATCGAATCGTTCCGATCCCGGCCGCCGGGACTCGGCGACTTTCTCGCCATCGACCCAGAGGCGGAGGGTGTCGCCATCCCGCTGGGCCGCCACATGCCGCCAGCCCGCGGGAAACTCATGGTCCCACGACACCGTGGCCCCGGCCCGCAGCGACCACACGTGCCCGGAAGGCAGCGTGGTCGCGAACAGTCGGCCCTGGTATTCCGCCATCGTCCACACGCGGCGGTATTGGACTTCGGGCGTGGTATCCAACTGCCGGAGGAGGCGCCAATCGGACCCTCCCTCGTGACGGTAGAGCTGCGCGAGAGGCAGCGTGCCCGCGTAGAACGCTCCATTGTGCACCATCATGCCCATGACCTCCAATTCGGAGCCGAGCCGGCCGCGGTCGAGCCACGCGGTGCCGTCCCACGCGAAAACCTTGCCGGTGCGCCAGGTCGCTACCTGCAGGCGGCCCGCCTGCACCGCGAAGGCGTAGGTCTGGGTGTTCTCCGGTTCGCCGACGCGGCCGAGATCGGTCCAACGGATGCCATCCCAGCGATAGACGTGACCCTCGTCGTAGCCCGTCGCCCAGATCTCGCCGTTGAAGGAGGCGAGCGCCTCGATCCGCTTCCCTCCGGGCACCGGCAACTCCTCCCAGCTTCCGCTGGTCGTGCCGCGCCAGAAGGCCGCGGGACGGTACAGCGAGCCGACGTGCAGCGCACCGCGGTGGACCAGTAGCCCGCCCACGGACTCCATTCCGGTGAAGTGGCGGATGAGTTCCCAGCGCTGGCCGCCGAGGTAGCGGTAGACGCGGCCGCCAAGGTGCGGGTTCTCGGACTCCTTGAGCGCGGATCCCCCGAGGCGGTACTTGCCGGAGCCGGCGATAAGGTGGCCGTTCCAAACCGTCATCGCCGTGATGCTGTTGGCGCGATCCGGCGCACCGCAGTCCTCCCAGCGGCCTGGTCCCGTGTAGCGGAAGACTCGGCCGGTTCCGTTAGGTCCGGTTTCGCAGGTGCCGACGTAAAGCGAGCCGGCGTGCACGGCCATCGACTGTCCGAAGATCGCCGCCCCCGGCCGTCCCTCGTCGCGAAATTCGGGTTCGGAACCTGCGTCGATCCCGAATTGCAGTTGGCGGTGATTGGGCTGGCTGTGCGTGACGCCCGAAGCATGGCGCAGGGCGAGGGTGAAGCCGGTGCGCGTCCGGGCATCGTAATGGGAGACCAGATCGCCCAGATCGTCATCCAGTTCCGCGGCCGTGTGCACCCGGAGCGCGAGCGTGAAATCACCTTGGCCGATCGCGAGGACGGGAGCTCCCGGGATCGTGATCTGCGTGGCGCGACCGTCGAACCGGGCATGGGCGGCGACGGGACCACCCGGGGTGAAGGACAGCCCGGAAGGCTCGCCGTGGGGCGCACCGGG
>CAXRGI010000094.1:0-3212 GCA_964229935.1 Opitutales bacterium
GAGACTCGAGCCGAGCGCACGGAAGGATCTTGGCGGGACCCGCGGCGCCCCCGCGGCGAACCCGCTCTGCGCCTCATGGCGGCTATTTCCCGGTTTGCAGCGAGAAGGCGCAAGACGCGCAAAGGTGGAGCGGGAACAGGAGCAAACGGAGGCAACGGAGAAGAGCCTCGCCGATTTGAACCCGAAGGCCCGCGCGGCGGTATTCTTGAACCGCGTGATCGGTGACATGAGTGGTCAGGAACACGCGCCCTTAGGTAGGGTCTTCGGACGTCGCGCCGGCGGCATGGTCCGCGGCGGGCGGCCGCGGCTACAACAAACCTAAATTCGGCAAGGGCCTGGATTATTCCGCGTTTTCCGCGCCTTCCGTGGGCAATCCTCCCTGGTTTCGTGTGTCCTTGCGGAAAGGGCGCGGTTGGGCTCTCTCGCCGCATGGTTTCCACCCCCGACTCCACCCCGGTCAAACCTTCGCCTTTTCAATCATTCCTGAACGGCGTCGAGCGGGCCGGCAACGCGCTGCCCCACCCCGCCACACTCTTCGCCGGGCTTGCCCTGCTCGTTCTGGTCCTGTCCTGGCTGCTCCACTCGTTGGGCGTGTCGGTGCAAAATCCGGCGACGGGCAAGGTCGTGACCGTGGTGAACCTATTATCGCTGGACGGACTGCACCGCGTGCTGCTCGACCCGGTGAAGAACTTCCTCGCGTATCCCCCGCTCGGAATCTCGCTATTCTGCCTGCTCGGCATCGGGATCGCGGAGCACTCCGGGCTGATGGGCGTCTGCCTGCGCCTCGCCGTGCTGGCCTCACCCGCGCGATTGATCACGCCGATGGTTGTTTTCGCCGGCGTCATGTCCAACGCGGGCAGCGAGGTCGGCTACGTGCTTCTCACGCCGCTCGCCGCGGCGCTGTTCCATGCCATCGGGCGCCACCCGCTCGCCGGGCTGGCCGCCGCTTTCGCGGGCGTTTCGGGAGGCTACAGCGCCAACCTGCTGGTCAGCTCCGTCGATGTCCTGCTGGCCGGCCTCTCGGAGGCAGCGGCGCATCTGATCAACCCGAAGTACACGGTCGCGGCTACGGCCAACCTCTATTTCATGTTCGTCGCGACGTTCGTCGTCACCGCGGCCGGCACCTGGGTGACGGAGAAGATCGTGGTGCCGCGCCTCGGAGACTACCGCGGCTCGGCGCCGCGCGAGGAGCTGAAACCCCTCTCGGCCGCCGAGCGCCGCGGACTGTGGGTGGCGACCTTGAGCGTGGCGTTGCTCTCCGCGATCGTGCTGTGGGGCGTGCTGCCGGCCGACGGCTTCCTGCGCGACCCGAAGAATCCCGCGTTCGAACAATCCATCTTCATGCGCGGCCTCGGGACGTTCATTTTCCTCTACGGCCTGGTGCCCGGACTCGCCTACGGCTTGGCGGCCGGCACGCTGCGCAACGACCACGAGATCATGGCGGGCATGTCGTCCACGATGAAGTCGATGGCGACGTTCATCGTCCTGGCGTTCTTCGCCGCCCAGTTCATCTCCTACTTCAACTGGACGAACCTCGGGATCATCCTCGCGGTGAGCGGCGCGGAGTTCATCACGCACCTCGGGCTGCAGAAAATGCCGATCGTGCTGATGGTCGCGCTGGTGCTGTTCGCGGCGACGGTGAACCTGCTCATCTCGAGCGCGTCAGCCAAATGGGCGCTGCTCGCGCCAGTGTTCGTGCCGATGTTCATGCTGCTCGGCTACTCGCCGGAACTGGTGCAGGGCGCTTTCCGCGTGGGCGACAGCGTGACTAACATCATCACGCCTCTGATGAGTTACTTCCCGCTGATCCTGACCTTCGCGCAGAAGTACGAGCCCAAGGCCGGCATCGGCACGATGATAGCCACGATGCTGCCCTACTCACTCTGGTTTACCCTTACCTGGACAGCGCTGTTGATCGTCTGGATCGCCTTCGGCGTTCCGATGGGACCCGGCGCTCCGCTGTTCCTGGCGAAGTGACCGGCTAGTTTGCAGGACCGCAGCAACGGCCTGCCTGAGCCAACGGCGCGGGGTTTTCCTTCCGTCTGAAAAACGGCGGGAGGGGCGAAGGAAGCAGGCGGGACGGGTTCAGCCCGCGCCGCCGCCGGCGGCTTGGGACTCGGCCTTGAAGGCGGAGCGAACGCTTGCGGCGAGGTAATCGCCATTCATGCGGGCGATAAAGTCGTGCGAGATGAGCTTCGGGCAGGCGGCGCTGCACTCGTACTGGTTGCTGCAGTTGCCGAAGCCGGCCTCGTCCATGGTCTTCACCATCGCCAGCACGCGGCGGTCGCGCTCGGCCTGGCCTTGGGGCAGCAGGCCCAAGTGGCTGACCTTGGCAGCCACGAAGAGCATGGCGCTGGCGTTCTTGCAGGCCGCAACGCACGCACCACAGCCGATGCATTGCGCGGCGTCCATCGCGAGGTCGGCCGCGCCCTTCGGCACCGGAATCGCGTTGGCGTCGCACGCGGAGCCGGCGCGCGCGGTGATGAAACCGCCCGACTGCTGGATGCGGTCAAAAGCGCTACGGTCGGTGACGAGGTCCTTGATGACCGGGAACGGCTTGGCGCGGAACGGCTCGAGCGTGATAACGGCGCCGTCGCTGAAGCTGCGCATGTAGGTCTGGCAACTGGCGACGCCGCGGTGCGGACCGTGGGGCTTGCCGTCGATGACCAGGGAGCAGGTGCCGCAGATGCCCTCGCGGCAATCGTGCGCGAAAGCTATCGGCTCCTCGCCCCGGCGCTCGAGGCCGTCGTTCACGACGTCGAGCATCTCGAGCAGGGACATGTTCGGATTGAGGTCCGAGGCCTGGTACTCGACGAACCGGCCGGTCTCGCCGGGGCCGGACTGGCGCCAGACGCGGAGGGTGACCGAGATGTTTTTCACGGAGGTTTCGGCGACCATGGAGGAAAGGGAATTTACGATTGGGACGATTGACGATTTACGAATCACGGCTGCGGGCGGTACGCAGGGAGGCGACGGTGATGGCGAGGATTTCGGATCCCTCGCGCCGGATATCCGCGAGGCGCGGAGCCGGGCCCAGCTGCCCCTCGACAAGCAGCTCCATCCAGAACAGCGACTCGTCGCACTCCTCCTCGACGATCTTGAGCTTGTTGATGAAGTCGGCCCGCGACTTCGACCGGCAGGCAGCCCGGTAATTCGCCCCGACCGAGGTGCCGGCACGCAGCAACTGGTTTCCGATCTCCCGAGCAAACTGC
>CAXRGI010000095.1:0-2733 GCA_964229935.1 Opitutales bacterium
GCACCGACCTCACTTTCGCCAGCCGCGACGAGCATCGCGCGTGGCTCGCCGCGCAGGCCGCGCTGCCCGCGGGTTTCCGCGTCGGCAACGCCCGCTTCGAGTTCACGCCCCGCGAGGCGCCGAAGCCCTCGCGCATGACGCTCACGCTGCTCGCGCTCGACGAGCCCACGCCGTCGTTCGCCGCGATGTTCACACGGAACGCGTTCCCCGGCGCGCCGATCATCGTGGGCCGCAAGCGTCTCATGGAGCCCGCGCTCGGCGCGGTCATCATCAACAACAAGATCTCCAACGTGTGTGCGCCCGGCGGCGTCGAGGCGTCCGAGACCGTCTGCGCCGCGGTGGCGCGCGAACTGAAGCTCGCCCCCGGCCAGGTGCTGCCGAGCTCCACCGGCGTGATCGGCTGGGGCCTGCCGCTCGACGCCATGCTGCGCGAGGTGCCCGCGGCCGTCGCGAGCCTCTCCGCGACGTCGATCCTTCCCGCCGCCGAGGGCATCGTCACCACCGACCTTTACCCGAAGATCCGCCGCGCGACCGTTGGCGGTGGCAGCATCGTCGGCATCGCCAAGGGCGCCGGCATGATCGAGCCCAACCTCGCCACGATGCTCGTGTACCTGCTCACCGACATCGCCGTGCCGCGCGCCGAACTGCGGCAGATGCTCGCCCGCGCGGTCGACGCCAGCTTCAACGCCATCAGCATCGACAGCGACACCAGCACCTCCGACACGGTCGTCGCCCTGTCCTCGGGCCGCGTGCCGTTCAGCGATTGGGGAGCGTTCGAGCGCGGCCTGCACCAGGTTTGCCGCGACCTCGCGGAGGACGTCGTGCGCAACGGCGAGGGCGTGCGGCACGTGATCCGCGTCACTGTGCGGAACGCCGCCAGCCTCGGCCTCGCCCGCTCCATCGGCAAGGCGGTGGTCAACGGTCCGCTCTTCAAGTGCGCCGTCGCCGGCAACGACCCCAACGTGGGCCGCCTCATCCAGGCGATCGGCAAGCACGTGGGCGCCCACGCCCCCGGCACCGATCTCTCGCGCCTGCGTGCCCGCATGGGCGGCGTGGAGATCTTCGCGCAGGGCGCGTTTCAGCTCGATCCAACCAAGGAGGCGGCGCTCGTCGCCCACCTGCGCGGCGCGGAATTGTACACGAGCCGGCCCACGCCGGACGGGATGTTTTCCGCCCCGATCGACTATCCGCCGCACGAACGCGCGGTGGAACTGGAGATCGACCTCGGCAACGGCGCGGCCGCCGCCGCCGTCGTCGGCGGCGACCTCACGCACGAGTACGTGAGCGAAAACGCCGACTACCGGAGCTGAGGCGCGCGGCGCAGGCTCGCCCCGGAGAACTCCGCGAAGTCGTCGTTGATCTGGTTCATCACGCGCAGGCCGTAGCCGACCCAGCGAGCGCCCGGCGGCGCCTTGGCGATCACGCGGAGTCGCGTCGATTGCTCCCCGGCGCCGGCCGGCAGGCGGTCCACCCGCCCCATGTTCAGGTGGCGGCCTTTTTCGTCGAGGAACGAGATGATCAGGTGCGTCGCCGTCCCCGGGCTCACGCGCGCACGCACGTCCACCTCGGCGACATACACCGCCCCGGCTTCCGCCGAAAGCCATTGGCCGAAGTCCTCGGTGCGGCAGCTGGCGAGACGCAGCACACGGCGTCTGCCGGCGCCATCGAGCATACGCACCGAACGTCCTTCCCACGCCTCCGTCTGCCCCGTCCAGCGTGCGCCGCTTAAGGTCCACTGGCTCACATTCGAGGCATCGGCCGGCAAAACAACCACCTCACGCCAACCGGGATCCGTGAGCATTTCCGCGCCGGACGACTGGAGTCGGTCCAGATCGCCAAGCTCCACGCCCACATGCCGCCGCAGAAGCTCCGGCTCCGCGGCCAATGCCGCCCTCCCCTGGGGCGTGGCGTGCAACGCAAGCGCGAGCCGGCTGTCGGGTTCGTTGCGCAGGTAGGCCGTGAAGTCCTGGTCCGCCACCGCCAGCGGGTGTCGCTTCCGCACATCGGCGAAAGTTTTCGCCAGTCGCTCCCGCTCCGCGCGGTACCGCTTCCATGCCGCGAGCAGCGCCGCCGGCTCTATGCCGGGCCGCGCCTGGCGCGAGGCCACCCCGCGCGCCGCGGCGAAACTCCAATAGGCCTCCGTCACTGAGAAGCCGGCCGCGGTGAAGGCGACCCGGGCGCGGGTCATCTCCTCCGTCGCCGCCCGGCCGGCGGCGGCGAGCGCCGCACGTAACTCGGCACGCCGCGCCTCCGGAGAAATCCAGTCCTGGTCCTCGGCCTTGTAGAACCTCAGCCACAGCGGCGGACCGGGCTGCTCGAGCCAGGTCCGCTCGGCGGCGGCAAAGTACGCCCGCATCGGCGTCTCCGCCTCGCGCCAGAACTCGCGGTAATAACGATCGAGCAGCGTAGCGGAGTCGCGGCCCGGATCCCAGAGGAGTTGCGCGGCGAGCCACGCCTTGGGTCCGTCGCGCGCCCAGTGGGAGTACGTCTCCGCGTCGAAGGCGCGGCCTCCCGCCCGGTGTTGGAAGGGGATCGATTCCGCCACCGCGTAGAGCGTGGGCCGCGGGGCGAAGTGCGGCACACCGTAGAAATAATCGGAGACTCCGACGATCTCCGCGCCCGAGCGGCACCAGCGCTCGATCAGCGCCCGGTCCTCGTCCCGGAAAGCGGGGTACGACCATTGGCTGCGGTCTGCCGTGAGGAAGGGCACGACGTTACGCTCGATCGGAAACC
>CAXRGI010000096.1:0-18695 GCA_964229935.1 Opitutales bacterium
GGCGGTCCTTGTCTCCGGCGTTTTCCGCCATCAACCGGACGAGCGCTGCGCGGAAGGCCATGCGATCACCCGACGCTATCTCCCAACCGGTATCTCCCGGCAGGAAGCATTCGCGGATGCCCTGCGCGGCGGAAGCGACGGCGGGCAGTCCGTGGGCCTGCGCCTCGATGAGGAAATTGGAAAGCGCCTCGCTCCAGGAAGCGTGCACGGCAAGGTCGGCCGCGGCGTAGAGTGGAGCGGGATCGGCGTGGAAGCCGAGGAAGCGGATGCGGCCGGAAGCGGCTCCGAGTTCACGGGCGCGTTGCTCGCAGGCGGAGCGCGCCGGACCGTCTCCCGCTAGCCAGAGCTGCCAGTCGGATTCCGCGGGGAGCCCGGCGACGATCTCCAGCAGTTCACGCTGGTTTTTCTCGGGTCGGAACATCGCGACATCGAGGAGCACCGTCGTGCCCGGACCGGCCCCGTGCGCGGCGCGCAAGGGCTCGTTGCGGGACACCGAAGCGAACGCTGGGAAAACGAGGGAGTTGTAGATCACGCTGGCGCGCGCCGCGGGCAGACCGGCGGCCTCGAGCACGGTGGCACGCGCCTCCTCGCTGTTCGCGACCACGTGGGCGGCGGCGCGCAGCGTGCGGCGGAACCAGGCGGGCAGCGATTTCCCCGTGCGCATGGTCGCGACCACCGGCGCGAAGCGGGTGAGCCGCCAGCCGTGGCAATTCGCCATGCGGCCGAGGCAGAGGATCACATCCGGCTCCGTGTCGCGCACGGTCGCGATCAGTCCGGGCGCGAACCAGTCGAGACCGAGGTCGAACGGCTGCAGCGCCACACGCCTCACGGCGGAGCCGAGGGTGCCGTCGAGGGCGCCGCCCGGCCGGAACGTTACCAGCGTCACGTTGTTTCCCGCCGCCGCGAACGCATTCGCGAGCAGTACGCATTGCCGCTCGGTGCCGCCGCTGCGGAGGTAGTCCTGCAGGATCAGGATTTTCATTGCCGGGCGTTGGGGTGACACGGACCGTGACCCTTCACGCCATGCCGCCTTCCGTCCTGAACCTGCTCGCTCGCTGGCTCGTGCTCGCGCTCGGCGTGTTGATCGCGACCCGGATCGTGCCGGGCATCCGCTGCGACGGCGGCTCCACGTTGCTCGTGGTCGTGGTGCTGCTGAGCTTCTGCAACGCGGTGCTGCGCCCGTTGCTGCTGCTGTTCACGCTGCCGTTCATCGTGGTGACCATGGGTCTCGGCGTGGTGGTGATCAACGCCTTGTTGTTCCTCCTCGTGGGAAAGCTGGTCGAGGGGTTTCACGTCACGGGCTTCTGGCCCGCCGTGGGGGGCTCGCTGGTGGTGAGCGTGACCAATCTCCTGGTGAGTCTTTTCCTGCGTGGACGACGTCCGCCGCCCGGGCCTCCGCGGCGCCGGGAGCAGCGGGGCGGGGACGTGATCGACATCTGATACTTTCTTCTCGCGGCTTGGCGCGGGCGCTCCGGGTACCACACTGCCGGGCATGAACACCCCCGGCCCCGTGCCCTCCGCTCCGCTTTCCCGCCGCGAATTCTTCCAAGCCGGCGCCGCGACCGCGCTCATCGGGGCGGCGGTTCCCGCGGTCGGCGCGGCAGCCGCCGCGCGGCGCAATGTCATCGCCGAGGAGAACGCGCGCGAGGGATCCCGTGATTGGCAGCTCACGCGGGTGCGGGTCGACCGCGAGGGTTTCCGGTCCCCCTGGGTCGAGGGCTACTGCTCGCGGCAGAGCGTGCGCGCGGGCGAGTCCATCGAGTTCATGCTTTCGGCCAACCCGCCGCGGAAAGTGCGCCTGGAGATTTTTCGCACCGGCTATTACGGCGGCCGCGGCGCGCGGAAGATGACTGAGATCGGACCGCTCACGGTTGGCACGCAGCCGACCCCGAAGCCGGGCGAGAAAAACCTGCACGAGTGCCGTTGGCCTTCCGCGGCCAGCCTGGTGATTCCGGGCGATTGGGTGAGCGGAGTTTACCTCGGCCGGCTCACGACGATTCCGGAGGCGGCCGACGAGCCTTACTGGCAAAGCCACGTGGTGTTCATCGTTCGTGACGAACGCCCGGCCGACATCCTGTTCCAGTGCAGCGACAACACCTGGCAGGCGTACAACCGCTGGCCGAACAACTTCTCGGTCTATACCCATCCCAAGGGGAACCAGGGGCCCTGGGCCGATGTGAGTTTCGACCGGCCCTACGGCCGCGAGGCCCAGTGGAGCGGCGTGGTGAACGATCCTCGTACCGTCGGCTCCGGCGAGTGGCTGTGTTTCGAGTTTCCGCTGGCCTACTGGCTCGAGCAGCACGGATACGACGTGACCTACTGTTCCAACAGCGACCTGCTTACGCCCGACCGCGGTCTGCGCTGCAAGGCGTTCCTCAGCGTCGGTCACGACGAGTACTGGGACATCCGGCAGTACCGGAGCGTCGAGCGGATGCGCGACGAGGGCGTCAACCTGCTCTTCCTGTGCGGCAACTCGGTGTGCTGGGTCACCCCGCTCCGCGAGAGCCACGACGGCCGGCCCAACCGCATCTTCTTCCGCGGCGGGCCGTACGGCGGCGAGCAATCCTACGCGCGCAATCGCCAGCGCGATAATGGTCCGTTCCCGCACCACGGGCCCGACGAGGGGCTCCTGATGGGCGCCCGCAACGTCGAGCCCATCAACGGCGGCGGCGACTGGACCTGCGTGCGCCCCGAACATTGGCTCTTCACGGGGACCGGTATGGTCAAGGGCGAGTCTATTCCGGGACTAATCGGCTGGGAGTACCACGGGCAGCCTGCCACTGAAATTCCCGGCCTTGAGGTCGTGGCCGAGGGGACCGCCTGGGTCAGCGGCGTGCGGCCCCAGCAATGGGCGGCGACGCTCTATCCGGGCCCGAAGGGCAATTTCGTGTTCAACGCCTCCACCATCTGGTGGGCGCAGGCGATGTCCACGCCGCCAGGCCATGTTCTGCCTTGGTCACATTGGAGCCGACCCCACGGACCCGACGAGCGCGTGCAACGCATGACCCGCAACCTTCTGGACCGCGCGCTGAAGTGAGCCGCGCCGAAAGCGGTCGTCGGGGTTTGAGTTCCGGCGGGGAGCGATTCAGTTCATCCCCAGTCCAGACCAGATGCCTATTTCGTCACGCGGATGTGTTCCGACGGGGAAATGTCCGGTGTTTCCACACCGGGCCGCTTGGAAATCCCGTCTCCGCTTCCTTGTGATTCGGATTGATCCGGCCGCCTCTCATCCGCCCCTTCTCCCCCGCGTCTTTTCCTCATGCTGCGCCACGTCCTACTGAGCCTCGTCGGGTTTTGCTCCGTCGCCGCGCTTCTCGCCCAGTTGCGCCCGGTTCCGGCGGCCAAGCCCGCCAGCGCGCCAACATCCCTCTCGTTTAACGAGCACATTCAGCCGATCCTGGCGGACAACTGCTACTCATGCCACGGGCTCGACGCCGGTTCCCGCAAGGCCGAGTTGCGGCTGGACCGTTTCGAGCACGCGACGGCGAAGCGCAAGGATGGCCCCCCGGCCGTCATCCCGGGAAAACCGGACGAGAGCCCGCTGATCCAGCGCATCGAGACCAAGGATGAGAAGAAGATCATGCCGCCGCCCGAGGCTCATAAGACGCTCTCCCCGGCGCAGATCGCCACCCTGCGCCGCTGGGTCGCGGAGGGGGCGCACTACGAGGAGCACTGGGCCTTCATCACTCCGAGTCGTCCCGCCGTTCCCGCGGTCTCCGCCGCGGCCCGCTCCTGGGTGCGTACGCCGGTCGACGCTTTCATCGCCGCGCGGTTGGAGCGCGAGGGACTCACGCCCGCCGCGGAGTCGGATCGCCGCTCCCTCATCCGTCGCGTGACCCTCGATCTCACCGGAATCATCCCGACGGCCGCCGAGGTGGAGGCGTTTGTCGCGGACCGCGCTCCCGATGCTTACGAGAAGCTCGTGGACCGGCTGCTCGCGAGCCCCCGTTACGGGGAGCACCGGGCCCGGAACTGGCTAGATTACATCCGCTACGCCGACACCCACGGGATCCACTTCGACAATTTCCGCGCAATCTGGCCCTACCGCGACTACGTCATCCGCGCATTCAACCAGAACAAACGCTTCGATGCGTTCGTGCGTGAGCAGCTGGCGGGCGATCTGCTTCCGGCGCGCACGATCGACGAGCTGACTGCGACGGGATTCATGCGGTGCAACCTCACCACGAACGAGGGGGGCACCATCACCGAGGAGGTGTTCGTGAATCAGACTCGCGACCGGGTGGAGGCGTTTGGCGCGACTTTTCTCGGGCTCACCACGGGCTGCGCGGCCTGTCACGACCACAAATTCGATCCGATCACCACGCGTGATTTCTACGGTCTGGCGGCTTTCCTGAGCAACACGGTGGAGAAGCCGTGGGACCTGAACATCGCCGAGCCGCCGCCGGTGGTGCGGTTACCGAAGCCCGAGAATTCCGCCGCGGCGGAGTTCGTGCTGCGCTCCCGCTCCGAGCTCGCGACGAAGCTGGAGGCGCGGCGTGCGCGGTCGCGTGAAATCGCGGCGGCTTGGCTGAAGGCGGGAAATGGCCCCAATCCGGTCGGGGAAGAAGGGCTCGAGCTGCGGCTCCGTTTCGACGAAGGGAAGGGCGACGTGGTCCGCAATTCCGCCCCCAAAGCGGCGGTGCGGGAGTTCAAGGCCGACACCAACCCGTTGATCTGGGGCGAGAATACCTGGCTCTGGCCCTCGATGCGCATGGATATCCACACGCGTCTCAACCTCGGCGGAATGGGCGACGTGGAGGCCAACGAGAAATTCTCCACCGGCGGCTGGATTATGCTCCGCGCGAAACCAGGCGGTGGCGTGCGCACCGGCACGGGTAACGGAACCCTGCTGGCCCGGATGGGCGACGAGAAGCGCCGTGGTGGTGCCGGTTGGGACGTCTACCAGGAGGGCTTGTTGCTGTTCGTGAATCTTGTGCCGGATGCCACCCAGGCTGTGGAAACTGAGACCAGCGCCGCGACCGCGCCGGCGGCCGCCCCCGCTGCGGAGACAGCGCCCGCGACCAAGCGCAAGGCCGCGCCACGCCGCGTCACCCCCGCCGCCCCGCCGGTGAAGAGGGGTATCTCCGTGGCCACTCGCCCGGGGCAGATCATCCGCGACGAATGGATCCACGTGTTCGTCACCTACGACGGGTCGCGGAAGGCCTCCGGGGTGCGGATCTACCTCAACGGCAAGCCGGCCGACACCGAGGTGAGACTCGACACGCTGGGCCCCAAGGACTCGATCCGCACCGACGCCGCGATGCATGTCGGCCGGCGCGACGACTACAACCCGATGCGCGAAACGCGCTTCCAAGATGTGCGGTTTTACCGGCGGGCGCTCACCCCCGCCGAGGTCGCGCGGCTGCCTTTCGAGGATCTCGCCGCGGAGATCGTGGCGCGGCAGCCTGACGTGGCGCGGTGGACGACCGACGAAAAGTTCGTCGTGGCCGACCGGCTGGTGCTGGGGGAAAAAGACGAGGAGACGATCCGGCTGGCCGCGTCGGTGGCGGCGCACGAGACCGCCTTCGACGCGCTGACGAAGGACGGCACGCCCAGCCTCATCGCGCTCGAGAAGAGCACGCCGGCGTACTCAGACATCCTGAAGCGTGGCGATTACTTCGCCCGCGAGGAGCGCGTGGAGCCCTCCGTGCCGCATTTCCTGCCCGGGCTTTCCGCGGGCGCCCCGCGTAACCGGCGTGGTCTGGCGGATTGGCTTCTCTCGCCGGAACAGCCGTTGGTGGCGCGGGTGACCGTCAACCGGGTTTGGCAGGAGGTTTTTGGCCGGGGACTGGTGGAGTCCTCGGGTGATTTTGGCGTCATGGGCGACCGGCCCACGCACCCGGAATTGCTCGACTGGCTGGCGATCGAGTTCCGCGAGGGAGGTTGGGACGTGAAGCGCCTCTATCGCCTCCTCGTGACCTCGGCTGCTTACCGGCAGTCCGCCGCTGCGACGCCGGAGCGGCTTGCCAAGGATCCCTCCAACAAGCTCCTCTCCCGCGGACCGCGCTTCCGGATGGACGCGGAGATGCTGCGCGACAGCGCGCTCGCGGCCTCGGGCCTGCTGGTCGACAAGATTGGTGGCCCGCCGGTGAAGCCGTACCAGCCCCCGGGGATCTGGGAGGAAGTGGCGATGCCGGAGTCCAACACGAAGACCTACGTGCCTGACAAGGGGGAGGGGCTCTACCGCCGCAGCGTGTACACCTTCTGGAAGCGTGCCTCGCCACCGGCCAGTCTCGAGACCTTCGACGCCACCTCCCGTGAGGTGGTCTGCTCGCGGCGCGCGCGGACCAACACCCCCCTGCAGGCATTCGTCACGATGAATGATCCGCAGTGGGTCGAGGCGGCGCGTCGTCTGGCGGAACGCGCCGTGACGGCAACCATCGATCCGGCGGGACGCCTCGATTACCTCGCGCGTGCCACGCTCGCGCGTCCGCTGCAGGCGGCCGAAACCAAAGCGCTGCTCGGCTCCGCGGAGAGAGTCCGGGCCAAGTCCACCGCTGATGCGGCGGCGGCCGCGGTCCTGCTCCAGGTCGGTGAATCGGCCTCCGATCCGGCTCTCTCGGCTTCCGATCTGGCCACCTGGACCGTGGTCGCCAGCCAGTTCCTCAACCTGGACGAGTTCCTGAACAAATAAAACGGAGACATCGCTCATGCATCCGCCCGCCCATCCCTTCGCGCAGGACGTCGCCCACTGTTCCGACCACTGTGGCGAACAACCGACCGTTTGGGATTTGCCGAACGTTCCGCCGGCCCTGAAGCGCGAATGGCTCTCCCTGGAGACGCGGCGGCATTTTCTCGCCCGCGGAGCCAATGCGCTCAGCTGGGCCGGCCTCGCCAGTCTGCTTGGCGGGGGGGCTTCCCGGGCCCTTGCCTCCACGCCCGCGCCGGGTGCGCTGCGCCTCCCTCATCAGGCCCCGAAGGCAAAGCGCGCCATCTACCTGTTCCAAGCGGGATCCCCGTCCCAGTTCGAGACGTGGGATTACAAGCCCGCTTTGCAGGATATGTTCGACAAGGATCTGCCCGAGTCTGTCCGTGGCGGCCAGGTGCTCACGGGCATGACGGCGAGCCAGGCCCGCTTCCCGATTGCGCCCAGCATCTACAAGTTCGCCCAGCACGGTCAGTCGGGACATTGGATGTCGGAGCTTTTCCCGTACACCGCGCGCATCGCCGACGATCTTTGCATCCTGAAGTCGGTGCACACCGAGGCGATCAACCACGAGCCGGCCATCCTGCAGATCACAACCGGCAACATGTTCCCGGGGCGCCCCTCGATCGGTTCGTGGCTTTCCTACGGCCTGGGAGCCGTGAACGAGGAACTGCCGGCCTTCGTCGTGATGACCTCGAAGATGCCGCACCGGACGAATGTGCAGGCGCTCTCCAACCGCCTTTGGTCCTCCGGCTTCCTCTCGCCGGAGCACGCGGCGGTCGCCTTGCGCGCCGGCAACGACCCGGTTCTGCATCTCGGCAACCCGCCCGGCATCGACGGCGACGTGCGCCGCGCGATGATCGACGGGGTCAACGAGCTCAATCGCCAGCTCTTCGAGCGGGTGGGGGACCCCGAGACCAACGCTCGCATCGCGCAGTACGAGATGGCCTTCCGAATGCAGACCTCCGTGCCCGAGCTCACGGATTTCTCCAACGAGCCCCAGTCAACCTGGGATCTCTACGGTCCCAAGGCGAAGGAGCCCGGTACCTTTGCGTACAATTGCCTCATGGCACGGCGGCTCGCCGAGCGGGGCGTCCGCTTCACGCAGATCTTTCTCCGCAGCTGGGATCAACACACGAACCTGCCGCGGAACATAAAGCTGATGGCCGAGGAGTCGGACCAGCCGAGCTACGCGCTGGTCACCGACCTCAAACGCCGCGGGCTGCTCGACGAGACGCTGGTGATCTGGGGCGGCGAATTCGGCCGCACCTGTTACTCCCAGGGCGTGCTGTCGCGGGAGAACTACGGTCGCGATCATCACCCGCGCTGCTTCAGCATGTGGATGGCCGGCGGCGGCGTGAGGCCCGGCATCAGCTACGGCGAAACCGACGACTTCTCGTACAACATCGTGAAGGACCCGGTCCACATCCGCGACCTGCATGCGACCATGCTGCACCTGTTCGGTCTGGATCACGCCAAGTTCTCCCACAAGTTCCAGGGCCTCGACCAGCGCCTCACCGGCGTGCTGCCCGCCCAGGTCATCGACGCCATCCTCGCGTGACGAACTCCCGACCGCCCTCGCCTTCGCGCGCTCTCGCGGCCGCTGTCCTCCTCGTGACGGCAGGGCTGGTCCGCGCCGAGACTTCATTCTACCAGGCGCGCGTCGCGCCGATTCTCGACCGCCATTGCGTGTCCTGCCACGGGCCCGAGAAACAGAAGGCGAAGCTGCGGTTGGATTCCTTCGAAGCCGTGATGCGCGGGGCGGAATCGGGCGTGATGGTGAAGCCGGGCGATCCGCGTGGCAGCGAGCTGTTCCGCCGCATCACGCTTCCCGCCTCCGACGAGGAGGTGATGCCGACCGACGGCAAGCCGCTCCTGTCGCGGGATGAGATTCGCATCATCGAGCTCTGGATCGCCGGCGGGGCCTCGGCCTCGAAGGTCGTGGCCGACTTTCCCGGTGCCCCGCTGTTGTCGCGCTTCAAGCCGGCCGAGCCGGAGCGGGCACCCGACTGGCGCCCCCGCGCCGCCGAGATCGCCGCCCTGGAGGCGCGCTTCCACGTGCGCCTCGTGCCGCGTTCCCAGGTGCCGACCGACGGCCTGGTGCTGCGCACCGCCAGTTCGCCCGGCCGCTGCGACGACGCGGTTCTCACCGGGCTCGCGCCGATCGCGCCTCTGATCGTCGAGGCCGAACTTGCCCGCACGCGAATCACCGACGCGGGACTGGCCGCGGTGTCCGGATGGGAGAACCTGCGTTCGATCGATCTCACGCGCACCGCCGTGACTTCAGCGGGCGTCTCGGCACTCTCCGGACTCAAGGCGCTCGAGGTCGTCAATCTCACGGACACCGGGGTGGATGATTCCGGCGTGGCTCCCCTGCGCGCTTTGCCGGCGCTTCGGCGGCTCTGGCTGCACGGGACCAGGGTTTCCTCCGGCGATTCCGGGGGCGGATGAGAATCACGGGCAGTTGGCTGGCGGCGGTCGCATCCGGTTTCGCCGCGGTCCTGTGTTCCGGCTGCGCCAGCGCGCCGGTCTCCCGTGAACCACGCAACCTCCAACTCGCCAAGGAGGAGGTGCGGGCCTACGTCGCGGGAGGCGGCTACGCGCGGGATGTCGCGGCCCTGGCCGAGCAGGTGCGCGCCTGGGTGGAACAGCGGGCGGCCGCCGGAGGAGGGCGTTTGGCGGTGGTATTCGACGTGGACGAGACTCTGCTCTCAAACCTGCCCTCGATGGAGGCTTTGGATTTCGGCTATATCCCCGACGAGTGGCGGCGGTGGGTAGAGCAAGCTAGCGCACCGGCTTTGGAACCGGTGCGTGAAGTCTTCCGCCGGGCTCGGACGCTGGGAGTCGAGACGCTGGTGATTACCGGACGGAGGGAGTCCGAGCGGCAGGCCACCGCGCGTAACCTCGCCGCGGTGGGTTGCGGTGATTTCCGGGAACTCGTCTGCCGCCTCGACGGCGATCAACGCGCCGCCGTGGACTTCAAGACCGCCGCACGGGCGCGGCTGGCGGCGGAAGGATGGTTGATCATCGCCAATATCGGCGATCAGGAGAGCGACTTGGCTGGCGGTTACTCCGAGCGCACTTTCAAGCTTCCCGGACCGTTCTACTTGATCCGTTGAGGACGCTTCTGAGGACGGAGGGAGGTGCTTCGTCCTCGGAAGCAGCGGAGGATTGTACCCGAAATCCGGGTTTAAACCGGGTTGGAGCGGGGAATTTCCGCCCCAGAAACGGGGCTGCCGTCCATGTCCTCCGTTGCTCTCTCCGAGCGTCAGGCATTCCTGATTCTCAACGCCCTGCCCAACATCGGCCCCGTCACGCTCAACCGCCTGCTGGCGGAGCTGGGCGGCGATCCCCGCATGGTGTTGGCGGCGGAGCGCCGGCGGCTCGAGTCGGTGCGAGGGGTGGGACCGGTGATCGCGTCGACGCTTGTGGATTGGCGCGCGCATTTCGACCTCGCTCGGGAGGAGCAGCGGCTCGCGGTGACGGGAGCGGATTTCATCGTAGGGAATGACCCCGTCTATCCCGGTCTTTTGCGGGAGATCCACGACCCCCCGATCGGGCTGTATCGCCTTGGGTCCCATGACTTCAAGGCCCCCGGAGTCGCCATCGTGGGATCGCGGCGTACGACGCTGTACGGTCAGGCCACCGCACGCCGTTTCGCCAGCGAACTGGCGCGGATGGGTTTCTGCGTCGTCAGCGGGCTCGCGCGCGGGATCGACACCGCAGCCCACGAGGGCGCGCTGGAGTCCGGCGGGCTAACCGCGGCCGTCCTCGGCTGCGGCGCCGACATCATCTACCCGCCGGAGAACCTCGATCTTTTCCGGCGGATCACCGAACGCGGCGCGGTGCTTTCGGAGTTCCCGTTCGGCCGGCGGGCGGACCGGCAGTCGTTCGCGATGCGCAACCGGATCGTCGCGGGGATGTGCGAGGCGACGATCGTGATCGAGAGCGACGTCGATGGTGGCGCGATGATCACCGCGCGGTTCGCCGGTGAGCAGGGCCGGATGCTCTTCGTGGTTCCGGGGCGCATCGACCAGCCCACGAGCGCCGGCTGCCATCAGCTGATCCGCGACGGGGCCACGCTGATGACGAGCGTCGACGATCTGCTTAACGAGCTCAGTTACCTCGACGGCCTGCGGCCGTCGCCGGTCGCCGCAAAGCCCGCCGAAGTCGCCGCCGGAAGGCCCGCCAACCTGAAGCCGGAGGAGGAGCGTGTGTTGGCCAGCCTGGCGGGAGGTGCGATGCTCGCTCCCGACGCCGTCGGCGGACTCGCGGGTCTCGGCCCCGCCGAGGTTTCCGCCGCCCTCATGATGCTCGAGATCCGCCGGTTGGTGGTGAAGCGGGCGGATGGACGGTATGAAGCGGCGCCGGGCTGAACGTTGGAGAGCGGGGAAATTTAGTTGCGCCTTCCTCACGCCAGGCGACTTGTTCGCCTCATGAAAATCCCCGTCCTGCCCGCTCTTTGCCTGCTGCTTATCCCGGTTCTTTCCGCCGCCGATTCCGGCCGCCGGGCGGTCGGGCACGAGGACGTCTGGCTGATGCGGCGCGTCGGCGCTCCGGTGGCGAGCCCCGACGGCAAACGGGTTGTTTTCGCGGTGACCATGCCCGCCTACGACGCCAAGGCGCAGAGCTCCGACCTTTGGCTGGTGCCGGTCGACGGAACCGCGGAACCCCGCCAGATCACCCACGACAAGACTTCGGAAAGCGGCGTGGCTTGGAGCCCGGATTCCAAGCGGATCGCGTTCTCCGCCAAGCGCGAGGGCGACGAGGCCCCGCAGATCTACGTCATTGACCTCGCTGGGGGCGGCGAGGCGCAGCGCGTCACGGACGTTGTGACCGGTGCCCGGCAGCCACGCTGGAGCCCGGATGGAACCAAGCTGCTTTTCGTGAGTGAAGTCTACCCGGACGCGGCCGATGAGGAGGCCAACCGCAAGGCCGCCAAGAGCGTCAAGGAACGGAAGCACACCGCCCGCGTCTACGACTCGTTCCCGATCAAGTATTGGGACCGTTGGCTGGATGATCGGAGAGGCCACCTGCTGGTACAGGAGGCGAAGCCCGGCGCCAAGGCGCGCGACCTCCTGGCGGGCACCCGGCTCGCCGCGGAACCGGGATTCGGAGGTCGCCAGGGGGAGTCGGGCGAAGACCTGCCGGCGACCTGGACGCCCGACGGATCCGCGGTGGTGTTCGTCGCGACCACCGGCCGGAACCGCGGGGCGTACGCGAGCGTATCCACCCAGTTGTTCACGGTTTCGCTGGCGGGGGGCGAGCCGCGGGCGCTCACCCAGGACAAGGATTCCTACGACGAACCCGAGTTCACGGCCGATGGACGGGGACTACGCGTGATGTTTTCCCCCGGCGGTGACGGTAAGACCTACCACCACGCGCGTGTGGCGGTTTTCCCGTGGCCCTTCGAGGCGGGGCAGCGGAATGTCCTGACCCGCCAACTCGATCTTTCCGTGACCCGCGCCGTGCAGTCGGGCGAAAACCTTTTCGTCACCGCTGAGGACGGGCATCAAGTGCGGTTGTATGCCCTGCCCGCCGCAGGCGGCGCGGCCCGTCTGACGGGACTGCCCGCACGAGGCGTGCTCAGCGGGTTGGGTAAGGCGGGGGCGTTTCTCGTGGCGACGCATGATCACGCGGGACAGCCTCCGGAAATCGTGCGGATCGATCCTGTCGCAGGCACGGTTACGCCGCTGACCCGTTTCAACGCCGATCGGCTGGCCCCGCTTGATCTGCCCGTTCCGGAGCACTTCACCTTCCGTAGCCGGGAAGGTCGTACGATCCACAACCTGGTCGTGCGGCCGGCGGGCTTCTCGCCGGACAAGAAATATCCCCTCTTCGTGGTGATCCACGGTGGGCCCGCACCGCAATTCAAGGATGCCTGGGGAATTCGTTGGAACTACCACCTGCTGGCTTCGCCGGGCTATGTTCTGCTGCTCACGAATTACAAGGGGTCCAGTGGTTACAGCGAGGAGTTCGGCCAGGCGATCCAGCTGGACCCGCTGCGCGGGCCGGCGGAGGAGATTATGCAGGCGGTGGACGAGGCCTTGACCAAATACCCGTTCATCGACGGATCACGGCTGGCCGCGGGCGGGGCGAGCTACGGCGGTCACCTCTCAAACTGGCTGCAGGCCACGACCACGCGCTTCCGCTGCCTCATCAGCCACGCGGGTCTCATCAACCTAGAGACCCAATGGGCGACCAGCGACTCTGTCTACGCGCGCGAATTGAACAACGGTGGGCCTGTTTGGGAGCAGGGCCCTGTCTGGCGGGAGCAGAATCCGGTCCGGCTGGCTGGTAATCACGCCAAGGGCACCGGTTGGCGAACGCCGGTTCTGCTGACCGTGGGAGATCTGGATTACCGGGTTCCCTCCAACAACGTCTATGAGTACTGGACTTATCTTCAGCGCCTGCAGGTGCCTTCGCGTCTGGTCTCGTTCCCCGACGAGAACCACTGGATATTAAAGGGAGAGAACAGCCGCTTTTGGTTCGGCGAGGTGCACGGCTGGCTGGCGCGCTGGCTGAAGTGAGCCGCGCGGGCCGCGGGTGTTCAGCCGGGCGGCCAAGCCAGCGGGCGCCCGGCCAGCAGGTGGACGTGAAGGTGCGGTACCGACTCGCCGCCGTGCGGGCCATGGTTGATCACGAGGCGAAAGCCGGAGCCGAGGTTTAATTTCCGGGCCACGGATCCCGCGGTCAGTAGCAAGTGGCCCAGCAAAGCCTGATCACCCGCCTCCGCCGCGCCCACGCGCGAAATCAGGCGTTTCGGGATGACCAGCAGGTGCACCGGCGCCTGCGGCTGGATATCGTGAAGGACGATGCATTGATCGTCCTCGTGCTCGATGCGTGCCGGGATCTCGCGGTCGATGATGCGTTGGAAAATCGTCTTCGCCATGAGAGTCGTTCGTGAAGCAGAACGCTGCGGGGTTCACGCCAAAACCGCCCGGGTCGGCTTCAGGTAGCGCCGGCGGGAAACAAATTACGGCCCGCCGTCTGCTCCTCGCGCAGGCGGCGGAGGAATTCCGCCCGCGGTATCTCCCGCGCTCCGAGTGCCGCGAGGTGCGGGGTGAGCTGCTGGATATCCATCCAGGTCGATCCGCGTCCGAGGAGATGCTCCGCAAGATGCAGGAGGCAAAGCTTCGAGCTGTTGTCCACTCGGTGGAACATGCTTTCACCGGCGAAAACCCCGCCGGCATCGACCCCGTAGAGCCCGGCTACCATCGTGTCTCCGTCCCACGCCTCGATGCTGTGCGCGAGTCCACGGCGGTGGACTTCCGTATAGGCCGTGATCATGGCGGGAATAATCCACGTTCCGGCCTGTCCCGCCCTCGGGGAGGCGGCGCAAGCGCGGATCACCGCCTCGAAGGCGCGGTCGATCGTGAAGTGCAACGAGCTCCGCCGCCGCGCCTTCGCGAGGCTGCGCGAGACGCGCAGGTGCCCGAACTCGAGGATCGCGCGCCGGCGCGGGCAAACCCACGGCACCGCGTGCCGCGGGTCGCTGTCCGGCCAGGGGAAAATCCCATGGCGGTACGCGGAGATGACGCGTTCCGGAGTGAGCTCGTGGTCCAATGCCACCAACCCCAAATGCTCCCGTGGATCGGGCGCGGACCAGGTCATCGGCGTCGGCGGCATGAGTTTAAGATGGGATTCGAGACGTGGACGTCGAGGCGGCACCCCCGGAAAAAGAGCTTCCGCCTTGCCTCGGCGTGCGACCGCGTTTCGTAGGGTTTCATGCTTACCCTACGCGCGTTTATCGCCGCCCTCGTCCTACCACTCGTGCTGCGCGCTCACGATCCCGGTATCAGCACGGCACAGGGAGAGCTCACCCCCCGCGCGCTGGTCCTAACCACTGGTTTCGCCCCGACTGACATCCAGACGTTGTTGCCGGCCTCGTTTCCCCGCGCCGACGTTTGGGGCCAGATCGAATTCGAGGCGGCTCGTCCGCTCCTGCTGGCATTGGCGCCCGGTCTGTGGGACGTCGCCTGGTCCGGCACCAAGGTGCCTCCCCGCGAGGTCAGTGTCGAACTGCTGCCGGGGGACAACGTCAGTTTCCGGCACATCCTGCCGGTGCCCGGCCCGCAGGGGGAGCTCACGCTGCGGGCGGCGCGGGTTCCGGATCTTCCGGAGGGGCACCGACAGTTCGTGGTCATCGCCGATCCCGCCGGTTCGACCTTGGCTAAAAAACTGGTCAGCAGTCGTGACTACACGCTGTCCGTTCCCGCCGGCGCTCCGGCTCCGGTCGCGATGTCCGCGGGTGCCGGCGCTCCCGCTCCCGTGAATTCGGCTCCTGAGCCGGATGAGCTTCCCAGTGCCCTGGAGTTTCTCCGGCTTGGAGTGGAGCATATCTGGACCGGCTTCGACCACCTGCTTTTCCTCTTCGCCCTGCTCGTTGTGTGCACGAGTTTCCGTTCGATCGTTGCGATCATCACCTGTTTCACGCTGGCCCACTCGCTCACGCTGGCCCTGGCGACTTTCGATGTGGTGAACGTGCCGGGTCGTCTGGTCGAGCCACTCATCGCCGCGTCCATCGTTTTCGTGGGCGTGGAGAATCTCCTGCGGCGAGGAGCGGAGCCGCCAGGTCGGCTGGTGCTGACCTTCGCCTTCGGGCTCGTGCACGGATTTGGATTCGCGGGTATTCTACGAGATCTGGGCCTCGGGACCGCGCCGGGCGGCATCCTTTTGCCACTCTTTTCGTTCAACCTTGGCGTGGAACTCGGCCAGATCGCCATCGCAGCCGCGGTGCTGCCGGTCGTCTGGCGCCTGCGGAAGAACGAAACTTTCCTCGCGCGCGGGGTGCCCGCGTTGTCCGCCGTCGTGACCCTGATGGGGCTCTACTGGTTACTGGCGCGGACGGTCCTTTGACGCGCGTCCGGCCGGCGCTCGTCAGGAAAAGAGGTCAGTCGCCGTCCGGCCGAGGAAATCCTCCATGTACGCGGTGGTGGCCTTGCCCTCGATGAAGACGGGGTCGGCCATGATCGCGCGGTGGAGGGGGATGGTCGTCTTGATCCCGCGGACGAGGTATTCGCTCAGGGCGCGGTAGGCGCGCTCAAGGGCCACCTTGCGGGTCGGGCCCACGCAGATGAGCTTTCCGATCATCGAGTCGTAGTAGGGCGGGATGGTGTAGCCGCTGTAAGCGTGGGAATCCACGCGCACACCGTGACCACCGGGCGCGTAGTAGAGACCGATGGTGCCGGGTGAAGGCGCGAAATTACGGGCGGGATCCTCGGCGTTGATCCGGCACTCGATCGCATGGCGGTCGAAGCGGATGTCGCCCTGGTCGAAATCCAGCTTCTCGCCGTTCGCCACGCGGATCTGCTGCTTGATCAAGTCGATGCCGGTGACCTCCTCGGTCACGGGATGCTCCACCTGGATGCGCGTGTTCATCTCGATGAAGTAGAAGTTCCCCTTCGCATCCACGAGGAACTCGATCGTGCCGGCGTTTTCGTATTCCGCGGCCTCGGCGGCGCGGATGGCGGCCTTGCCCATCTTCTTGCGGAGATCCGCGGTCAGGAACGGGGAGGGGGACTCCTCGATCAACTTCTGGTGGCGGCGCTGCACTGAACAGTCACGCTCGCCGAGGTGCAGAACTTTGCCGTGCGAATCGCCGAGGATCTGGAACTCGATGTGGCGCGGCTTCTCGATGTATTTTTCGATATAAACCGCGCCGTTGGAAAAGGCCTTTTCGGCCTCGCCGCGGGCGACGTGGAACTCCTTGGCGAACGATACGTCGTTATGGGCGATCCGCATGCCGCGGCCGCCGCCTCCGGCAACGGCCTTGATAATAACCGGGTAGCCGATCTTTCGGGCGATCTTCACTGCTTCCGCCTCCGAGTCGACGGGGCCATCGGAGCCGGGAACCGTGGGTACGCCCGCCTTCCGCACCGTGTCCTTGGCTACCGCTTTATCGCCCATCATCTTGATGGACTTTGATTTGGGACCGATGAACTTAATGTTACACGACTCGCACTGCTCAGCGAACTTCGCGTTCTCGGAGAGGAATCCGTAGCCGGGGTGGATGGCATCCACATCCGCTATCTCCGCCGCGCTGATAATTCGGTCGGCGCGAAGGTAGCTCTCCGAACTCTTGTTGCCCCCGATGCAGATCGCCTCATCCGCCAACTGCACATGCAGCGACTGCACATCGGCTTCGGAGTAGACGGCGAGCGTCTTGATCCCCAGTTCCCGACAGGCGCGGACGATACGAAGCGCGATCTCTCCGCGATTGGCGATCAGGACTTTTTGGATCATTGGTTAGCGACGAAATGGTTGAGCAAAAACCTGAATGGCAATACGTTGGAGTTTCTCCGACAATATCTGTGCCGGAGAGGCAAGGAGTCCAAAAAGTCAGCCGGTTAGGCCTTAACCTTGAACAGCCGCTGGCCGTACTCGACCGGCTGGCCGTTTTCCACGAGCACCTCCACCACCGTACCCTTGGTCTCAGCCTGAATCTCATTCATGATCTTCATGGCCTCTATGATGCAGACGACCGTGTTTTCTACGACTTTGGTGCCGCTGTCGGCGAAGGGCTTACTCTCGGGCGAGGCAGCTCGATAGAAAGTACCAACCATCGGAGACTTGATGTAAGTTACTCCTTCTTCGTCACTTGAAGCGGCTGACTTTGCGCTGGCTGGAGCCTGCGCCGCCGAAGCAGGCGATGCAGGAGTTGCCTCAACCGGGACGAAGGGCGGATTCGAACCGTAGCCGGTGGAAACAACCGGGAGGCCGTTGGCGGCCCGACAGATCTTGAGCTTGAAACCCTCCTCCTCGACGGCGAACTCGGTCAGTTCCGAGCGCTTCATCAGGTCGATGATCTGCTTGATTTGTTTGAGGTCCAAAGGATGCCTTGGTTGTGGTTGAAGCGGTGCGAGCGCGTTAGTCTGACAAACGAGCGGGGCGTTCAAAAGTAGGCAACGGCACCCTGCAAGGCCTGATTTCCAAAAATCGCCGAAAACCCGGATAAATCCCTAAAAAGACGGTAAAAATAACAGAAAATCGCACAAAAATTCGCGAATTCCGCGTTTAGCTGTGGTTCGCTTGCCTGAAAAGTTTTGCGCTACGGGTGTCCTTTTCGCCCTCTTTTTTGGTAGTTTTCGCCAGTTTTGGCCGTTTTTCCCTCAAGTCGCTTTGCTTTCACTTTCCATGTCCAACGAGTCTTCCGCTCACTTGCGCCTGAAGGGATTGGCATTCGAGTGGGCCCGCGCTGCCGGAATGGAATTTTTGGCTACGGAAGTTTCTCTGCCCCAAACCCGATTTCGGGCCGATTTAGTCGGTTTAGAGGGTAAAAAAGGGGGTAAAACCGCGATTTTTGAGTGCAAACAGGCCCGTTCCGACCTGCTCAAAGATGCTCACGATACGCGATCCACCCGGTCTGAGCTTGAGGGTTTGGAGGCCCGATTGAGGGATCTTGAATCGCTGATCGGCGAGCATCGTCCCGATCTTAGGAAGGGAGAGAGCCTCTTCCCGGAGTTCGACGCCGTCGACGTTTCCTCCACCCAGCACGTGGGCTACCGGAAATTGCTCCAAGCTTTGGCGGTCCGCCAAGCGCGCCTGATTCGGGGTACCAAGTTCGCCCGGCTTTTCCACTGGCGCACGGCGGATCTGCTCTACCTGGTATCTGAGCCCGATATCTTTGCTCCGGCGGAGATCCAGGCGGGTTGGGGGTTGCTGGTCCGCCGGGGGGAGACCCTGTGCTTGGAGCGCAAGCCGGTCCAAGTGGATTCCGGTAACGATGCCCGGGAGGCCTTGCTCCGGGCGGTTGCCCGGGCAGGCACGCGGGCCACCGCGCGATCGCTCGGCGTCGTCCTGTATCCGAGCAACGAGCATTGACCGACGCTCGGTGTCGGCCCCTGCCGTCGGGCACTATTTCGCCGCCGACTCCAGCCAGATGTATTTGTAGGGATGGTTGTCCAGAAGGGTCGGGTAGTAACCCTTCACGCGCGGACTGACCGCCTTCACGCTGGTGTAATAGTAGATCGGAAGAACCGGCAGTTCTTCCACGAGGAGCGCGTCCATCTTCTGGTAAATCTCGTAGCGGGCCTTCTGGTCCGGCGCT
>CAXRGI010000097.1:0-9447 GCA_964229935.1 Opitutales bacterium
AAAGGACCGAAGGACGAAAGGACCAAGGGACTAAAAGACCGGCGACCACAGAACCGATCCGCCCTCCGTACCCTAGTCCCTCAGTCCATTAGTCCTTTGGTCCCTTGGTACCTTGGTCCCTTAGCCCCCATGTCTACCCCCAACTTCTCCCTCGCCGGTAAAGTGATCGTGCAATCGGGCGGCAGCGGCCTGCTCGGGCGTGCGCTCGTGTCCGGGCTCGCCGCCAGCGGCGCGACACTCGTGGTGGCGGCGCGCGACGCGGCCAAGCTGGAGACCCACGCCGCCGCCGAGCGCGCCGCGGGACGCCGGGTGCACGCCGAGACGGTTGATATCGTTAACGAGACTTCGGTGCATGCGCTGCGCGACCGCGTGCTCGCGACCCACGGACGCATCGATGGCTTCGTGTTCAACGCCGTGTCGCGTCCGATGCGCAAAATGGGTGACGATCTCGCCGCGTGGCGCGCCTCGATGGAGACCAACGCCACCGGCTTCTTCGCGATCACACGCGCGATGGCCGACGCCATCGCGAAGGCAGGCGGCGGCAGCGTCGTGAACATCGCCTCCATGCAGGGCATGATCGGCATGAACCCCTGGCTGTACGAGGGCACGACGATGGGCGTTCCGCCCGACTACTTCTTCCACAAGGGCGGGATGATCAACCTTACCCGCCACCTCGCCTCGCATTACGGACCGGACAAGGTGCGCGTGAACGTCGTCTCGCCCGGCGGGATCTACAACCCCGCCAACCCGCAGGCGCCCGCCTTTCTCGAACGCTACGGCAAGATGACCATGCTCGGCCGCATGGCCGAAGCGTCGGAGGTCATCGGAGCCGTCGTCTTCCTGCTCAGCGACGCCTCCACCTACATCACCGGCACCAATCTCGTCGTGGACGGCGGTTACACGGCGAAGTGAAGCCGGATGCGCTTCCGGCGACTGATGCGGTTTGACGCGATTTGCGGCTGTATCTACCGTATATCCATGACCGCCATCACCGCCAAAGTCTTCCAGTCGGGAAACTCGCAGGCTCTTCGTCTCCCGAAGGCGTTCCGCCTCAAGTCGTCCACGGTCAAGCTAGTCCGGACCGCGGACGGCTTTTCCGTGCACGATGAGCAGGCCCGGGCGAGCCGGATCCGGGCCTTCGCGGCGCTCGGGGGAAGTTGCCCTGATTTTCCGGAGGTCGCCGGCAATCAGGCGTCCAACATCAAGCGCGACTGGGTATGATCTACCTGCCTGACACCAACGCCTTCTCGGCGTATCTCTCCGGAAAGTCGCCTTCCCTCACCACGCGGATGCAGGCGGAGTTTGCCGCCGGCTCATTGCGCCTGTCGGTCATGGTCATGGCGGAGTTGGAGTTCGGCGCGGAAAAGGCGCGGCGCCAAATGGGAACGACCCGCTTTATCCGCCGCGTGGAATCACTCCGTGGACAACTGGAGATGGAGCCGTTGGGACCACAGTTCCCCCGGCATTACGCGCAGGTGCGCAACCAACTGGAGGCTGCGGGACACAAGATTGGCGATCGAGACACCATCATCGCGTCCCACGCCTTGCTGCTCGGAGCCACTCTCGTGACCCGCAACAGCCGCGAGTTCTCCCGCATCGCGGGACTTCAAGTGGAGAACTGGGAGACGGATTAGCGTAAGTCCCGCTCACGGCGCCGCGCGGAACCACGCGAGCGGCACGCTCTTGAACTTCAGCGACAGGAGCTTTCCGCCCTTAGGGAAATCGTAGTACGTCAACAGCGCGCGGCCTTCATGGAACGTCACGCTCGTGTAGGCGAACGTCGAATCGGGGTTGCCCTCGAGGTTACGCGGGGGACTCCATGACCGGCCTTCGTCAGCGGACATCATCGTCGCCAAAGGGGTGCGGGCCCCGCCGTGGTTAGCACCGAGCACGGTCTTCTCGGGATTGCTCCACACGACCTTGGGATTCCACGCGAGCAACCAATCGCCCGCGGGCGTCACCGCCAGCGTCGCAGGCGACTCGGGCGACTCGATATCCCACGGCGCGGCGTCCGTCCATGTCTCGCCGCCGTCGCTGGAGAAGGACCGCCAGATGAACCCGGTTTGCGTGCGGATGATCTGCATCACCCGGCCATCCTTGAGCTCAACCAGCCCCGGTTCCATCGCTCCGCGCTTCGGCGCCGAGAGCAGGGTGCGGCTGCGACGCCACGTGCGACCGTTGTCGTCCGACCGGTGAACCGAAGTGCGGAAATCGTCGTTCTTCGTCCAAACCTGCTTGCTCGAGGCGACCGGCGCCAGCAGGCGTCCCGACCGCAGCTGGATCACGCGGGCGTTGTTCATGACGTGGTAACCCGGGTCCGCGGTGACGAGCACCGGTTCGCCCCACGTGCGCGCGTCATCGGTCGAGCGCCGCACATAGACCTTCAAGTCAGTGAGGGAATTCTTCTGCAGAAAAAAGAACAGCACGTCACCGTTACGCGAACGCAGCAGCGAAACCGACATCACATTCGCCCCGCCGGTGTTCTCCTGCAGGGTGAAGCGCGGCCCCCAGGTCCGGCCGCTGTCGGCGGAAACCGCGGCCGAGATCCGCGCCGGGGCGTCATCGCGGGAGCCGGCGTAGAAATCCGACCAAGCGACGAGCAGGCTGCCGTCGCGCCGCACGAGCAAGTCGGCCTCGGTGTGGCGCGGGTTGCCCTCGCTCGCGCGAGCGATGAAGGATTCGAAGACGCCCCCGTTGTCCGCGGCGGCCGGAATAGCCCGCAGCCCGGAGGCGACGAAGAGGAGAACGGCAAGGAGACGGACGAGCGGAAGCGGGAAGTTCATGCTCGGAGCGAGGATGCCCGGGCGCGGTCCTCAGAACTGCGTGCGCAGACCGACGGTGACCAGCGTGCCAAAGTTCTGGAACACCTGCGGCCGGGTCCACGGCTGCGCGCCATTGCCGAAGCGCTCCGTGCGCTTGTTCGCGCCGTTCCAGTTCCGCGCGCCACCGTAGGCGGTGAAGCGAGGCGAGATCCGGTACTCGAAGGACCAGTCCTGCGTGATCTGCGGCGCCACGTAAGTGCGCGTGCCGGCGGGAATGGTCGCGCTCGCGGCGTTCAGGGCGCCGGACACCCGGTAGGCGTAGGCGACGTTGAATTTGAAGGAGAAGGCGCGCCGGTTGTAGCTCAGTCCCCAGTTGATGTTCTTGCGGGCGAAGGGCGTGAAATCGGCGGCGTTGGGGCCCGAGGCCCGTGAGATGGTGGCGTTGGCGAAAGTGGAGAAACCGCGCGCCCAAGCGGGCAGGAAATGCCAGGACTGGCGCCAGCTCACCTCGTAGCCCTCCACCGAGGCCTCGCCGCCGTTGGTCTTGGTGATCACCTCGTAGTCCAGGTAGTCGTCGTTGAGTCCGAAGCTCTCCAGCTGCGCCAGCGTCGCCGGCGCACGCACCTGCAGGAAGAAGTTCTTCAGGTCCTTCCGGAAGAGACCGACCGAGACCACCGCCCCCTTGATGCCGTAGGACTCGAACGACAGGTCGAAATTATCGGCCGACCACGGCGCGAGTCCGGAATTGATGATGGTCGCCGTACGGACGGAGGACGTCGGGTCGGAAACGGTGATCCCCGGCACCACCTCGGAGAGGGCCGGCCGGCCGAGGGTCTTCGCGTAGGCGGCCCGGGCCACCAGCTCCTCGGTGATGTAGAGGGTGCTGTTGAGACTGGGATAGAGCCCGGAGTAGGCGCGGGAGGCGGTCGCCCCCCGCTCCTTGTAACGAAGCCGCGCGATATCCATCGCCGTCCCGGGCACCAACTGCGGGCGGCCGGCCGCGTCCCGGATGAGGTTGCCGTTGACGTCCTGCTGGAACGTGGCGCGGACATTATCGAGCGGCCCGGCCCCGTTGCTCGCGGTACCCTCGAAGCGTACGCCGCTCACGATCCAAAGGCGGTTGTCGAGCAGCTTGACGTCCCCGCGCACGTAGGCGGCACGGATGGTTTCCTGGAAGGACCGTGAGTTGACGACCGCGGAGGAGTAGGCCGCGGCCTCGTTGAGCACGAACCACTCCGGCCGGGCCTTGAACAGTTCGTAGAACTTGGCGGGACTGATCCATTTCACCCGCAGCGTCTCGTTGAAGAAAGCCTGGCGCGAAAGAGTCTCGTTCGTGAGGTCGTGCGCGCCCGCAAGACGACTCACGCCGGCGGGCGGCGAGAACGACCAGGAACGGGCCTCGGAGACACGGTCCCGGCGCTGGCGGTTCACGGAGAAACCCGTCTTCAGGGTGACGGGGAACGGCACCTGGAAGGTCCGCGCGATGTTGGCCGAGACGCTGCGCATATCGTTGCGGATCCGCTCCGGCTGGCTGGAGGGACCGCTGAGCGTGAGCTGCGCGTTGTCGTAGGGATCGACCGCCTGCCCGGCGCGGTTCACGGCGGTGATGCGCGGGGCCCGGCGGGAATAGACACCCTGGAGGTCGTCCGCCCGCACGACGAGCGAACCGAGCGAGGCCGTGCCGATGCTGCGGAAAAAGCCGTGCTCCAGATCCTCGCGCTCGTCCCAGCTGCGCGAGAAATTCGCCCCGGCGTCGATCTTGTAGAGACGCCCCTCGTGCTGGAAGCGCAGCACCGCCGCCGACGTGCCGCGCGTCCGATCCCCGTAGGTCATGCTCTGGCGGACCGCGTCGTTCCCCGCCGCCGCACCCTGGGAGAAGTTAGCGTCGCCGGTCACACCCGCGCCAAAAGCGGTGGAGAACACATTCTGCCGCGTCGGGGTATTGATCTGCACGTGCTCAAGGTTGAGCCGGAGCGAGCTTTCACGCGTGACCCGCCAGTCGAGGGTCGTCGAGGCGAGCTGGCGCTCCGTGGCCTGCATCACGTTCTGCACCGTGGAAGTCGTCAGGACTCCCCGCACCATGTCCCAGGTGGGGCTGTCGTAGTCCATGTCGTACGCCCGCAGCATGCTGCTGAGGTTGAGGGTGAAGGCGAAGGACGGGTTGACCGGATGCGAGTAGTTCAGGTCGAACCCGGGCTGGATCGCCCTTTCACTGGAACTCGGATCGCTGCCCAGCCGCGTGCCCAGGCCCGGGGGCACCAGACGATTGTCGGAGTTGTAGGCCGCGTAGGTGTTCAAACGGAGCTGGCGGCGCGGATTGGAAAAGCCGCTCTTGCCGACGATATTCACCGTGCCGCCGACGGCGTTGGCGGGGCGATCGGGCGTGGGCACCTTGGTCACCTCGATGCGGTCGACGCTGCCCGCCGAGCTCGCGGCGAGGTCGAAGTTCCGGTCCACCGAGGGCGTGGAGACCTCGGCGCCATCAACCATGAAGATCACGCCGCCGGCCGGCATGCCGCGGATCGAGGCCGTGCCCGCGGTCTGCGGCGCCGAGACGATCGAGATGCCCGGCGTGTATTTCAGGTACTCGCCGATGTTTCCGTCGCCGAGATCGCCGACCTCGTCGAGCACAACGACATTCTTGATGTTGGGGGAGACCTTCTGCTCGTTGATCGCGGCGGCCTGCGCGCTCAGCTGCGTCGACTCGACCACGAAGTTGGCCAGACGCACGACGTTGCCCGGGCCCGCGGTTGTGCGCTCCCGCGGCAGATCCAGCTCGAAGTCGCGTCGCGCCGGCGTTCCCTCGGTTACCGCCACCACCGCCGTCCCCGGCTCGAGGCCCGCGTAGGTCACGCGGAGACGGACCGGGCCGGCCGGCACCCCGGAAATCCGGAACTCGCCGTTTCCGTCGGTGAAAACCTCGAGGGTCGAGCCCTCCACGGCGACGCGGGCGTTGTTGAGGTAAACCCCGGTGGCGGCGTTCAACACCCGACCCTCCACCGTGGCGGCAGGCACGGCGGACACCGGGAGCAGAACCGCCGCAGCGGCGAGCAGCAGGCAGACACGGAGGATTCGTGAGGGGTGCAGGGTCATGGGGAAAGATCGCGAACGAGGGGAAGAATCGCGGGAAGCAAACGGGCGGTCAGATCGGAATGACCCGCCGCGTTGGGATGGCAACCGTCCGTCGTGAGGGGCTGCAGGCGTTCGCCGCGGGACTGCGCCGCGGCCCAGCCGGCGAAATGGTCAACCAACGCCACGCCGGTCTCCGCCGCCACCGCGCGGCAGGCGGCCGCAAAGGGGGCGAGACGGACGTTGGGATCCTCGCCGAGGCCGTTGCGGGGATTCTCCTCCGCGAACATCGGCGGGGTCATCAGCACCACGCGGACGCCTCCGGCCCGGAGCCGCCGCACGATCTCGCGCAGGTTTTCGGCGTAGGCGCGCTCGCTCAGCCGCGATGCCGTCTTACCCGCGTCAACCCAGCTGTCGTTGGTGCCGTACATGACGGTGACGAGATCGGGCCGCTGCGCGATGATTTCGGAGTCGAGCCGCGCCAGCGCCTGATCGGTGCGCTCGCCGCCGATGCCGGCATTGTGCACCCACGCCACCCTCCCTGTCTCGCGCAGCGCCGCCTGCAGGCGGGAGACATAGGCCTCGCCGGGCTCCACACCCTTGCGCGCGCCGCGCGTGATCGAGTCGCCCAACGCGATGAGGCGCGGCCCGCCACCATCCAGCGGCCGCTCGACCGGGCGAAGAAAATCCTCCTCGCTAAGCGTCGCGCTCAGCGCGCCCTGCATCGTCGAGAGCCACAGCCGGCCGGGCTCGGGCTCGAAGACATAGGGATAAGAAAGCCAGCCGGCCGACTCCCGCGCGCCCTTGGTCGGCACGCTCGCCGCAATCACCTGCGGGGGCGTCCAGGTGAGTCCGTCGTTTTCCGAGAACGTCAGCGATAACTGGTCCCGCCGGCCCGCACGTTTCACCGGATCACGGTAGCGGTTGAAGACCAGCGCCAGACGGCCACTCGCCAGACGCGTGAGCATGCCGGGGGAATCACTCGCCTCGAGCGGCGAAGGGATCGGCGCACCCCACTTCGAGCCGTCCCGCGAACTCGTCCAATAGAAGCAGCCATGCGGCACCCGCAGGAGCATGAACAACGTTCCGTCGGCACGCTCCGTCACCGTCCCCTCGATGGCGCCGCCATGCGTCGAGGCGCGCAGTCCGGCCACATTCGCGCGGTAATTGCCCGCCTCTCCGAGGTCGATGGTCTCGCCCGATTGCCAAGTCTGGCCGAGGTCGTCGGAAAAGAGGATCGTGGTCACGTGCCGGCCGGGATCGGCCTTGGCCTGCTGGCAGACAAGCACGATGCGGCCGGAGCGGAGCTGGATCAGCTGCCGCACCGCGCCGCACCAACCGTCCTGCAGTTGCAACGGCGCGGCCCACGTCACGCCATCGTCTGCGCTGCGGCTCAGGTACACTGGTAAGCGGCAGCCCTCGAGCGGACCGCGCGCATCATCCCACCGGAAATCGAGTTCCTTGCGATTGAGGAACGCGTAGAGAAGCACGCCCTCGCGGGTGCGCAGCAGCGCCCGTTCGCCGCTGGATTCGAACCGCGCCTCGTCGAAAATCGCCCGCCGGGTCCAGCTGCGTCCCTCGTCGCGCGACACCAGGGCTCCGCGCGCGTCCACCGCCCAGATCGCGCGGTCAGCCGAGCGCACAAACGGGCCCTGGTGCGAAAAGGGCAGCGCAGAGACCCTCTCCTGCAGCAGGATATCGGCCCGCGCCGCGGGGGAAACCAACGCCCAAAGCGCCAGCAGGAGATGCGTGGTGGGGAGGACGCGCCGCATGGGACAGGAGCAAAAGAGGCGTAAGCCCGCCTCGCAGGCAAACGTATCCCCACAAGGCCATACCTCGGAGTCGTTTTTCGGGGCGATTCCTTTCGCGCAGAACGCATCGCCTACCATCTAATCCATCTGCAAAATCTGCTGTAAACTCCGAGGCGTTCCGAACTGCCTTCGGCCGTACGGCCTACGACATGGTCCGGGGTCGACGACCCCGGCTACACCAAGCCCGGCTTCCCCGTGTCCATCGGTGTTTATCCGTGGTTGAACCCTAGCGGAGCTGTTCGGCAACGCCTCACGATCCCGCGGCCGGTCGGCCTGAACATTGCTTCGGTTGCGGCGAAGCCGCGCCGGAGAAAAAGGCGCGCCCGACTCCATCCGTAGTTTTCAAAGTTGAGCTGTTGGAAACACCCGTTTCCTCTCCGCCGCCCCATGCGCCCCTCGCTCATTCGCCAACGCCTGCGCCGGAACAAAGCCGCGCGCATCGCCTGCCTCTATTACCCGACGATGATGATGCCCGCCCACGCGGCCCGGGCCGGTTTCGACGCCATCTGGCTCGACACCGAGCACAGCACCTGGGAGCGGCGGGAACTGCAGCGGCTCATCGCCCATCATCATCTGGCGAACATCGACTGCATCGTGCGCACCGGCAGCCGGAACGCGGCCGAATTATACCACCTGCTCGAGGATGGTGCGACCGGGCTCATGATCCCGCTCGTCAACTCGGCCGAGGAGGCCGCCGCCCTCGCGCGGGCGACGAAGTTTCCACCGACCGGACAACGTGGCCTCGATGGAGCGGGGCTCGACAACAACTTCTACCTCGACGGCACGGCCGGGTATGCCGCCGCGGCCGACGCCGAAACGTTTCTCATCGTGCAGATCGAGACGCCCGAGGCCGTCGCCGCAGTCGATGCCATCGCGGCCGTGCCGGGGGTGGACGGCCTCTTCATCGGGCCCGGCGATCTCTCCCTGCGGCTGGGCTGCCCGATGGACTGGGGTAACCCCAAAATGGTGGCGGCGGAGGACGCCGTCGCCGCTGCCGCCACCCGCCATGGGAAGGCTTGGGGCCGTCCCTCGGGTTCGGCCCAGGACATCGCGCACCTCGCAAAAAAAGGGGCGCGATTGATCGCCCACGGCAGCGACTTCGGCGCCGTGATGACGATGCTGCCCTCCTACGCGAAAACCCTCCGCGAGGGAATCGGCGGGGATTGAGGTCACCCGCGACTTGCACCCCGGGGCGGCCGGGGTTTTCTCCCCCGAAACCCTCCGCCGCAGGGCGGAACAGGAAGTCCGTCCCCCATCCCCACTCCCACCATGAAGCTGCCCGTACTCCTCGCCTTCCTGCTCGTGTCCGCCGCGATCCACGCGGCCGAAACGCTCCAACCGCTCCGCCAGGCCCTCACGCTGCACGCCTCGTTCGACCAAGGCCTTGACGCCGATTTCTCGCGCGGCGATCCGAAGATCAAGTACGCCGGAGTACCCAAGGGGCAGCCACCCGGGCCGGGAGAGTTCATTAAGATTGTTCCCGGCGCCGGTCGCTTCGGGGGCGCGATGCACGTAACCAAGAAGAATCCTATCCGCCCGTACTACGCGGGCCCGGGCGCCATCAACTACAACAGCGCCGACTGGAGCGGTTCGGTCTCCGTGTGGCTGCGGCTCACGCCCGACGAGGACCTTGAGCCCGGCTACTGCGACCCGGTGCAGATCACCGGTGATGACGCCAAGAAGGGCTTCATGTTCCTAGAGTGGTCGAAGGACGAGAAACCCCGTCATTTCCGTTACGCGATCCGCCCGCTCGTCGAGATCTGGAATCCGCGCGGCGTTGATTGGGCGAAGATGACCGACGCCGA
>CAXRGI010000098.1:0-12024 GCA_964229935.1 Opitutales bacterium
ACGCCAACCGGCTCGCCGGCTCGCCGACTGGCTTGGATGGCGGGCCTGACCGCCCTGGCGATTGGCGCGAACATATTCGCCCCGGTACTTTTCGCGACACACTCCCTGATTCTGGGAGTGGTGTTCTACTGGATCGCGCTCCGATTCACCGGACCATTACCGGCGCTCATCGTGCTGGCGGGGGCGATAATTCCGCTCGCGGTAAAGTGGGGCCAGCCGTTCTCGCCCCTGCTCATGGCGCTCGAAGGCCTGTTGGTGGGATTCGCGTGGCGAAGGGGCCGCAACCCGATCCTGGCCGACCTAGCGTTTTGGGGCATCATCGGAACGCCGGCCTCCTGGCTCATCTTCAGGGATGTTTTCCCGATCCCGGAACCCTCATCCCAGCAGGCGCTCTGGGTGCAGCCGATCAACGGCCTGCTGGCCGTCTGGCTCGCGATCCTCGTGCTGGAGCAGTTTCCCGCCACGAGCGCCACCCCGCTGGCGGGCCGCGACAGGGATTTCCGCTCGGTGCTGCTTCGCCGCTATGTGGCTTTCGGCACTTTGCCGGTGGTCGTGGCGACGCTGGTCGCCGTGCGCAGTTTCGAGATCCGCGCCATCGAGGCAGCCAGGGAAACCCTGCGCATCGCGGCCCTCAATCTTGCGGGCGCGATCGAGCGCCAGACGACGGAGGCGAGGAGCGCCGTGAACGAATTCGCCGCCCGGCAACGCGACCCCGCCTGGCGAGAAGATCCGGCCGCTCTGGAACGCGCCCTCGACACCCTCCACGCCCGTTCCGGACTCTTCGTCACCCTGCTGGCCGCGGACTTCAACGGCCGGATCATCGGCATGGCACCCTCCGGACCGCGCCGGGAGCGGATGCCCGATCTTCCGGAACGCCGGGTCTCCGACCGCGAGTACTTCCGCGAGCCGATGACGTCCGGCCAATCCCATGTGTCCGGCGTCTTCCGCGGCCGTGGCTTCGGGCGGGACATGCTGATCGCCGTCAGTGCACCCGTGATGAACGACGAGGGTCGTCCGACGGGAATCATCGAGGGCTCGCTCCTGATCGGCACGCTCGAGGAGGTTTTGCGCCGTGGAGTGGACGGGAAAAACGTCCGCGCCTTGCTGAGCGACCAACGCTTGCAGGTCATCGCACAGCAGGGATTCGACGAGGCTCCCCTTCAAAACCTGAAGGGCACGTCCCTTGGCAATGCGATCACCCGCTCCGGCTCCTCACCCGCCCGGGTGACGGCCAACCGCGGCGGCAAACGCGTGTCGTTTCTTTCCACCCATATCCGCCTGCCCGGGCTGGGCTGGACCCTCACCCTGCAACGAGAATGGAGCGACGTGCTCCGCCCGGTGGTCGAGGCCTACGTGTGGTCGCTCCTCATCGCGATCACCACCGTGCTCGTCGCCTCCTTGTTCACCACCTGGTCCCTGCGTGACTTCCTTCGAGCGTGGCGGGACCTGATCGCGTTCTCCCGCGCGCCGGCCGTGCAATCCGACCTGCTCGGGGATTCCGCGCGGCTGGATCTGCCCCAGGAATTCAGCGAACTCATCCGCAACCTCACGCTCATGGCGAACCGGCTCGAATCCGAGCGGCGCGGCCGCGAGGATCTGCTGGTGCGGCTCGAGACGCGGGTGAAGGAGCGCACGGCCGAGTTGGAGCGGGCGCTGGTGCTCGCCCGCGCCGCCGAGCGCACCAAGGGCGTTTTTCTGGCGACCGTCAGCCACGAGCTCCGTACTCCCCTCACCGCCATCCTCACCGGGGTGAAGCTCCTGCGCATGATCCCGGTGGCGCGCACGGAATCGGAGATCCGCACGCTCGCGACGTTGGAAAACTCGAGCCGCGCGCTGATGTCGGTGATCTCCGATGTGCTCGATTACTCCCGGCTCGAGGCCGGCGCGATTCGCGTCGAGGCGGCAACCTTCCAGCCCTCGGCGGTGCTCACCTCGGTCGCGAGCATCCTCGAGCCGGAGGTCCAGCGCTCCGGCCTCGCGCTTCGCACGCGGCTGGGGCATCCGGCGGAACTCGAATGGCGGGGGGACGTCCAGCGCCTCAAGCAGGTCCTGCTCAATCTCGCGGGCAACGCCGTCAAGTTCACGACCACCGGGAGCGTCGAGATCGCCTCGTGGAAAACGGACGAGCCCCGCCGGCTCTGGTTCGCTGTCACCGACACGGGTCCGGGCATCCCGCCCGGCCAGCTGGAGTCGGTCTTCGAGGCCTTTGTGCAGCTGGAGAACAACCGCGTGCAATCCCAGGGCGGGACCGGGCTTGGGCTCAGCATCTCGCGCCGCCTCGTGGAGCTGATGGGCGGAGGCATCCGCGCCGTCGACACCGCCGGCCGCGGCGCCCGGTTCGAATTCTGGCTGCCGGAAACGCCGCCCGCGGGCGGCGTCACTCCGCCGGGCGCGACCTCAGAAATTCCAGGTGCTCGTGAGACGTAGCTCCCGGGGCGGGATGAGATCGAAGCGCGTGTAGCCAAGGCCGCGCCCGCCGGGCACCTGGAAGCCGTCGGGCGCGGTCGCGCCGGTCGCCAGGCGGGAGGGGATGATGCCGCCGCGGTCGAGCGCGTTGGCGACGTTGAGCTGGAGGCGCAACCGGCCGGGCAACCGCGGCAGCTTGAGCGAGTAGGCCAGCATGAGATCGACGGCGGTGATGACGCGCCCCGTGATCTCGCCGCCGGCCGCGTTGGAGCCGATCACGTTGGCACTGCGCCAGCGCCAGCCCCCGCCGACCGTCAACCCCGCCAACCGGCCGCCGCGGAAATCGTACGCCGTGAACAGGCTCACCTTGTGCGGCCGGACGCCCCAACGCTTCTGCTGCGCCTCCTTCTCGTCGTTCAGCGTGTCGACCATGTCGAAGATCTCCTGTGCGACCGTGAGGCCGTTCGATGTTGTGAGCGAACCGAGGTCGGCCGCGGGATGCTGCCGCGCGAGCTCGATCCACTTCGCGACCGTGCCGCCGGCAGCGTAGGCGGCGGGATCGACGAGGTAGCGACCAGCGGCGTCCTGGCGCACGCCCTGCGTGAGCACGACCGCATCGGCGGCCTTCAGGCCGTACCAATCGATCGCCTCCTGCGCCAGGCCCACGCGTCCGGAGTCGGTGTAGGAGTAATTGGCAACCAGCCGCCAGTTGCGCGTGAAGTTCGCGGTGAGGCGCGCCTCGTAGCCCTCGGCGTCGAAATCGTTGGAGATCGAGTTCACGGGTGGCGTGTACTTGCGCCGGATCGGCTCCCATTGCGCGGCGCTGTAGGGACGGCCCGGCCCGACCAGCACCTCCTCGAATGCCTGCATCACGCGGACGTTCCGGTCGCGCAGGGTGTTGGCGACGGGAGCCGTGACCCGGCCCCGTTCGCTCCCGCGGAAGTGCACCGCGCGCGCGCTGAGACGCCCCTCCAGCAGCTCGAAGCCGAGCCCGTAGTCCTCCCCCCGCCCCTTCGACAGCGGCGCGAGGTTGCCCTCGGGGAACGTGGTGCGGGCGAGCGGCGGCACCCCGACGTTGGAGGAACGGTTCGCGATCGCCGACATCCAGTCGGTCACGTGCCAGACCACGCCCGCCGTGCGGGTGCCGCCACGCATCAGATTAACGACGCCGCGGGAGGGGTCGCCGTCGACCACGTCGCCGCGCACGGGGTCGTTGCGGTAGCCCAGCTGGATGTTCCGCACGCGGTCGTCGCGGAACCCGTAGGTGGTGACGACGCGGCCGCCCCAGAAGAAGCTCTGCGCCGCGCCCAGCGTGGAGTCGATGCGCTGCATCATGCCGCCGTTGTCGGCTCCGCCCGAGGCGACGTTGGCGTACGCGGTCTGGAACGTGCGCCCGTCGAAGCTGAGGCTGGAGGGCAGGCGCCGCCAGTCGCCCGCGCGATAGGTGCCGAAGTCGCCTTCCGTGAGGTAGTGCCGCACCGTGATGCGGTTGTTCACGTTCGAGGCGTCGGCGTTGTAGGGCCGGCCCGCGAGGACGAGCCATGAGTTCGCCCGGATATCGGTGACGTCGGTGCGGGAACGGGCGGCCGCGAGCCGGTGGCGTCCGAGCCACTTCCAGCGGGTCTCCAGCGTGTACGAGACGGACAAGCGGTTCTCCCGCGCCTCGCCGAAGTGGATGTCGCGCGTCCAGTTGCCGTCGAAATAGAGCCGACCCGCGTAAGGGTTGGCCGGTCCGCCGATCCCGAGGGTGCGGTTAGGGTCGCCGCGCAGCAGCGGGCTGTTGCCGTTCATCAGGTTCACCTCGGCGAGCGTGCGCTGGTAATTCTGCGCAAGGTTCACGATCAGGTCGCGGCGCGGCTGCCAATCGACGGTGAGGGTGTGGTTGGACAGCGTCTGGTCGCGGTACATGCCGGGCCCCGCGCCGTTGCCGTTCAGCGGATACAACTTCTCGTCGCGGATCCGCATCACGCCGGCGGTCACCCCGGGGGTGCCATCCGGCGCTCGTACCGCCGAGCTATTGTAGCTGCCCGAGAGAAAAGTCCCGATCGCGTCGAAGATCGCGCCGTTGTTCTCGATGAATACCGCGCGTCGGTTGCTGCCGCCCCGCGTGCCGTCGCGCGCGGTCACCCCCAGCGCCTGCATCGCCACGGTGGGCGCGACCAGCGCCGGCGCGAAGGTCACCGCATCCACGCCGCGCGCCTGCCGGTTGTCGTACCACGCGAGCACCTGCTCCATGTCGGAAAACGACCGGATCACCGCGTTGGTGTCCCGCCCCGTCTCGCCCATCGCGGTGACGGTGACGCTGCGCGCCGGCCGCCACGTGACCGATCCGAACACCCGCCGTTTGTCCTGGAAGTCGAACGCCCGCCAACCGCCGCTGTCCTGGTGCAACGCCGCGAGCGACACGGCAAGGCGGTCGCGCCGCAGGACGCGGTTCAGGTCGAGTTCCACGCGCCGGCGATCCCACGAGCCAGCGCCGAGCCGCAACGCGCCGCTGTCGCGGTGGGTCTCGGCGATCTTCGAGGTCTGGTTCAGCAGTCCGCCCGGCGAGCCGATGCCGAACAGGATGCTGTTCGGCCCGCGCGCATCCTCGAACCGTCCGACGCGGTACGGGTCCGGCGGCGTGATGCTCGGGAAATAGTCCATGCCCAGCCCCGCGATGAGACCCCGGCTCTGCACGCCGGCCGTGAGCGCGTGGCCGCCGATGATGCGGTTCTGTTCGGAGCTGGCGCCCTGCGAGTTGGTATCCATCTCGCCGTTCACCGTGTACTCCATCAATTCCCGGATGTCCGTGATCGCGAGGTCGTCGAGGAACTCCTTGGTGAACACCGCGACCGAGCTCGCGGTGTCGCGCAGACGTGTGTTCAGCCGGCTCCCCGCCAGCGTGTTCTCGGCGGCGTAGCCGACGTCACCGCTGGTGCTGACCGTGAAGGGGCTGAGCTCGACCACGCCATCCCGCCGTTCCTCCGGAGGGACGGGTGCGACAGCGGGAGCGGCGCCGCGCAACGGCGCGAGCGTTAGGATCAACGGAACGGCAACGGCGACCGCAAGGCGCGGCGGGGCGAAACTCATGACGGGGCGGGATTGGGGTGAAAATATTCCGGCCGGGACGGCCGGAGCGGGAAGCCGCGGGGAAAACCCGTGCCGCCCGACCTCACCGGCGTCAATCCCCGCCCGGTCACGGCGCGGCCGCAAAAGTCCTCGCCGCGCGCTATGAATTCCCCTTCCTCCCGCGGATGCTCCCGCCGCGCCGCTTCCGGCTCGTCCTTCTCGCCTGCCTTGCCGGCGTTTCCGCCGCCCTCGCCGCCTCCGGAAAACGTTCCGCGCCGACCCGGCCCGACGAGGGCATCCCCGACGCCACCGCGTTCAAGGGCGCGATCGTGGTCGACGCCGCCACCGGCGCCGTGCTCATCGAGGACCGCGCCGATTACTCCGGCCCGCCGGCCAGCGTGGCCAAGCTGATGACCTTCCTGATCGTGCACGAGAAGATCGCCCGCGGGGAGCTCGCGCTGGACACGCCCGTGACCGCGACGGCCGAGGCCGCGCGGACCGGCGGCTCCCAGGTCTATCTGGCCGAGAAGGAGGTCTTCCCGGTCGAGGACCTGCTGCACGCGCTGATGATCGCCTCCGCCAACGACGCGGCCACCGCGCTCGCCGTCCATTGCGCCGGATCACGCGCCGCGTTCATCGATCTCATGAACGCGCGCGCCCGCTCGCTCGGCATGACCCGCACGACCTTCCGCACTCCCCACGGCCTGCCTCCCTCCAGCCGCCGGGCGGAGGACGGCGACATCACCACGCCGCGCGACCTCGCGACGCTCTGCCTGCACCTGCTGAAGGCCACCGACATCATCAAGTACACCTCGGTGAAACGCCGGACGTTCCGGCCCGGACCCAAGCGCATCGACATGGACAACCACAACCACCTGCTGGGCAAAGTGGCGGGGGTGGACGGATTGAAGACCGGCTTCACGCGCGGCGCCGGCTTCTGCCTCGCGGCGACCGCGCTCCGCAACGGACGGCGCGTGATCGCGGTGACGATGGGTTCGCCGGACAGCAAGACGCGCGACATCAAGATCGCGGAGTTACTGGAGCGCGGCTTCGCGAAACAGCCCCCTGCGCCCCTGTTTCAGGCAACGGCGGACTCCCCGGTGGAGCCCGCGCCGCGCAACATCACTCCCCCACCCCCACCCGCGCCGACCGCGGTCAAGCCGGCGGCCAAGGCGGAGTCAGCGTCGGAGACGACCGTGAAGTTCTCGATGCCCGGCAAGCGGTAGGACCCCGGTCGGCAGGCTCTGTCGAAAAAGCATCCGGAAGTCCGCGCACTTCCCTTTCGCCTCATACAGGAGCGCACGGAGCTGACTGAGGGCGACGCGTCGCGGAATCCCTCGGCTCCCTGATCGGTGTCATCCGGGTGATCGGTGGTTAAAACGCCGGGGACTTTCGGAACAGCTGTCGCGGCATGCGTCACCTGATTGATCCGCGGCGGGCGGCCGCGGCTACCCGGGATGCCTTTCTTCGGAAAGGCCGGACCTACTTTCATAAAAAAATCGCATGCGCTGCAGCCGGGGGTGTCTACCCGCCGCAGGCTCCGCGAAGGCGGGCGCCCTCGGGTGCACAGGGATTACTTCCGCAAAGCTCCCCCGCTACCTCTCGCTTTCACTTGTACCTCCCTGCGCGGCGAAGCCTGAACGATACTTCGGTTGCGGCGGAGCCCGGCTGGGTTGATCCATGTTGATCCGTGAGCATCCGTGGTTGCCCACCGCCTCACCGCGTTTTCGCGTGTTGAGAAGTTTCGTGATTTCCTCCGGTCCAGACCTGCGCCGAAATCCGATGCGGTCGCCTTCATCCCGCGCTTTCCACCACGTCTGACTTTCCCCACGTTTGGATTTACACCCCATGCCTTCACCCCGCCTGATCGTTTCGCTTTCGATCCTCCTCGCCTCCGCCGCGCTGCGCGCTGCGCCCGCCACGCCGCCCAACATCCTCTTCGCGATCGCCGACGATTGGGGCGCGCACGCCGGTGCCTACGGCACCAAGTGGGTGCGCACGCCGCACTTCGACCGCGTCGCGCGCGACGGCATCCTTTTCCGCCACGCCTACACGCCCAACGCCAAGTGCGCGCCCTCGCGCGCCTCCATCCTCACCGGTCGCAACTCGTGGCAGCTGAAGGAGGCCGCCAACCACATCTGCTACTTCCCGCCGGAGTTCAAAGGCTGGGGCGAAGCGCTCGCGGAGAACGGCTGGTTCGTCGGCCACACCACGAAGGGCTGGGGCCCGGGCGTCGCGAAGGACGCCGACGGAAAATCACGGCAGATGACCGGCCGTGCCTTCAATGAACGGAAGGCCACCCCGCCCACCTCCGGCATCGGGCCCGCGGATTACGCGGCCAACTTCGAGGACTTCCTCGCCGCCGCGCCCGCCGGCCGCCCCTGGGCCTTCTGGTACGGCGCCATCGAGCCCCACCGGGGCTACGAATTCGGCTCCGGGGTCGCGAAGGGCGGCCGCCGCCTCGACGAGATCGACCGGGTGCCGGCGTTCTGGCCCGACAACGAGACGGTGCGCCACGACATGCTCGATTACGCCTTCGAGGTGGAGCATTTCGACCGCCACCTCGGCCGCATGCTCGATTCGCTCGAGCGGCGCGGGCTCCTGGCGAACACGCTGGTCGTGGTCACCTCCGATCACGGCATGCCTTTTCCCCGCGGCAAGGGCTCCGCCTACGAGTTCTCGAACCATGTGCCGCTGGCCGCGATGTGGCCGGCAGGCATCGCGGGACGCGGCCGCGTGGTCGAGGACCACGTGAGTTTCGTCGATCTCGCCCCCACCTTCCTCGAAGTGGCCGGCCTTTCCCGCGAGCGCGCCGGCATGGCGGAATTCGCCGGCCGCAGCCTCGGGGAGATTTTCCGCGCGGATCGCTCCGGCCAGGTCGTGCCCGGGCGTGACTTCGTCCTGATCGGCATGGAACGCCATGACATCGGCCGGCCCGGCGACGTCGGCTACCCGATCCGCGGGCTCGTGAAGGCGGGGCACCTGTACCTGGAGAATTTCGAGCCGTCGCGCTGGCCGGCGTGTAATCCGGAGACCGGCTACCTGAACGTCGATGCCAGCCCCACGAAGACCTTCATCCTCGAAGCCCGCCGCCAAAAGGGCACCGATCCGTTCTGGAGCCTCTGCTTCGGCAAGCGGCCGCCGGTCGAGCTCTACAATCTGCGCGCCGATCCGGACTGCGTGAAAAACCTCGCGACGGAAACCGCGCTCGCCGCCCGCCGTTCCGAGCTCCGCGCGGAGCTGCACGCGCGGCTGCGCGCCCAGGGCGATCCGCGGATGCTCGGCCAAGGCGAGGTCTTCGACCGCTATCCGCACGCGAATCCCGCGCACGCCGGCTTTTACGAGCGCTTCATGCGCGGCGAGCGGATCAATACCGGCTGGGTCAGCAAGACTGACTTCGAACCGCGACCGCTCGACTGAGCGACCCCTCCGCGGCCGGCCACCGGGGCCATCAACCCGCCTTGTCGACCGAAACCCGCGACAGGACCTCGAGGAGATCGGGGATACCGGCCGGCTTGCTCAGATACTCGTTCATTCCCGCCGCGAGACATGCCTCACGGTCGCCGAGCATGGCGTTCGCCGTGAGCGCGATGATCGGCACCGGCCGCGCCCCTTCACGCGAGCGCTCCCAAGCCCGGATGCGCCGCGTCGCCTCGAAGCCGTCCAGCCCGGGCATCTCGCAGTCCATGATCACGACATCGTAGCCGCCGGCCTGCACGGCCTCGACCGCCGCGTGGCCGTCGCCGACAATCCGGCAACGGCAGCCGAGCTTGCGCAACTGCAGCTGCAGCACGCTCTGGCTCACGAGATTGTCCTCGGCCACCAGCACGGAGAGTTCCAGGCGCGACGGAGCGGCCTCCACCTCGGCGGGCTGCTCCGACCCCGGCGCATTCCGCCCAGCGGCCGCCAGCAGCAGCTTGCCCAGACGCTCCGAGGCCGCCGGCTTGCTGAGGGCGAAGTCCACCCCGGCCCGCTCGATCTCACTCCGGGGCAGGACATCACCAAAGGTCGTCAGCAGCACCGTACTGATCCCCTTCAGGGCGGGATCCGCGCGCAACGCGGCGGTCAAGGCGGTTCCGTTCATCCCGGGCATCCGGAAATCCACCAAGGCCAGATCGAAACCACCGCCCGCCGCGACCCGGGCGCGCGCGAGGGTCAGGGCCTCCTCGCCGCCGGAAGCGGTCGCGACCGACATCGACCAGGAGCGCAGCTGACGCTCGAGGTGCTCGCGGCTCACGACGTGGTCGTCGACCAGCAGCACGGATAGTCCCGCGAGCCCGGCCGGTATGGCCGGCGCCACACCGGGCCCCGCCGCGCGCGGCAGATCGACCCGGAACCAGAAGACCGAGCCCTCGCCAACCTGGGGAGAAAAACCGACCTCGCCGCCCATGCGGCTGACCAACTGTTGGCAGATGGCGAGGCCGAGGCCGCTGCCGCCGAGCGACCGCGAGCCCGCGCCTCCGCCCTGCGTGAAGGGCCGGAACAGCTTTTCCTGATCCTCGCGGGAAACGCCGATGCCCGTGTCGCGCACCTCGAAACGCAGCCGGACGAGTCCGTCGGGGGCCCCCGGCTCGCATGTGACGGTGAGCTCCACATGGCCGGCCGGGGTGAACTTCACCGCGTTTCCAACGAGATTGAGGAGAACCTGGTTCAACCGGCCGGAATCGCCCACCACGCGCGCAGGCACGTCGGAGGCGACGGAACACAGCAGCTCGAGGTCCTTGGACTGCGCCCGCTCGGCGAGCGGCACGAGGGAGCCCTCCGCCAGCTCCCGCACGCTGAAGGCGGCGGGCTCGAAGCGAAGCTGACCAGCCTCGATCTTGGCGAAATCGAGCACATCGTTCACGAGCGCCAGCAGGGACTGCGCGCTTTGCCGGGCGGTGGAGGCGAGGAACCGCTGCTTGGGCGAGAGGGGCGAGTCGAGCAGCAGGCCGACCATGCCGAGCACGCCGTTCATCGGCGTGCGGATCTCATGGCTCATGGTGGCAAGGAAGTGCGTCTTGGTGGCGCTCGCCTGGTCGGCGCGAACCGCCAGATCCTTCTCGCGGGCGATGGCCTCCTGCAGCTGCACGTTGCTGCGCTCCAGTTGGGTGCGGCTCGCCCGCAGCTCCTCCGCCTGGCGCTCGACCCGGCCCAGCATGCGGCGCTGCCACACAATGATCCCGATCACCGCAGCGAGAACCAGCCCGCCGGGCAGGAGGTAGGGCCTCACATCCCGCAAGCCCAGCGGCCGCGGCTCCACCGGCCCGATCCAGCGCGCGAACAGCCGTTCGCGGGTGCCGTCCTCGCGCACCCGGGCAACGGCGTCATTCAGCACCTTCAGCGCGCCGGCGTCGCCCTTCCGTACAGCCAAACGGTAATCATGCCGGATGTCCTCGACGAACTCCTTCCGCAGGCCGAACCGGTTCGCAACCGACGAACTGAGCACACTGGTGAGCAGAGCACCGTCGATCTCCCCCTCCACCACGGCACGCAACATACGCTCGAGGTTGTCGAAAAGCACCACGGTGGCGCCCCACTCGGGGCGACGAGATGCGTTCTCATAGGCGACGGTTCCGCCCAACGCGCCCAGCTTTTTCCCCACGAAATCCGCCGTGCGACGCAGAGGAGCCTGGTTTTCGCGCGTGTAGGTGACACCGCGGATCGTCGTGTGCACGATGGAGAGATCCACCAAGGGAAGCAGTTCATCCATGTCGGACACGAGCGCTAGCGCGTCCAGACGCCCCGCGAGAAAATCCCGCGAAATACGACTCCACCAAGAGGCCTCCAGCTCGAGGCGCAGACCTCCCGCCTCAGCCGCGGATCGCAGAAGATCAGGGGTGAAGCCGGTCGGGCGACCCGCGGCGTCCACGAACGACAGCGGCGGGGAGTTCCGCGGCACACCGATCCGCAGGGTGCGCGCCGCCTCCGCCGCGGTCACGCCGATGGCTCCTGCCAGCAGCACGATGACGGCGACCACGCAGGAACGGCCATCCGTCATTCGAGGCAGCATGACTTCCGTTTGCGATGCCGACATGGCGACCGCAAGCGCCGAAACGCTTTCTCCGGGATCGACGCTTCCACCGGGCCGCGCTCACCCTGACCGCATGAAGTCCCTTCCCGCCCTGATCCTTTGCACCTTGGCGAGCGCGCTCGGCGGAAACCTGCCCGCCGCCGAGCCAGCCGGGGCGGTGCGCCCGCTGTTCGACGGCGTCTCATTGAAGGGCTGGCGTCCGTCGGCCTTTGACTCGCAGGCCGCGGTGAAGATCGAGCCGACGTTCCGCGGCGACCGTCCCGCCATCATTTTGGAGAAGAGCGATCACCTCTCCGGCATCAGCCGCACCGACGGGGAGACCCTGCCGCGGACAAACTACGAGATCTCGCTCGAAGCGATGCGTCTCGCGGGTGGCGATTTTTTCTGCGGGCTCACCTTTCCGGTTGGCGACGCCGCGTGCACGCTGGTGATCGGCGGCTGGGGCGGGATGGTCGTCGGGATCTCGTGCATCGACAATGCCGACGCCTCCGAGAACGAGACCACCACCTCGCGGGACTTCCGGTCCGACCGCTGGTACAAGATCCGGCTCCGGG
>CAXRGI010000099.1:0-6539 GCA_964229935.1 Opitutales bacterium
TCGATCACCCGCGTGAGCTCCATCAGGCTCAGTTTGCCGTCGTGATCCGTGTCGGCCGCGTGATGGCGGTTCAATGTCACGACCACCGCGGCGGCGCGCATCGGCTCGGGATTGAACCCGTCCTCGCTCTCACCCGCGGCCAGCGCGTAGGCGCCCGTGCGCGCAGTACCGTGCCGCGTGTTGTACAGCTCGATCAACCGAGTGAGCTCGATGAGGCTGATGCGGCCATCGCCATTCGTGTCGACATCATGCCGCCGGCCACGGACGACCGGGAGCGGATCGGGGCGCGCGAGCACCTTCGTGAAGGCCCCGGTCTCCCCCGTTCCGCGCAGGACGGCGAACGCGGAGATGGAACGCGCGCCGGACTCCCCGGCTGGAATATTGAGGGTGTAGGTGAATGACACCGGACCCGCGGGCACCGTCGTCCAAGCCCACTCCAGGACATCAGTGGCTCCGATCGCCGGGGACACGTCGCCGGTCTGACCCGAGACCGAGGCCAGCGACCAACCGCGCGGAATGAGGACCGACCAGCCAAGGCCGGACGGCGTGCCCGGATAGGATAGGGTGCTGCGGATCGTGACCGTCGTGGAGGAGGGAGTGACGGGGGCGACGACCGCATGGGATGCGGCGATGTCGGCGCCCGCGAGGGCCAGTGTCGCCGGCTGGGAAACAACTTTCGCGCCACCGCCGCTCACCTCGACGCGGTAGGTGCCGGCATCCGAGGCGGCGAAGGCTGCGATCACGAGGAACGGCTTCGTCGCGCCGTTCACGGCCACGTCGTCCTTGAACCATTGGAAGGAAAGGTTTTCGCCGACCGCCACCACTTCGAGCGAGACCGACGCGCCAAGCGGGACTTTTTGCGAGACCGGTTGCCGCACGATCAAAGGCGCACCCGCCGTTCCGCCGACCAGCAAGATGCGCGAAACGGAGATCGACTCGTAGTTGGCGGCGTCGCCGGCGGCCGGCGTGTAGAGGAGTGTCAGGACAACTGGCCCCGGGGTACCGAGCGTCGTTCCGAGCGCGGGCTGGTAGAGGAACACGCCTCCTCCGGGGATGGCGGTGGCGCTGAGTTGCTCCGACGAAAGCACTGTGCCGGTCGCGACTTGGACGGGCGGATTCCACGTGATAACCGGCAGCGCCTTGAAAACCGTGAACGAGTGCTCGACAGCGGCCACGGCGGAAAGGGAGTCGGTGGCGGGAACCGAGGCGCTGATCTTCACCGCGCCCACGCCCGTGAGGGTCAGCTTGCTGCCCTCCACGCGCGCCGGACCGCTCACAACCGCGAAGACGGCCGGCTGGCCACTGGTGGAAACGGCACGGAGCTCGATCGGCTGCGGGCTGAAAGGACGATCCCGCGGCGGATCAATGAAGGCGAGGGATTGCGCGGCTTTTCCGACCGTGAGGACCGCAGTGGAGCTGGCGACCGGGGCCGTCTGCCCGTTGCTGACCACGCAACGGAACTGGTGGCCGTTCATCAAAGCGGAGGCGCTTTTCACCGTGAGCACGGGCGACCGAGCGCCCGCGTAGTCGGCTCCGTCGGCCACGTCGGAGAACGCGCTGTCGGCGGCGGTCCGTCGCTGCCATTGGAACTGCGGCGGGGGCGCCCCGGCCGCCACCACGGCGAAGGTGACCGGCTGCCCCGCGGCGACCGACTGGTCACGCGGCTGCTGGAGCAGCAGGAGCGGCTCGGCCACCGCCACGCGGTAATTATCGAACGCGAGGACATTGTCGCCCGGCGAACCCGGCGTCGCGATGCGCCACGCCACCGCGATATCACCCAGGTCCAGGGCGACGCCGGTCCGTCCGGCGAGCGGCTGGTCGGTCCACAGCTGATCCGCGCCCAGCGTGGCGCTCCAGCGGTTGCGCCCAAAATCAATCACGGCCGTGAGCCGGCGGCTCTCGCCCATGGCAAGCGCGACCGAGGCTTTGGCGGGCGTAGCGACCCGGTCGTCGCGGCTCACCGAGAGATCGGCGAGATCGAGCCGCACGGCGCCGAGCGCGTCGCCGGCGGAGTTGCGCACCGCGAACTCGAAGGCGTCCTTGCGGCCGTTGGTCGAGGGCGTGAGGGCGATGTCGGCGGAGAAGACGATGACGGGCGTGCCGGAACCGACCGGATCGTACTGGATCGGTCGGTGCAGGACCAACCTTTCACGGGCCGCCGTGGCGGTGCGTCCGATCCATGCGAAACGAGCTCCCGAGGCGCCCTCGCCCACGCCGGAGGAGCCGGGATCAACGGTTCCCGTCCACCCGTCGAAGCCAACCAGTTTGTCCGTTCCCGCCGGGAAGAGATTGAAGTGCGTGGCGTACAACTCCCGGGCGGTATCGAGCTTCAGATGAAGGGCGATCGGTCCCTGCGCGCCACCCGGTCCGTCGACGGCGATGTGGTACGTGGCTCCGGCGGTGACGAATGCGCGGACGGCGGCGTAAGGACGATCCGGCGCCCCGGCGTCGGCGCCAAGCGGGGTCAGACGATCAAGCGCCTCGCCGCGGTAGAGGCCGAGCAAGGTAGCGAAACCGCTTCCGGCGGTGCTGAGCTCGAGGACGCCGCCACGCGGCGCCCGGAAACGCCACCACACGGAGGCGCCGCCCTCCCGGCCGGCGTGGACCGGCTCACCGGGTTCGCGGCTGGCCCCGACGTTGGAGCCGCGCACGGAAACCGCGAGCGGCGGAGCGGGCATCACGGCGGGCTGCACCTCGGGCCAGAGGACCGGCGCGCCTGCGGCGAAGGCATCGTTGGCCGGACCGGCTTCGCCCTCGACGAGAGCCAGCCCGAGGCTGACCTGCCCGGTGACCCCACCCGACCCGTCCACGGCGATGCGGTAAGTCGTTCCGGCCACCGCCTTGAACACGACGCGACTGGCGCGTGACGCGCCGTCGTCATCGTTAGCCACCACTTTGGTCAAGGAGGAGAACGCCGTGCCGGTGTAGACGGCGAGCACCGTGTCGATCCCGCTGCCCGAGGTGGTCACGGTGACCATCCCGGAGGCGGGCGCGGTCCACGACCACCACAGCGAGCGGGTTGCCGGACGCCCGGCGTGATCGGGTTCACCGGTCTCGGCGGAGGCGCCGACGTTGAAGCCGGACCAGACCGCCTTGGAGCCGGCGAGGGTCGCCGGCGCGGCGAACGCGTCGTTGGCCGGGACAATCGATCCGGCGGAGAAGGCGACGCGGAGCGCGACGAGCCCCGATTCGGCCGCAAGTCCCACACGCGCGCCATCCACCGCAATTCGGTAGGCGACACCCGCCGCGGTCGCGAAGGAGACGCGGCTGGTGTTGCCACCGGCGGGATCCTGATCGTTGGCGGCGACCGGCGTCAGCGCGTCGAGGGCGTCGCCCGAATAGACCGCCAGCACGGTGTTGAAAGAGCTTCCGGCCGTTGAAACGGTCGCGATGCCGGCGCCCGGCGCGGTCCACGTCCACCAGACGGAGCGTCCGCCGGGATTTCCCGCGTGGTCGGGTTCACCGGCCTCCTCGGTCGCGCCAACATTGGAGCCGGAGACGCGGACAGCGCCGGTGGAGTCGGGAGTGCCCGTGATGGCGATCCGCGCGGCGAAGGCATCGTTGGCCGGGGCAGGCTTCGGGGCGGCGAGGGAGAGACGCAGAACCACGAGACCGGTCGCACCAGCCTTTCCGTCCACCGCAATGCGGTACTCCGTTCCCGCGACTGCGTTGAACGTGACGAGGCTGCGCGGGCCCTCGCCGCTATCGTCGTCGGAGGCGACGGCGGTCAGCGCGTCGAGCGCCGACCCTGAGTAGACCGCGAGCAGGGTGTCGAAGGAACTGCCATCCGTCGCGATCGTGACGGCACCGGCGGACGGAGCCTTCCAGCGCCACCAGACGGAGGCGCCGCCAGGGGCGCCGGCATGTTCGGATTCACCGGCCTCGCGCGTGGCGCCCGAGTTGGAGGAAAGCAACGCCAGGCCGGAGCCGGAGAGTGATGCGGCGTTGGCGAACGCGTCGTTCGAAGGGGCGGCGCCGGGCTGTTCCGGCGACAGGGAGACGGAGAGACTCACCGCACCAGCGGCGCCGCGGTAACCGTCGACGGCGATGGCGTAGGCCGTGCCGGCGACCGCGTTGAAGGCGACCGCGCTGGTCGTGTTTCCCCCGCTGTCGTCGTCCTGCGCGATGCGCGTGAACTGATCGAAGGAGGCGCCGGTATAGACACCGAGCAAGGTGTCGAAGGAACTGCCGCGCGTGGTCACCACGGCTTTGCCCGACGCGGGCGCGGTCCACGTCCACCAGACGGAGGCTCCGCCGTCGCGGCCGGCGTGGACGGGCTCGCCCGCCTCGCGAGTCGCGCCCTCCGAGGTGCCCGTGGCCGAGGCGGACGGACCGGCGAGCGGCAGGCGTTTCGCGAACGCGTCGTTGGCGGGGGGCGGACGCAGCGGAAGCGTGACCGCCAGCTCGGCCGGCTTCTTGTCGGGCGCGGAGACGGCGAACTTGAGCGTGAATTCGGCGACGCCGGAGGGGGCCGTGACGTTCGCGCTGTAGACGCCATCCGCCGCCGTCGCGTCGGGAGCGAGGCCGTTGTTGCGGAGCTCGAGCGGGGAGGCGGCGCCGGGCACCATCAGCGAGACCGTCGCGTTCGTGACCGCGGCAATGTCGTGCACGCGGGCGAAGACCGGAAAAGTGGAGCCGGGCGCGACGAGCGTACCGGGCGCCGGGGTGATGGACACCTCGAGCACGCCGTCGGGGGTGCCGGCGAGGGCCTGGTAGGCGTTGAGGCGCCCGCCCGTGGCGGTCTTGCCGCGGAGCGCTGCCACCGGAACAACCCCGGCGAGCAGCCGCTGGCGCAACTCCGCAAGGGGCAGGCCGGGGAAACGGGAGAGCACGAGGGCCGCGACCCCGGCGACGTGCGGGGCTGCGGCGCTGGTGCCGCTGCCCGAGGAGTAGGCCGAGTCGGACGAGCGGCCGGTGGAATAAATCCCCACGCCGGGGGCGCCGAGGTGCACGCGATTGGCGCCGTACGATGAGAAATCGGCGAGTTTGTCGGCCCGATCGAGCGCGGCCACCGCGACGATGCTATCGGCGGCATAGCTGGCCGGGTAGCGCGGGATCACGTCGTTGTCGGTACCCTCGTTGCCCGCGGCGGCGACGAAGATCGCCCCCTTCGCGCGGGCGGCGAGAATGGCGTTGAGCATCGCCTGGCTGTACCCTCCCCCGCCCCAGCTGTTGTTGAGGACGCGCGCGCCCTTCGCGACCGCGAAACCGATCGACTTGATGGCGTCGGAGGATGCGCCGGTCCCCTGCGCGTCGAGAAAGCGGCAGGCCATGATGCGCACGCGCGGGGCCACGCCGACCGCCGGTCCGCCGCCGTCGGCCTGCGCGGCGATGATGCCGGCGCAAAACGTGCCGTGGCCGTGCTCGTCGAGCGGGTCGCCGTTGTTCCGTTGGGCGTTCAAGCCGAAGACATTGTCGACGACGCCGTCGCGGTCGTCGTCGATGCCGTTGGAGGCGAGCGGGCCCGATTCGCCCGGGTTGCGCCACATCTGGCCCGCGAGATCGGCGTGGGTGTAGCGCACGCCGCTGTCGATCACCGCCACGATCACGTCGGAAACCCCGGAAGTGATGCCCCACGCCCGCACCGCATCGATGTCGGCGCCCGCGAGACCGCCGCTTTGCCCGGTGTTGCGCAGGCCCCACAGACGGCCGTCGGTTAAGGCGGCGTCGGAGGGCGCGGTCTGCTGCACCGACACGAGGTAATCGGGCTCGACGTAATCGAACGCGCCGGAGTCGAGCAGCGCCTTGATGCGGCGCTGCATCGCCTCGCCGCGGGACTCGGCCTCGGCGCGTGAGCCGACCGGAGTCATGACGGGTCGCAGGGCGGATAGGGTGATGTCACCGGGGCTAAGGGCCGAGCGGCGCAGCACGCCCATTTCCTCGGACGCCAGCGCAGCGGCCGCGGAGGCGGCGGCGCCTTCCTTCAAGCGGCCCAGCAGCCGATGCGGGTGCGCGCGATGGCCGCCGAGGACGACATAGTTTTCCGCGAAGTCCACTGGATCGGGTTCCGGCAAGAGCGAGTCCAGCGGCCCTGCGGAGGAGGAGGCCACGGCGGGGGCGAGCGCCGCGGCGGGCGCGGAAGCGTTGGCAACCGGACGGGAAGCTGCACTCGCCTCCTTCGCGGCGGAAACGACGCTGGAGCGGGAGCCCTCGAGGGCGGCGGGGTCGCCTGCAATCACGCGCAGGCTGGAGGATGGAAACGTCGCGGAGGCGACGACGGTGGACTCACGCCGAGGCAGCAGCAGCGCGCCCACAAAGGCGCCAATCAACAGGACGGAAACCAGCAGAACGTATCGGCGACGGGACGAGAACATGGGGAGCAAAGAAAGACCACGGCGCACGGCCGCGACTTTCGCGTCAATCCATGCAGTCAAAGACCCGGGATCGCAAAACCTTTTCCCGTCATGGCAGCAGAAAGTGGGCAAAGACAAACCCCGCCAGTTTGGCGGGGTTTTACAGGCGAACGAGACGCGGGATCAGTTACGCGACTTGCGCTCGCCGCCAACGTCGACGCCGCGCAGCTGGACCGGCGCGGGTGT
>CAXRGI010000100.1:0-6201 GCA_964229935.1 Opitutales bacterium
GCCGTGGAACGCATCTCGAACTCGTCCAACATGCGCACCAGCTCAGCGGGCTGCGGTGTGCGCCACTCGGGCGCGACCGCGGGCAGAGACAGGTTGAGCGTCGTGAGCCGTAGGTTGAGCCGAAGACGATCAGCGTCGCGCACCACGACCTCGCGGAACCGGTCGGGCTTCAATTCGGCGGCGTGCGCGATGACGCCTTCGAGGGTATCCCAATCGGCCAGCCATTTCGCGGCGGTCTTCGGCCCGACACCGTTGATGCCTGGAATGTTGTCGGACGTGTCGCCCACGAGCGCGAGGTACGCGGCGATGCGCGAGGGCGGCACACCAAATTTTTCCGTAACCCCCGAGGCGTCCAGCAGGCGCCAGCCGAGCTTCGGATTGGCAGACGGCGGTGGCAGCATGATGCGGATGCGGTCGTTCACGATCTGGGCGAAGTCCTTGTCGCTGCTCACGATCACGACCTCGTCCCCCGCGGCGGCGCACCGCACGGCCTCGGCCGCGAGCAGGTCGTCGCTCTCGACCCCCTGTTCCTCGATCCCGGCGAAACCCATCGCGCGCGTCAGCGCCTTGATCGGATCGATCTGACGCCGCAGCGCGTCGGGCATCGGTTCGCGCTGGGCCTTGTACTCGGCGTGGAGCGCGACGCGCTCGGCGGATTCCCCTAAATCGAAGAAAACGAGCGTCGAGTCCGGCCGCTCGAGGTCGACGAGTTTCCACAACGATTTCACCCAGCCATGCAGCGCGCCGGTGGGAAACCCGTCCGCGCGCGTGAGCTCCGGCAGCGCGTGGAAACAGCGGTAGGCGAGATTGAAACCGTCGATGAGGAGCCACTTGGCCATCCACCGACCTCACACGCCGCGATCGCCGCGGTCAACCGCCACGCGGCGTCGAGGATTCACCACGCAGCCACGGAGGCACCGAGAAAGGAAACCACGAAACACACCAAAGGCACGAAACCGATCCGGGTGGCCCACGGAAGGCACGGAAACCCCGGAAGCGGGCTAGCTCGGAAAGCATCCTCCGTTACCTCTGTTTGCTCCTGTAGGCTGGTTGGAAAACGAGAGCGCAAGCTCGTGGACAAGTCCGCCGAGTACAAGGGGCCCACCCGTAGGGCTGGCCTCGGAGGGGCCGGCGACGCCCGAACAGCCTTCGGTTATAGTGGACTCCGGCATGGTCCGCGGCGGGCGGCCGCGGCTACACCAAGCCGATCAGTGTCATGCCGTGTTCATCCGTGGTTGAACCCTCGCGGAGCTGTTCGGAAGCGATCCTGAACGGCACTTCGGTCGCGGCGGAGCCGCGCTGCGCCTTTTGCGGCAATTCGAATTGGCCGCGAAAACGCACATGACGCGCAATCGAGCGGCTTGGAAAGCATCCTCCGTTCCCTCCGTTTGCTCCTGTCGGCTGGTTGGAAAATGAGAGCGCAAGCGAGGAGCGCGGAAAGCGTTTCGTCATCGGCCTGGGCACCGGACCCCGGCCACCGCGCACGTGAAACGGCAACTGCTACGCAAACTCGCCCGCGCGGAGGAGCTCCGCCTTGCGTTTCACTGCGCTTCGCATCCGTCTTTGGCCGTGTTTCGCCGCGTCTTCCGCACCTCCAGTTGCCTGATCGCCGCCGTCGCCGCTCTCCGCGCCGAGCCGCTCTCCAAAAAAGCGGAGATCGATTTCTTCCGCGAGGTCCCGAGCCGCAACCTCAAGGGCCTCGCCACGCGCTCCGACGGTCGCCTCGTCGCCGGACCGGTCCTCACTGATCTTCCGGGCGCGGTCCCCGCCGACTTGCTATGGAGCCTTGCGCCGGGTGGAGCGCCGGACCGTTTCCTGGTCGGCACCGGTCCCGAGGGTAAAGTCCTCGAGCTTACGGCCGCGGGCGACTCCTCCGCGCCGGCCATCCGCGAACTCGGCCGTGTGCCGGATCCCCACGTGTTCACCGTACTGCGGTTGCCCGACGGCGCCGTTCTCGCGGGCACGTCGCCCAAGGGAGCGCTGAATCTCCTGCGCGACGGCGCGGTCGTCGCCCGCACGCTCCTGCCGGTGGACTCGATCTTCGATCTGCTCCAGCTCGACTCCGAGACCGTATTGGTCGCCACAGGCAACCCGGGACGCATCTACCGCCTCGACCTCGCGAAATTCGCGGCCGCCGGCGTGAACGAGCAAAAGGTTTCGGACCGCGACGCGCTCGCCGATCGGGGCATCTCGATCTTCGGCCAGATCCGCGATCGCAACGTACGCCGGATCGTGGTGATGACCGACGGCCGCATCGCCGCGGGATCCTCGCCACGGGGAAACATCTACGCGTTTCCCCGCGACCCGGCCACCTCGCCCGCCTCCGACCCAGCAACTGGCGGTGCCCCTGTTATCCTCCATGAAAACCGCGACGCGGAAGTCACCGATCTCATGCCCGACGTGAACGGCGATCTTTTCGCGACGGTCGTCTTCGCCCCGCAGGGCAACGACCCGCGCGTCTCACCCGCCAGCGCCCAGGCTCCCGCCCCGTCGCCGGCTCCGGCCGGCGGCAATCCGGGCAACCCCGGAAGCGGGAACCCACCGCCCGCGCCTCCGCGGGAGGTTCCTCCGCCGGCCGCGGTGCCGGAAAAATTCGGCGGGCGCGCGGCGCTGGTGAGGATCCCGGCGGACGGAGCCGCGGAGACGCTTTCGGTGCGCGCGGGCACGGCGTTCTACCGGATGGCGAGGCGCGGCGACGTGCTGGTGCTCGCGGGCGGTGAACAAGGAGAGATCAGCGGTTATGATCTCAAGGCACGCCAGGCGCTCACATTTTCCGGCAGCGCCTCCGCGCAGCTGAACCACCTCGTTCCCCTTGCCTCCCGCACCTTGGGCGCCGACCGCTTCCTCGTGCTGCGCAACAACGCGCCTGGATTCGCACTGCTTGATTTCGCCGCCAAGGGCGCGCGGTCGGCCGAAACGCGCCGCCTCGATCTCGGGCACACGTCGGCCTTCGGCGCGCTACGGTTCGGCCGGTTGCGCGGACTGGCTCCGGCCGAGGTCGGGGTGGAAGTACGCACCAGCGCGGGCAGCGACGAGATTGAAGGTTGGGGACCATGGACCCGCCTGGCGGCGGAACCCGATGAAGGCTGGCGCGCCGCCGGCCTGCGCGGGCGCTACCTGCGCCTGCGCCTCACCCTCCCCGAAAAGCCGGAGATGGAAGCCGACCGCGCGACGCTGTTCGTGCTGCCGCAGAACCGTCGCCCGCTGCTGCAGGAGTACCGTACCCTGGTCCATGGCTACGGTATCATCGCTTCTCCCGAACCGGCTCCGCCGGCCAGCATCACGCTCAACCAGCTGCTGCAGGCCCCGAAGGAGGACGACCGCCGTCGCACCGCCTTCCTCAACAGCTCGGTGGTGCCAAGCCCGGGCACGCAACTCATCCTCTGGACGGTGTCCGATCCCGACGGCGACAACCTGCTGCATACCTTCTCGATCCGCCGCGAGGGGGACGAGCAGTGGATCGATCTCGTGACCTCCGCCCGCGAACCCCTCGCGCAGTTCGACACCCGCGCACTGCCCGAGGGCGTTTATTTCACCCGCCTGGTTTCGGCGGAGACCGCGCCCCGCCCCGCGGCCGATCGCCTGCGCCAAACGTTCGAGACCGATCAATTGCTCATCGACCACTCGGCGCCGGAGATCCTCACGGCAACCGCGGCACGCACCGCCGACGCGATCGTCGTGACCGTGCGAGGACGCGACCGGCTCTCGCTGCTGGCGGGGATCGACGTGGTTTTCAGCAACAACCACCGTGAGACCGTCGAACAGCCGCTCGACGGTGTCCGGGACGGCCGCGAGGAGACCTTCGTGGTCGAGGTGCCGGTGGCACGCGTCGCCAACGCGACCTCGTTGGAGGTCACCCTGCAGGACGTCGCCGGAAACGGCGTCTCCCGGCGGCTGGCTTGGTGATGAGCGGGCGCGCCGGGGCAACGAAGGCTCGCCCCGCGGCGGCCGAAGGCTAACGAAGAGGGAAATGAAACCCCTGAACCGCCGCTCCTTCCTGCGCGCCACGGGAGGCGCCGCCCTCGCCGCCGCGATCACCCCGGTTTTCGCCGACCCCGCGGACCCGGCCCGCCGCCTGATCGCCCATCCCGGTGGATTGCCTCGCCGCATCCTCGGGAAAACCGGCCGCGCGATCTCGATCGTCGGCTTCCCCGGCCTGGCCCTGTCGCGCGTCACGCAGGCGGAAGCCAACGCCGCGGTGCGGGCGTCGTTCGACCAGGGGATGAACTATTTCGACACCGCGCCGTCCTACGGAAAGGGCACGGCGGAGATCGCCCTCGGGCCGGCCCTCGCGCCGCTGCCGCGCGCCGAGGTTTTCCTTTCCTGCAAGACGCGGCGTCGCGACGCGGCCGGCGCCCGCGAGGAGCTGGAGGAGTCGTTGCGACGGCTGAAGACGGACTACTTCGACCTTTACCAGCTGCACGTGATGTCCACCGCCGCGGAGGTGAAGCAGGTCTTCGGTCCCGGCGGGGCGATGGAAACGCTGGTGCGCGCCCGCCAGGAGGGAAAAGTCCGCTGGCTGGGTTTCTCGGCGCACACCAAGGAGGCGGCCCTGGATTGCCTGCGCCACTTCCCCTTCGAGACGGTGATGTACCCGGTGAACTTCATTGAGCACTTCACGCACAAGTTCGATCCGGAGGTCCTCACGCTGGCGCGGCAGGCGGGCGCGGCGGTGATCGCGATCAAGCCGATCTCGGCCGGCTCGTGGAAACCCGGCGAGGCGAAGACCCGCGGCAATTACTGGTACAAAGCGCTCGAGGCCCAGGAAGAGATCAACCAGGCGATGCGTTTCGCGCTCTCCCTCGATACGGTCGTCTCCGCGATCCCCACCTCCTTCCTCGATCTCAACGAGCGCGCGATCATCGCCGGCAAGACCTTCCGCCCCGCGACCGAGGCCGACCTCGGCGCGCTGCGCGAGCTGGCTGGCAAATACAGCCCGCTCTTCCCGCGGAAGCCGCTGTACCTCTCCTCCACGGGACCGCACTCGCGGTACTACGCCCACACCTGATCCGGAAAATCGTGCGCGCGATCGGCAAAATCACCGCGGCGCTCACCTGCGGCATCGCGCTGGCCGCATTTGCCTCCGCGGCTGAAAGACCATCCACCCGCGAGTTCGACACGCTCGCCGCTCCCGCCGTGGAGCGGGCCCTCCGCAAGGCCGTGACGACCGAAGGCGGCTTGCTGGCGTGGGGCGACAGCTACCTGCTGGCAGCACTCGCCGAGATGCTGGAGACAGGCCGCGATCCGCGCCACGCGACGCAATTCGTGGCGTTGGCCGATCACGCGCTGATGTCGCGCGACGACCGCCAGAACCTGCGCGACGAAGTGCGCGGACGAGTGATGCCCGCATGGGGTTCCACCCGGTACTCCAAGGGCCGGCGCTTCGCGTGGGCCGTGCACACCGGGATGCTCGCCGCGCCGATGGCGGGTTTCGCCGCCACGGTCGGACGGGATCCGGCGTTGAAGGCCCGCTTCGGCGCCGACGCCGGCCGGCTGCTGCGCGCCGCCGAGGAGTCGGTCGCGGCGTTCGCGGACGAATACCGGGAAGGCCCCGGCCCGGGCGAAGGCCATATGGTCTGCCCCTACCTCGGAAAACACCTCCCGTTGAACATGCAGAACGCGCTCGCACGGGCGTGGATCGCCATCGACGACGCCACCAGCCGGCCGGACCACCGCGAGCGGATCGAGCGCCTGGCGCGGTTCATGAAGAACCGGATGCGCGCAGGCCCAGAGGGAACATTGGTCTGGGGCTATTGGCCGCCGCTTGGCGGGGAGGACAAGGCCTTCGAGGATATCTCCCACGCCTCCATCAACGTGGACTTCATGGTCCTTTGCCACGAACGCGGCCTCGTGTTCGACCGCGGCGACCTGGCGGCGGTCGAGAACACGCTGCTGCGGTTGGTGCTGCTGGCCGATGGCCGCGTCGGCGACCGTGCGGGCCCCAACGTGAAGTTCAACACCTACGCGGACGCCGTACTGCGCTGGGGTCGGCTCGGACGGCACCGGCCGGCGGTGCAGGCACGTCTCGAAACGTACCTCGAGACGGCCGCGGCGAAATCCAGCGCGCAAAGGCCGCTCGGGATCGCGTTGCTGAACGCGCCGCCGGCGGCGGGGAAATAAGTTCGCGGACGAATCCGAGGCGGCTCTCCTTCGCCCACGCTGCGGCGGGTATACCGCCTCGGCTACAACCGGCACGAGGAG
>CAXRGI010000101.1:0-2825 GCA_964229935.1 Opitutales bacterium
GGGCAACCTCGGCCGGGTGCATGACCTTGAGCCATTGCTCGAACTGGCGGAATTCCTGCGCGGGGAGCCGGAGTTTATCTTCGTTTTCATCGGCTCCGGCGCCGGAGAGGAAGACCTTCGGCAAGGGGTGACGGCGCGCGGACTGCGCAATGCTCTATTTCTCCCCCCTCAGCCCAGAGGAAGGCTATCCGCCAGCCTAGCCGTGGCAGACGTCCATTGCGTAACCCTTCTACCCGGGTGCGAAAGCCTCGTTTTCCCGAGCAAGCTCCACGGTGTGGCGGCCGCGGGCCGGCCCATGCTTTTCATCGGTCCGGAAGGCTGCGACGTAGCCCGCACCGTCGGGGAAAACGATCTCGGGATATGCACGACCCGGGGAAACATCACCGTCGCCGCCCGTGAGCTTCGTGCTCTCGCGGGCGACCCCGGTCGCTGGGAGCGACACGCGACCGCCTCACGCGCATTTGGCCGACGGCATTCAGCCATCGCCGCCATCGCAAACTGGGATGGCCTGTTGAGCACTCTGGGAGAAGACAAAGGAAGCGGGCGACAAATCTTGCCGGTCTCCGCCGCCACGGAATCCTGAACCTGATGCGCCGTCGCTACACGACCTTCACGCTGCTCCTGCTCGACGCAGTCTGCGGCGTGGGCGTCTTCAATCTTGCCCTGCTACTCCGCGGGTTACCCGGCGGCGAGGACTTCCTCTTCGGCTCTCTCATTCTCCCGCTCAGTGCGACCATGATCGCACTCTACCTCGTGGACGGCTACAGCCCGCGCTGCGACATGCTGAGCGTCGACTACGCCAGCCAGCACCTCGTGGCTTTCGGTGGCGCCACCCTTTTTGTACTCCTCGTCACCCACGCGCTCCTAGCCGGTGGGTATCCGCTCCAGACCAGTCGCCTCGTGTCGGTATTGGCCATGATCGCCTACGCGGCGGTCTCGCTGGGCTACCGGCGCACCATCCATCTCCGCCGGCTGGAACGCCGAGCCCAGCGCAGTCTGCTCTTCATCGGCGATGGCCCCAGCCTGAGTTCCTTCTCGGCGGAATGCGGGCGCACCGGTCTGGGATTGCGCCTGCACGCGCTGGAAACGGACAACGCCAACGCCGGTGCCGCTTCAACACTGGCCGACAAACTCACGGAATTGGAACGAACCGGACAACAATTGGAGGCGATCGTCATCCGCGAGTCAGCCTCGGGTGTGACGGAGTCTGACTCTCGACGTCTCACGGAACTCCATTTCGCCGGAGTACCCACCCTGACATTGGAGCTCTTCTACCAAGAGTACTGGAGACGCATTCCCCTCTATCGCCTAAACCCAACCTGGCTCTTCCAGGAAGGCTTCAAAGTCGCTCGTGAACCGGTCTATTTCCACCTCAAGCGTCTGAGCGATATTCTCCTCTCCACCGTCGGCCTTATCGCGGCTGCCCCGGTATTGGCCGCCGCCATGGTCGCGATCCGGCTCGAGGACCGCGGACCAGCGTTCTTCGCCCAGACCCGTGTCGGCCTGAATCAACGCCGCTTCCGCCTCTTCAAGCTGCGCACCATGGCCGTCGACGCTGGCAGCGGACCGCTCTACACCCAGCCGGGAGACCGGCGCATCACGCGGGTCGGAGCTTTCCTGCGGAACACTCGATTGGATGAACTGCCCCAGCTCTGGAACGTCCTCCGCGGCGACATGAGCCTCATTGGCCCGCGGGCGGAATGGGACCGCCTCGTCGAAACGTATGAGCGTGAAATCCCCTGCTACCATTTCCGCCACCTCGTCAAACCCGGCATCACCGGCTGGGCGCAGGTCAATTACCCCTACGGTGCGAGCATCGAGGACACCGCCCGGAAGCTGGAGTACGACCTTTATTACATCCGGCATTTCTCCTTCACGCTCGATGCCGCAATTGTGCTGAAGACGATTCACACCGTGCTCGGGGGGAAGGGGCGATGAAGCGTCCGCGTAAGACCACTGGGGTGAAAACCTACGACTTCATCGCGATCGGCGGGGGTAGCGCGGGGTTCAATGCCGCACGGGTCGCGGCAGGGCTGGGGCTGAAGACCGCCGTGATCGACGGAGCCAAGGAGCTGGGCGGGCTGTGTATCCTGCGCGGCTGCATGCCGTCCAAGACGCTGCTCTATATGGCAGAGGTGCTGCACCTCGCCCGGCAGGGAACCAAATTTGGTCTAAAGATCCCTTCCGCGCGCGCCGATCTCGCCGCGATGCAGGCGAGGAAGCGGCGGATCATCCGAGATTTCGCGGATTACCGGGAAAAGGCGCTGCAGGCCGGGCGTTTCGACCTGATCCGGGCTCAGGCCCGCTTCGCGGACCCGCATACGTTGGAGCTGTCGGACGGTCGCCGCATCCGCGGGAAAAACTTCCTCATCGGAACGGGATCCGTCGTCGCGACACCTCCGATTCCCGGGTTAGCCGAATCTGAAGCCTGGACGAGCGACGACGTCCTGGATCTCGATTTCACTCCCCCGAGCGTCATCGTGCTCGGTGGGGGAATCGTCGCTTGTGAACTGGCCCAGTTTCTCCGGCGCGTGGGTTCGCGCGTCACAATCATCCAGCGCAGCAAACAACTGCTGCGCGACCATTCCCGCGAGGCGGCCGACGTCGTTCGCGCAGCGTTAGAGCAGGAAGGAATCGAGGTACTCACCGGCACCTCGCTCACCGGGATCGCGCGTCGTGGGAAAAGTTACCGCGTCACGTTTGAGCAGGGCAGCCGGACCTTGGTGCGGAGCGCGAAGCATCTATTCAATGCGTTGGGACGCATTCCGAACACCGCTGGCCTTCGTCTGGAGACGGCAGGTGTTTCCCTCGACTCAACTGGACGC
>CAXRGI010000102.1:0-4905 GCA_964229935.1 Opitutales bacterium
CCGACGACTTTCGGGCCCTCCACGACGAAGAGCCCCGATTCCTCGCGGCGGCGTTTCTCCCGCAGTGAGCGGAGGTGCTGGATTTCGGCGCGGGTCAGCACGGGCAATCGGTCACGGCGCCCCGGCGAGAACGCCGCGGCCCTCTCCGGTGAGATCGACGCGGTGGGCGGTCATCACGAACTCCGGGCCACGCGGGGTGGTCAGCAGAAGGCCGATCTGGAAATTCTCCCGCGGGAGCAGCGAGCGGCGCAGTTGGAAGCGGAAGCCGCTGTCGCGCCAGTTCTGCGCCGTGTGCACGGCGGCGACGTCCGCCCGCGGTTGCGGGCCGGCGGTGAAGACCAGCCGGGTTTGGGCCGACTGCAGGATGATTCTGACGTCGCCCGGGCTCGCGGGGATGCCCGGTAACGCGGCCCAGCCCTCGATCCGCACCTGCTCGGGGGTGACCGGTATGCGGTCGATGAAGTAGGCGATTTCCGCTCCGGGTTTGGCCCCGCCGAGGCGCGTCGGTCGGCTGAGCGATGGCATCCGGTAGATGCCCGCCTCCTCGGCGCGGCGCACCATGAGGTCGGTGTACGCGGGCACCGGGTGGAGGAAGAACGGTCCCTGTCCGTCCCGGCCGTGCTCGACGAAGCGTTCCATTGCACTGTCGCGGCAGATGATCCAGCTGCGCGCGTCGTGCGCGGCGGTGAGATTGGCGGCGACGTTAAAGGCGGCGATGCCGGCCGCAGCGCGCCAAAGCAGTCGGGCGGGCCGCGCCGGATCGCGCCAGAGTCCGAGCTGCATAAAAAGCACGAGTCCCCACGTGAGGCAGCTCAGGATGTAATAGCGCGAGTGCACGTGGCCCTTCACCACCTCGAGCCGTCCGAGGGAAATAAGGAGCAGCGAACCCACCGCCCAGAGCGCGAGCGGCAACGCGATCGGCTCGCGGGCCAGCACCGCCGGCCTCAGCTGCGTCGCGAGGATCGCCAGCAGCGCCGCTCCGAGGAAAGGAGCGAGGGTGGCATTGCCGAGGGCGACCGGCGCGCCGAGCGCCTGGAGCCAGAAAAGCATGACGCGGAGCAGCCCCGCGCCGGAGATCTCGGTGCCCGCATGGGCCGCGTTGGTGGTGAAACCGGTGAAAAAACAGCCGATCGCCAACACCGCGCAGGCGCCCCACACCGCGAGTTCGCGCCGCCGTCCCTGCAGAGCGAGCAGCGCCGCGGCCACCGGCCACACCAGCAGGCCTTGCGCGAGCGTGAAGGTGGCCGCCATGCCTGACACCGCGGCCAAGGCAAGGCCGCCGCGCGAACGGCGGGCGAGGGCGACGAAAACCGCGGCGGCAAGCGTCACGACCAGGAAGTGATCGAGGGATGATCCGGGCCAGAAGAAGTTCTCGAAGTGCTGCAGCTGGAAAAGCAGTCCACCCAGCAGCAGGCCAAGGAGCGCTCGCCGCCAGGCGTCGCCGGCGGTCGCGACGAGCAGTCCCGCGAGACCGACGACGAATCCGACCCCGATCGCCCCGAGCACCGCTAGGTTCACCGTGCCGGTGAGCGCGTGGCTGAGCACGAGCAGCGCGCGGCTGGTCGCCATGCGGTGCTCGTTGTTGAGCGAGAACAGCACCTTCAGCCGCTCGTAGGCGTCCGGGGCGGCCGTGTACCGCAGGAGGAACTCGAGCACGGTGTCGATCTCGTCCCAGTACGCGACGTCCCGCACCGCGCCTGCGGTCCGGAACAGCATGTAGGCGACCGGCGCGAGCGTCACAACCAGCACCCCTGCGAGCACCCGCCGGGGCAACGCGGGCGGGCTGGGGGCGGGAGCTGATTCCATGGCGGCGACGGGCGGCGAAGGTGGGCCGCGTTCTTCGGCCGGGCAAGGGTCGAGTACGGCGGCGCGTCGGGCGGCGTTTCAGGGTGTTTCCACCGCCTCGAGGAGATAACCGCGCCAGCGGATTTCAGCTCGGCCGAGCCGATCCGGTTCCTCCCACGTCGAGAGCGCGCGCAATCCGGTGGCGCGGCCGAGCGCGAGGAGCCGAGCCGCAGGCAGGTCGCGGAACAGGCGGCCGCCTCCATCGCGCTCGTCGCCATCGAGGCCGGAACGCTTTCCCGGCACGGTGAGCCACAGTCGTCCTCCCGGGCGCAGCGCGCGCCGGAGGCTTCCGACCGCCTCCGGCAACTCGTCCTCCGGCACATGCATCAGCACTGCGGAGCACACGATCCCGTCGAAGGGCCCTCCGAGCGCCGCCGGATCGGGCAGGGGTAACGCGCACGGGAGAATTCTTCCCGCAAGCGCGGGGTATGCCCGTTCCGCCTCGGCCCGCATGGCCGCGGAGGGCTCCGTGCCGCGCGCGTCGAATCCGAGTTCCAGCAGGAGCTCGAGGTCACGTCCGCAGCCGCAACCGACATCGAGTATCCTTCCGCTGCGGGCGAAAGCGGAGAGGAAACGCGCCCGCCACGGCGTCGGATCCAGCGAGCGGTGCCGGGCGGACGTCTCGGCCGCGTGCCGCTCATAGAAGTCGATGGTGCGCTCATCCATCGGTGAAAACATGCCGCGGTTTCCGCGGGTTGCCAGCGTCGCGGCCGGCCGCTGATCCACCTAATTCCTTTTCAACCCGGCGCGCGTCCCTACGGTTTTCGCATGAGACGTTTCACCCCCTGGACGCTTGCCTTGGTGACGGTGCTGGTGATCGCGGTGCCCTTCGCGCTCGCGGCGGCTTCGGCGCCGGCGACCACGCCTGACCGCTCCCCGGGCAATCCCGTGGCCTCCGTGATCTCAACCGTCACGGGAATCGCCATCTCGCCGCTGCTGGGCACGGGGGCGTACGGCGCTTACCAGTGGATGGCCGCGAAGGACGACGCCGCGCGGGCGGCGTTGCCGTGGTTCGCGCAGGCCTCGTTTTGGTTGCCCGCGCTGCTGATCGTCGGCGTTTGCGCGTTGAAGGATACCCTTGGCGCGGTGGTGCCTCCCGGTTTGAAGAAACCGCTCGATGTGCTGGAGACGCTGGAGAACAAGCTCAGCGGCCTGGTCGCGGCCGGGGCGGTGGTGCCGATCTCGGTCTCCACCGTCAGCCGCATGATCCTGGGCGATGGAAAGGTGGCGGCGGCGGGGAGCGATCTGGCGGGCAGCGGCTTGGCGGTGCTTCCCCTTGGCGCGGCCGACTTCAGCTCCCTGCTCAATGTTTTGACGATACCGCTGGGGGTGGCGGTTTTTCTCATCGTGTGGCTCGGCTCGCACGCGATCAACGTGCTGATCCTGCTCAGCCCTTGGGGTGCGATCGACGCCGGCCTGAAGGCGGCGCGGACTGCCTTGCTCGGCTTGGTCACAGTCACGGCGACGATCAATCCTTGGATCGGCGCGATCCTCTCGATCATGGTGATCATCGTCGCTTATCTGGTCGCGGGTTGGGCGTTCCGGCTGACGGTTTTCGGCTCGGTCTTCTGCTGGGATTTTCTGACGGGTCGCCGGAAGAGTTTTTCACCGGGGGAGGGCGCCAACCCGATGTTTGCCGGCCCCGCCTGTTCAGGCGTTCCGGTTCGAACCTACGGGGCTTTGGAGCGGATACCGTCGGGTGGCTTGGAGTTCAAATATCGTCCGTGGCTGTTCCTGCCGGAAAAGAAGACGCTGGTGCCGGCCGATGCGCGGGGTTTGGCGGTCGGCGAGGGGGCGTTTTTCTCGGATATTCTCTCTGCCGACGGGAGATCCCTGTTTTCGTTGCCTCCCCGCTATCGAGGTCACGAGGCAGAGATGGCGAAGCTCTACGGCTTGGGCGGCGGGGTGAAACCGGCTGGCTTGAGGAAGGCTTGGGCGATGCTGCGGGAGATGATCGGGGCTTCCAAGCAACCTGCCGCTTCAGCAACTTATAACTAGCTCGATGCGGCGTCTGGAGTTCATAAAAAATTCGCTGAAAGCAACTTCAGCGTTTTCTGCCTTCAGCCTAATCAGGGCTGCAGACAAGGTCGGTCGAAAGTATCGGACGGCATTGATCGGAGCCGGTTGGTGGGGGGGCAATGTGCTCGGGGAGGCCATGGCGAGCGGACGGTGCAAGGTGGTCGGCATTTGCGACGTGGATCGTCGGGCTTTGGACCCGTCGGCGGAAAGGGTCGCAAAGCTCACGGGCGACCAGCCTGGCCGGTACCGGGATTTCCGCGAGCTGCTCGACAAGGAGAGGCCGGAAATCGTGATCGTGACCACCCCGGACCATTGGCACGCCTTGCCGACGATCGCTGCAATCAAGGCCGGGGCGCACGTTTACGTCGACAAACCCACCGCGCATACGATCGGGGAGAGCCAGGCGATGGTGCGTGCAGCTAGGGCCCACGGCCGGGTGGTGCAAGTGGGGCATCACCGGCGGATGGCGCCGCACATGATCCGGGCGCGGGATTTCATCCGCGCGGGCGGATTGGGGACAATTGGCATGATTCGTTGCCACCTCAACGCGGGTGGGACGGGGCCCGAGGAGGCGCTGCCCACGCGTCCGGTACCCCCGGAGCTCGACTGGGACATGTGGTGCGGCCCGGCCCCGCTGCGGCCGTTCAACGGCGGGAATCCCTCGCGCCCCGATGAAGGCCCGGGTACGCGAGGGATCCACCCTCGCGGTCACCGGCACTACCTCGACTTCGCCAATGGCTCCCTCGGTGACATCGGCGTGCACTGGCTCGACACGGCGCTCTGGATCACCGGCGAAACCGCACCGCGGCGGGTGCACTCCACGGGCGGCCGTCCAATCAAGGGTCCCGCCGTGCTCACCCCCGACGCGCAGACCAGCGACGCGCCCGATCACCAGGTCGTCCACTACACGTTCGACCGCTTCACGCTCACCTGGGAATCACGGCTCTTCGGCGGAAATGAAGCGGAGAAGGGCGACGTGGCTGGTATGTACTTCTACGGTACCAAGGGCACGCTGCAGCTCGGGCACCGGGGTGGATGGGT
>CAXRGI010000103.1:0-7102 GCA_964229935.1 Opitutales bacterium
GCACGGTGCGCGTCGGCCGCCAGTATCAGATCGCCGTGTACGATCTTGCAGCCGGTGCCGGCAAGGTCGTCTCAAGAGCCAGCTTTGATGGCGTCGAGCCCAGCTGGCTGGCCGACGGCCGGCATCTGGTCTACACCGCTCGCGACCGCAACTCGAGCTACCTCTGCATTCTCGACACGGAGACCGGCAACAGCACGCGGCTTGGCGGCGTCGATTCCCAGGCGATGCAGGCCAGTGTCTGGACGCCCTGAGGGCGGAGCGGCGGGAAATAAAAAGGCCGCGCGATCGGCGCGGCCTTTCGGGGAAACGTTGGTGGGCTGCTCAGGCGAGCGCGGCCTTGTAGTTGGCCTCGGCAGCATCCCAGTCGACGACGTTCCACCAGGCGGTGACGTAATCGGGGCGGCGGTTCTGGTAATTCAGGTAGTACGCGTGCTCCCAGACATCGAGGCCGAGGACGGGCTTGCCCTCGATGCCGGCAACGGCCTTGCCCATCAGCGGGCTGTCCTGGTTGGCGGTGGAGCCGATCGCCAGCTTCTTGTCGACGCCGACGTAGAGCCACGCCCAGCCGGAGCCGAAGCGCGTGGCGGCGGCCTGTGCGAAGGCGGCCTTGAACTTGTCGAAGTCACCGAAGGTGGCGGTGATGGCCGAGGCGAGTGAGCCCTTGGGGGCGCCACCCTTGCCGGGGCCCATGATGGTCCAGAAGAAGGCATGATTGCTGTGGCCGCCGGCGTTATTGCGCACGCCGCCGCGGATGGCCTCGGGCACCTTGGAGAGGTCCGCGATCAGCGCGTTCACGTCGAGCGCCGCGAGGGCCGGGTGGTCCTTCAGGAGATTGTTCGCGTTGGTGACGTACGCGTTGTGGTGCTTGCCGTGGTGGATCTCCATCGTGCGCGCGTCGATGTGCGGCTCGAGGGCGGTCGGGGCGTAGGGCAACTTCGGGAGTTCGTAGGCCATGGTGGTTGTGTCGTTGATGTACGTGTCGGTGGAAAAGGAAGGGCGGAACATGCACCCGCGCCCGTGGGGCGTCAACTTTGCGGGGACGAGGGGGTATCGCTGCCGCCGCGCTTTAGCCGGAAGAAGGACTGCAGAAGATCGCGGCACTCGTCCTCGAGCACGCCGCCGGCGGTGAGCTCGAGGTGATGGTTCACGCGCGGGAGATCGTTCAGGTTCGTGGCTCCGCCGAGGCAGCCCATCTTCGGGTCGGGGACGGCGTAGCAGACACGGCGCACGCGCGACATCAGCATCGCACCGGAACACATCGGGCAGGGTTCCTTGGTGACGTAGACGGTCGCGCCCTCAAGGCGCCAGTCGCCGAGGCGTCGCGCCGCCTGCGTAAGAGCGAGCATCTCGGCGTGGGCGGTGGGATCGCGGACGCCCTCGACGGTGTTGTGCGCGGAAGCCACCACCTCGCCGCCGACCTCGATAACGGCACCGATCGGGACCTCGTCGCGCCGCCAGGCGTCGATCGCTTGGTTATAAGCCAGCGCCATGAAGAAGGTGTCGTCGCGGATCAGCTGCGAGGGGAACCTTTTCTCGAATGGGCAGGGTAGGTCGGGCTGGGCTTCGGGCATCGGCTCCGCGGAGGGAAACCTTGACTAGAGAGGCGGCTCTCTGGCTTACAAGGGCTTTTGCCAAGCTCACCTATGCCGAACACCTTTTCCCGTACCGCCGCCCATGGCCTCTGATGCGAATGCGATAGAAGTGGAGGGCAAGGTGGTGGCGGTCCTCCCGGGAACCATGTTCAAGGTGCAGCTGGCCAACGGGCACGTCGTCCTCGCCCACATCTCGGGCAAGCTGCGGAAGAACTTCATCAAGATCGCCGCCGGCGACATGGTGAAGATGGAGATGAGTCCCTACGACCTGGAGAAGGCCCGGATCACCTTCCGCATGAAGGAATCCAATCCGCCGCCCCCGCCCATGCCGCGGCGGCGGAATTACTGATCCGCCTCGCCAAAATCGCGTCGACGCCTCCCCGCGGGGGCGTCTTTTTTTCGCCCATGCGGTCCGACCACAGCCGCGCGCCAAGGTCTTTTGCGGCCGATACCGAGTCGTTCCTCGCCTACCTGGGGCTGGAGCGGGGTCTTTCGGCCAACACGTTAGCGGCGTACCGGCGGGATCTGGACCAGGCGGCAGATTTCTTCCGCGGGCATGGTGCTGCCGATTGGTGCGAGGTCTCCCCCGTGCTCGCCTCGGAGTGGATCAGTTCATTGGGCGCGGCCGAGTACCGGGCGACGAGCCTCGCGCGGAAGCTCTCCGCCTTGCGGATGCTGTCCCGTCATTTGGTGCGCGAGCGCCGGCGGGAGGATGATTTCACCGCGCTGCTGGTCAGCCCAAAGCCCGGACGGCGCATCCCGCGGACGCTACCACCGGCGGACATCGCGAAGCTCGTGGAGGCGCCGTCGGGAGGCGATCCGTTCGCCCTGCGTGATCGCGCGATCCTTGAGCTTTTCTACTCCAGCGGCTTGCGGGTTTCCGAGTTGGTCGGATTGCGGATCCAGGAGGTCGACGCGGTGGAAGGCCTGGTGCGCGTGCTCGGCAAGGGCTCGAAGGAGCGGGTCGTTCCGGTCGGCGGGCGTGCTTGCGACGCGCTCACGACTTATTTGTCGGCCGGTCGGCCCGGGCTCGTCCGGACGCACACGGGCAGCCACGTCTTCCTGAACCATCACGGGCGCCCGATTTCGCGCGTGGCGGTGTGGATGATCGTGAAGAAGCATGCCCGGCGTGCGGGGATTCCCGACACCGTGAAACCCCACGCGCTGCGTCATTCGTTCGCCTCGCATCTGCTCGGTGGCGGGGCGGATCTCCGGGCGATCCAGGAAATGCTCGGGCACGCGAGCATCTCGACGACTCAGATTTACACGGCGGTCGACCCGGGGCGGATCGTCGATCAGCACGCCCGTTTCCACCCGCGCAACCGCGAGGGCGGGTGACGCGGCGTGGTTCCGCCGCGATGGAGGCAGCGGGAACCACGAAACACCCGCCTACGCCAAGCCTATGGCGGGCAGGCACCAAGGGCACGAAGCCGTCCGTGGTTCCCACGGAACTTACGGAAACCGCGGAACACTGAGACCCGTGCTCGAAATTCCGACCGTGGAACCGCCGCCGCTCGCCGCGGAGAACTCCGAAGCCGCCGCGGGAGGACCGCTCCTTTCTCCCAAAGCGCGGAAGTTCCGCGAACGCGCTTGGGGAGTGGTCCCGCGTTCCTGATTTCCAGACGTGCTCCGCCTCTGTGTCCTTGGTGCCTCAGTGGTGAAAACGCTCCGGCCGCATTGTTTCACGCCGCTTCCAAAGGTGCGGCGGCTGGCACCCACACCCTGATAATCCGGCTGACGCGTCAGGCGCGCGAGGCGCCGTCCACCGCTTCGGCCCGACGGGCGCGTCGCGCGGCGAACTCCATCGCTCCGGCGAAGAGACTGGTGAAAACGAGGTCTCCGACGAGGGTGTTGCGGAAGAAAAGCAGGGTCGGCGGAAACTCGGGACGCCCGACGGTGAGGGCCTGCCACCAACCGGCGGCGGTGCGGGCGTAGGCGGGGTCGCGCAGCCAGGCGTCGGTGTTGGTCGCGAGGTAGAACAGGACCGATCCGGTCAGGGTCGCCGCGAGCAGAGATCCCCAATTACGCCGGCGGGCGACAGCTAGACCCAAGGGAACGGCGGCCACGAAGCAGAGCGTGCGCACGAGCGCGCTGGTCCAGGCCCAGGTATCCCCGGCCGCAGCGTAGTACTGATCGAGATACAAATCCGACAGCACCAGCGCGGCCAGCGGCGCGAGCCACAGGCGGCGGGCGGGGAAGTAGACGGCGCCACACAGCACGAGCGCCATGAGGGGCGTCACGTTGGCGAGGGCGGGGAAGTGGATCGCGGCGATCCGCCAGCCGGCGGCGAGCACGAGAACGATCAGGGCGACAGGCATGGGCGGAGGCTGGGTGGCCGTTCGCAGCGGTTCAAGCGCGCGGATCGTTCCCCGGGGCTTATTGCTCCGCCTCGCGGGCGAGCAGCCACAGCAGATCGGCGAGGCGATTGATGAATTGGCACAATTCCGGTCGTACGGTGCGACCGGAAGTCGTCAGCGCGGTGAGCCGGCGTTCGGCCCGGCGGCAGTCGGTGCGGGCGACATCCAGCGCGGCCGAGAGCGGATTCGCCCCCGGAGTCGCCCAGCCGTCGAAACGCAGCCCGCGGGCCTCAAGGGTCGCCACGGCTTCGTCGAGGCGCGCGACATCGGCGGCCGAAACCTTGATGAAAGAGGACGCCGCGTAGCGGGCCGCGTCGGATTCGGCGCAGGCGACCTCGCCCATGAGCGCGACGAGATTGTGCTGGACCGCCTCGATGAGGGCCCGCACCTCGGTCGCCCTCGGGTGTGCGGCGAGCAGCGCCTTCGCGGCGCCGAGAGCGGTGTTCAGCTCGTCGAGCGTCCCTACGGCCTCAATCTGCGGGTGATCCTTGGGCACCCGTTGCCCGTAGAGCAGTCCGGTGGTGCCGTCGTCCCCTTTGCGCGTTGCGATGGAGGCCATACCGCGGCCTCAGGCGATCCGGCGGGCGCCGAGTTGCGCGCGGAGGCAGAGCTCGGCCGCCTTGAAAGCATGCGCCTGGGTCATGGCCTTTTCGGTGCGGTTGAGGCAGTCGAGGATGAGTTGGCCGAAAAAGCGGAAGCCGACTTTGCCGGCTACGTTGAAGTGGTGCTCGCCGGCGTCGTCCACGAGGTAGACTTGGTCGCCGGCTCGGTCGCGGGCGACGTCCACATATTTGCGGAGTTCGAGGTAGCCCTTGGTGCCTAGGATCACCGTGCGGCCGTCGCCCCACGTGGAGAGGCCAGCGGGTGTGAACCAGTCGACGCGGATGTAGTTCGACGAACCGTTGTCGCCGAGGAGCGACGCCTCGCCGAAGTCCTCGAACTCCGGTTTGTCCGGATTAGCGAAGTTGCCCACCGCGGATTGCGTGACGGTGGCGTCGGTCGCACCCGTGTACGTGAGGAATTGCTCGAATTGATGGCTGCCGATGTCGGTCAGGATGCCGCCGTACTTGGCCCGCTCGAAGAACCAGGCCGGCCGGCCGGCCTTGCCGAGGCGGTGAGGCCCGAGGCCGATCACCTGGATCACGCGGCCGATGGTGCCGGCGGCCACCAGATCGGTGGCGTACATGGCGGCCTCCACGTGCAGGCGTTCGGAGAAATACACCATGTACTTGCGACCCGTGCGGGCGACCGCGGCCTTCGCGGCGTCGAGCTGGTCGAGCGATGTGAAGGGGGTCTTGTCGGTGAAATAGTCCTTCCCGGCCTCCATGACACGGATACCGAGCGGGCCGCGGTCGCAGGGCACCGCGGCGGCGGTCACGAGGCGCACGCCGGAGTCGGCGAGGATCTCATCCAGTGAGCGGGCGACCTTCACCTGAGGGTAACGGGAGCGGAACGCCTCCACCTTGGCTGCGTCGGGATCGTAAACCCAGCGAAGCTCGCCGCCCGCTTCGAGGAGGCCGTTGCACTGGCCGTAAATGTGGCCGTGGTCGAGGTGCGCCGCGGCGAAGACGAATTCGCCCGGTTTCACCACGGGGCTCGGCTTGCCCTGCGGGGCGTAATTCATGCCGTCGGATTTCTGGGGCTGGCTCATGGGCGGATTATTTGCGGCCGGCGGCCTTGGTTTCCTTCGCGAGGGTTTTCACCGCGTCGTCGATTCCGGAGCGGACTTTCTTTTCCATGCGCTCGATGAAGAGCACCCCGTTCAAGTGATCGACCTCGTGCTGGATGCAGCGCGCGAAGAGTCCGTCGCAGGAAAGCTGATGCGGCGTGCCGCGTTCGTCCTGGAAGGTGACGCGGATAGCGTCGGGCCGGAGCACGTCGCCGCGGATCCCCGGGAAGGAGAGGCAGCCCTCCTCGTAAGAGGTGACCTCGGTGCCTTTCACCGGCGTCACCACCGGGTTGGCCAGGGTCATAGGCATGAACAGCTCCAGTGGCGGTCGGGCACCGTCGAGTTCCCAAGAGAACTTCGCGTCGGCTTCGCGCAGATCGACGACGCAAAGCTGGAGGGCGTGGCCGACTTGCTGGGCGGCTAGGCCGATCCCCTCCGCCTCGTGCATGGTATCCACCATGTCGGCGGCAAGGCGCGCGAGGGCGGGATCGAAGGTCGTGACCCGCGCACCTTTCGTGCGCAGGACCGCCTCGTTGTAGTGGACGATACGGAGGGTCATCCGGGAAACGGCGGAACGTGGTTCCCGTCCGAGGGCCCCGCAAATAAATACTGCCGCGGGCGCACGGCCCGCGGTGACGACGGCGTTACTTCTTCTTCTCCTCCCAGCCTTGCGCGCGCTCGATGCGCTCCAACTCCTTCTGTGGCCCGGAGCCGGCGGCGTACATGCCGTGTTTCGCCAGGTAGCGGAAAGCGCGGAGCACACCGAGGATCTCACCTTTGCGGGACTCTAGTTGCGCGGAGGATAGTCCTTTCAGCCCTGCGGTGTAGGTCGTCGCGAGTTCCCCCACGCGCGTGGCGGAGGCGGGTTCTACCTCATAAACAAGCGACTCCGCCAGTCGGAGCAAACGGTCGGTGCCTTGCCGTGTTTCGGCGTCTGATCGAATCTCGGCCGCGATCGCGCGGCGCTTGGCGGTGGTCGCAGCGGGAGTGAGCGCACCGTCGGTGCCGCCTTCGGAGGAGCGGGGCGGCAGCGGCCGGTACCAGATGTTCCGGAAGCGCACCGGATTACCGTGGTCCTGCAGCTTGAGCGGGCCGCTTTCCGGGAACGGGCCCGGCTTGGTCCGCCGCAGGTGGCCCCCCGGGCCCTCCAGCGGCGTGTGGTCCTGCACGAGGACGCCGTTGCAGAACACGGTGAGGTAACCGGGATCGATGACGCGGCCGTCGCGATATATCGGGCGGCGAAAGATGATGTCGACCTGCTGGAATTCGCCCGGCGGACGTAGCGGGTTGGCGAGTGGAGGATTGGTGCCGTAGACGGAATTGGCGAAACCGTCCGCGTAGGTCGGGTTGTCGTGGTTGTCGAGGACCTGGACCTCGACGAGCCCCATGAGGAAGATGCCGCTGTTGCCGCGGCCCTGGCTGTTGCCCTTCACCTCGCGCGGTGCGGCCCATTCGACGTGGAGTTGGCAGTCGCCGAATTGGGC
>CAXRGI010000104.1:0-3360 GCA_964229935.1 Opitutales bacterium
GGGCGGCCGCGCAGGCGGAGCAGGGCCTTGTCGCGTCCCATGCGCGTGGACCGCCCGGCGGCGAGCACCACGGCGGAAAACGGGGCGGACGAAGCGGGGCGGGCAGGCACGGGGAGACGCTGATGGGCGGCCGGTGGGCGGCAAGCGGGGGAGAGAAGCCGTTGGACAACCCAAGGCACCGGCTTCACGGTGCGCGAAATTCCCCGTCACGATGTCGAGCCCTTCCGACCCCAAACTCGCCAACCGTATCCTGCGCGGCCTCGCCTTCGGGCTCGTGGCCGGCGTGCTGACCCTCGGGCTCGGCAAGATCTGGCCGCCGGCACTGGCGTGGGCGCAGACGGTCGCGACGCAGGTCCTGGAGCCGTTCGGCCAGGTGTTCCTGCGATTATTGTTCTTCGTGATCATCCCGCTGGTGTTCGCGTCGCTGGCCGCCGGCGTGGTGCAGCTGGGGCGCCCGGAGAAACTCGGGCCGCTCGCCGGGAAGACGTTCTTTTTCTTCTTCCTCAACATGGGCATCGCGGTGGCCCTCGGTCTGATCGTGATGAACATCGTGCAGCCGGGGGATTTCATCTCCAGCTCGACCAAGGAGAGCGTGATGGCGGCCTACGGCGGCGCCGCGCAGAAGCACGTGGCCAACCAGCAGCAGGCCGGGCTCACGCTCATGTCGATCGTGGAGATGTTCATGCCGCGGAACCTTTTCGGCGCGTTCGTCGGCAACACCCGCACGACGCTCGGTGACGTGCTGCCATTGATCCTGTTCGCGATCCTGGTCGGCGCCGCGGGCACGATGCTGGCGGAGCAGCGCCGTGTGCGGCTGCTCGATGCGCTGGAGACCGTGAACGAGCTGATGACGACCATCGTGCAGTTCGCGCTGCGCCTCGCGCCCTACGCGGTGCCCGCGATGATCTACAGCGTGGTCGTGCGCGTCGGCATCGACATCGTCATCGCGCTCGGCGTCTTCGTCCTCTCGTGCATCGCGGTGATGGCCCTGCACCTGTTCGGCACGATGACGATCTGGCTGCGCGTCTGGACCAATTGGCGGCCGAGGGAATATTTCGCGGCGATCAAGGAGGTCGTCGTGACGGCCTTCTCGACCAGCTCCAGCGCGGCCGCGCTGCCGGCGGCCCTGCGCAATGCGACGGAGCGACTGCGGCTCAACCCGAGCACGGCCGGATTCGTCCTGCCGCTCGGCACGACGATGAACATGAGCGGCACGGCCCTCTACGAGGGATGTGTGGTGCTCTTCGTGGCGCAGGTTTTCGGCGTCGACCTCGGCGTGGGCCAGCAACTCACGTTGCTCCTGCTCTCGGTGCTGAGCGCGGTGGCGGTCGCCGCCATCCCCGGCGGCTCCCTGCCGCTCATCGCCGGCCTGCTCGCGACCTTCGGTATCGATCCCGCCGGCATCGGCATCATCCTTGGCGTCGACCGCATCCTCGACATGTGCCGCACCGCCACGAACGTCGGCTGCGACGTCACCACCGCGGTGGTCGTGGACGCGCTGGTGAAAAAGGAAGAGGCCCGGGCCGCGGGGGGCGCGGCACCCGCGGCCTGACTGTCCCCCCGGTGGGGTCGCAGCGCCCGGCCGGCTTCAGCTCGCCGGCGGCGCCGCCGTGCCCGCATCGATGATGCGCGTGATCGGCGCGGCGCAGCGCGGGCACGATCCGTCGAGGATCAGTTTTCCCGCCTCCGCGCGGCCGGACCAGCCGGCAACCATCGCCACGCGTTGGCGGCAGTCCCGGCACCACGCCTGGTTGACGGCGCGGTCGCGCACTTCGGCGGGCAGCACGGCCCACAGCAGCGCCGCTTCGAGGGAAAGTCTTTCAGAGGGTGACACAAAATTGCGGAATTGAACCACGTGCAAGCAGGCATTAACCGCTGGGTTTTTACCACGCCTTTATGGGGCGTGGTGGTCAAACCGCAATTCCGTCAAGCTGAGTTGTGCCGCCGCGGGGGAGAAAAGGGGATGCCGGAATGTTGGCGCGCCTGGGTGAGAACATCCAGGCGGCGCGCAAAGCCCATGGGTTCTCGCAGGAGCGCCTCGCGGAACTCATCGATCTCCATCCGCGGGCGGTGCAAAAGATCGAGGCCGGTGAGCTGAACCCCAAGTCGACGACGCTCTTCCGAATCCAGGCGGCGATCCGGTGCTCCTGGGACACGCTGCTGGCGCGAGAACGTGGCGGCCGTGGGCGGCGGGCGGACGAGGGTGGTGCCCCCGCCGAGAATCGAACTCGGATTAGTCGTTTAGGAAACGACGGTTCTATCCGTTGAACTACGGGGACCCGGGGCGGAGCTTGGGGCCCGCGCCGGTCCGGTCAACCTCCGGTCGCCCGCAGCGCGGCGTGCAGTTCGGGCAGCCCGCCGAAGATCCGCTCGGCGCCGGCCTCGCGCAGCGGGGCGGCCTCGTGGGTGCCGGTCGTGACCGCCCAGCACGGGAAGCCGCCGTTGCGCGCGGCCGCGACGTCAAACGGTGAATCGCCGACGAGCAGCGTCGATGCGGCGTCGGCCCCGAGGGCGGCGAGCGCGTGGGCGGCAAACTCGGGCTGCGGCTTGATCCAGGGAGTGTCCTTCGCGCCGAAGATACCGCGCAGGTGCGGCGTGAGACCGAGGTGGGCGCAGATCCGGCGCGAGTGGTCGCCGCGCTTGTTGGTGAACGCCGCGAGCGTCACGCCCGCGGCCGCGCGCTCGCGCACCAGCTCGAGGGCGCCGGGGAGCAGGACCACATCGTCCAGCAGGATTTTCTCGGTGTACGTGATGTGCTCGCGTACGGCCGCCGGGATCTGGTCGTCGGGCAGGAAGCGCCGCATGGCGTTTTCCAGACCGCCGCCGACGGCGCGGCGCACTTCCGCCAGTGACGGCGCCGGCCGGCCGAACTGGGGCAGCACGTGGCAATAGGCCCGGTGGATCGTCGTGAAGGCGTCCACGAGGGTGCCGTCGAGATCAAGGAGCAGCGTGGCGAGGCGGCGCATGGAGGCCGGTAAAGGTGGCGCCGCGCGGCACGGGAAACGAGGAAAACCTGGCGGATACGGGAAGACGCTGAAGACGCGGGAGACGCAGGAGACGAGTGCGACAAACGGGGCGGGGAGTGATTTCCGAATGGGAAGAATACGGATTTGGGCCCACGGAACACTCGGAACACGCGGAAAACCCAAGCACCCTGGGTTCGGTGTAGCCGAGGCTGCAGCCTCGGATAATATTGAGGGTCGACGGCCGAAGGCGGTTCCGAACGCCTTTGCGAGCGTTCAACCACGGATGGACACGAATCGACACGGATAAATACGGCCCGTCCGTAGCCGGGGTCCGGCGACCCCGGACTATGCCGTCAAATGTGTGGCCGAAGGCGATTCCGACGATGGTGAACTT
>CAXRGI010000105.1:0-10533 GCA_964229935.1 Opitutales bacterium
ACCACGCTGCCTTTGCCGTTGAGACGCTTCACCAGGTACTCGGCCGCCACGCGGCCGGCCTGCACGTTGTCCGACATCACGGTGGCGTTCACCCCGCCTTCGGCGGCGACGTCGACGGCTACCACCACGCTTCCCGCGGCCCGGGCCTTCCGGACCGCGGGCGCGATGCCCTTGGTGTCGGCGGCGTTGAGCACGATCAGGTCCACCTTCGCCGCGATGAAATCCTCCATCTGGTTCGTCTGCTGATTGAGGTCGTAGCCCGAGGAGACGGCCGTGATCTTCACGCCGGCGCCACCGAGTTCGCGCGCCTTGGCCTCCGCACCTTTCGCGATCTGCACAAAGAACGGATTGCCGAGATCACCCACGGTGATCGCGACCGAGCGCAGCGGTTGCGCGGCCGACACGGAGAGCGCGCCGAGCACGAGAACAGCGAGGAGACGGAATGGGGACGGGGTGTGCATGGGAAAACTCAACGCGGGGCCGCGGCACGCGGAGCCTTGGCGCCCTTGGACTTGGCGGATCCCTCCGCGGTGCGTGCCGGCGGACCAAAATAGGGCATCACGTCCCAGCCGTCATACGCCGGGTCGACACGCGGATCGGCCGTCTCGCGCATCCAGCGCTGCACACGTTCGCGCAGCTCGCGGCGCGTCTCGGCGTAGGAGGCGTCGGCGGCCACGTTTCGCACCTGATGCGGGTCGTTCCGCAGGTCGTACAGCTCCTCCGGAGGCCGGCGCTCCAGCGTCAGCGCACGGTACGGCGCAAGTTCGGACCGGGCGGCGCCGCCCACCAACAGATCCTTCAGTGGCGAAAGATCGACATCCCCGTAAGGACCGACCGAGTGATACAACTCCGGATCGCCCGCGGGCCAACGGTCGGGGCGCAGGTTCCAGAGGTAGAGGAAGTCCTTCGTGCGAATGCCCCGTACCGGGTAGCTGAGGTCGCCGCGGCGGACGTTCGCGTGGCGCTCGCGTTCGAGGAAGACGGCATCGCGCCGCACCGAGTCCTCGCGACCGAGGATCAGACCAGCGATGCTGCGGCCGGTGACGTGAGGCTCGACCGGAAGCCCCGCGAGCTCGACGAACGTCGGTGCAAGGTCGGTGAGGCTCACGAATTCATCGCGCACGCTTCCCGCCGCCAGCCGACGCCCCCAGCGCACCGCGAACGGCACCCGCGTGCCGGTATCGTAGCAGTTGGCGAGCCCGCGCGGCATCTGCCAGCCATTGTCGCTGGTGTAGACAACGACCGTGTCGTCGAGCAAACCGAGCTTTTCGAGCCGCGCGATGTCCTCGCCGACCGACCGGTCCATGGTACGCACGCTCGCGTAGTAGGCCATGAGCGTAGAACGCGTGACGGGATCGTCGGGGAACTGCGGCGGGACCTTGAGCTTCGTCGCGTCGAGCCCATCCCAATCCGCCGGGTCGTATCGCCAGCGGTGGCGCGCGGTATCGGTGTTTCCGATCCAGAAGAAAAACGGCCGCCGCGCATCACGCTGCTTCAGGAAGGCCTCGAAGCTCGCGTGCTCTGGACCCACCGGATTGTCGGGCCAGCCGAAATCCTTGTGATTGCCCGGCCCCCAACCCTTGCCAGTCATGCCGACCTCATATCCGCCCTCCCGCAGCAGGTCGGTGAAGACCCGGTGGCCGCGGTCGAACTTGCTCCACAGGCTCGCCGCGTCGGCCAGTTGGTGCGCGGCGCGACCCGTGAGCAGGCTGGAGCGCGCCGGTGAGCAGGACGGCACCGGGCAGAACGTGTGGTTGAAGACGACTCCCTCCCGCGCAATGCGATCGAAGACGGGAGTCTGCGCGAGCGGGTCACCCAGCGCGCCGGCGTGCGGCCAGCCCCAATTGTCGGCGATGACGAACAGGATATTGGGCCGACGCACCTCACCGGCCGGAGCGGCCGCGAACACGGACCAGACCTCCGCGAGGAAAATAAAAGTGAGGACGCGAAACGTGCGCATCGGGGCTGCGGCGAAAGTGGCGACAACCCCCCTCGCCTCAAGCCGCGAAAAGGGCGGTTTCCCAACCGTACCGGCAATTGCGCGAGCTCACCACGGAAACACGGAGGCACAGAGAGAGTCGGGGCCTGCGAGTCTTCCGCGCCTCTTCGCGGCCATCCCCGGAGTTGGCCGAGAAAGGGCTAACGTTTCGCAACCGATGCCGTGGGGTCGCCCCCCGACACCGTTCGCCGACTCCACGGTCAAGACCCCGATACCGGTGGAAATTCAGACGCTGATCGAACCATCGCGCCGGCCGCGGAGTCGATCGAGGGATGGATGCCCGAGGCGGCGGCCGCGAAGATGGCTGCGCCGAGACACGCGGGCTCGGCGACCGCGGGTCGCACCACCGTGGCGCCGAGGGCCTCGGCCTTCAGGCGAAGCCAGAGGTCGCTGCGCGCCCCGCCGCCGGTCGCGGCGATCCGCGCGACCCGGCGCGATCCCGTCACCCGCGCGATCAGCCCGGCCTGCGCGTGCGCGACGGACGTCAGGATTTCCAAGACGCCCGCTTCGACCGGATCCGGATTTTTATCCCGCCGCGCTCGCTCCGCGGCGGCAAGCAACTCCTCGAGCGTTTTCCCGGGAGCGACGCGACGCTGGTAATTCTCCAGTTTCCCGGCGCCGTCCGCATCGAACGCCAGCCGGTAATACCGGCGGCCATCGGTGTGGGGCCCATGATAACACCCCGGGATCGGCTCGATCCGCTCCACCAACGCCAGCGCTGCCAGCACCGTGCCCGTGGATATGCTCACCTCGGCGAGCGAACCCAGTCCCGCGCCCACCGCCGCCGCGTGATGGTCGATCGCACCGACCGCGAACGGAATCCCTCCCGGCAAACCGAACAGCGCGGTCGCCGCAGGCACGGTGCACCCACAGGCGGAGCCCGGAGCGAGCAGGCGGGAAAATTTCGCTCCATCGAGACTCAGGTTCGCGAAGGCCTCCGGCCACCATCCGCGCATCCGCAAATCCTGCAGGCCCAGAAAGGCCGCCGTGCTGGCGTCACCCGTGCGCTGACCGGTGAGTAAGAATGTGAGGTAGTCAGAGATCGTCATCACACTCGCGGTGCGCGCCCAGATCTCCGGTCGATGGCGCCGAAACCAACGCAGCTTCGTCACGGCGGACTCCGCCACGAAGCCGGCATGGCCCACTCGTTGATGAAACTCAGGCGACGCCCCGAAGGCCGCGACCTCCGGGTCAATTGGCGCCCCGCGGGTGTCCGTCCACATCACCAGCGGCGTCAGCGGCCGATTACTCGCGTCGAGGAGCAGAAAAGTGGTCGCCTGGGACGAATACGAAACCCCGGCGATGTCCGAAGCGTGGGCCCCGGCGGCCCGCAGGGCCTCGTCCAAGCCGGATCGAAGCAGGGAAACAAAGCGCTCGACGGGTAATTCCACCTGACCCGGAGAGGGAGTGTCGGTCGTCACCCGCACCCGGCCCAAGCCCCGGAGCTCTCCCTCGGGAGAGAAGAGCCCGACCTTGAAATAGGAGGTTCCCAGATCGAGGCCGAGCAGCAGACGCATGACGGAGGCGCTAGCCCCGGCCCTCGAGCAAGGCGAGCGTGGTCTCGACGAACCGCGGGCCGTTTTCGGGTCCGAAGACGGCATTGGTCGCCTCGTACACCCCGCGGGCCGCGGCCTCCGGGGTCACGATATAGCCCTGCAGCTCCCCGTTGGCCATGGTCAGCACGAAGGCGGACGGAAACCTCAGGCGAACCTTGAGGGCGTACTCCACGAAAAACTCCCCGGGCCATCCAACGAAGCGCCACGGACCGATCGCGATCACCTGCACCTCCGCGGGAACGCACTTACGGAGGGCCTCGGCCAACCGGCCGTCGAGCGCGGCCCGTGACAGTTCCGCCGTCTCCTCGGCGCCGAACCAATCACACTCGGCGGTGCGAACCGTCTGCCGAGGGGCGCCGGCGGCGCGCAGTTCCTCGAAGCGGGCACGGGCCGCACGCTCGGCGGCGACGGCCTCCTCGGGAGACGGAAAACGCCGCGGCTCGAGGTCGAGGAAACGACGCTTCGCGGAAACCGGCAGCGCACTCGAGAAAGAAATACCCGGCACCACGGCCGCGATGGCACGTCCAAGATTCTCCCCGAGCCGCCGGGCCTCCGCGAAGGTGTTGGCGCGTGCGATGTGGCGCGGACTCTGGTTGCCCGAAGCGCCGCTGTGGAAAAGCACCGGACAATCGCCGGGCAAAACCCCTCCTTGCAGGAAGGCGCGCGTGAAATGCGGGAAGTCCCCGCTGATCAGCGTCGAGTCCTCGTGCAGGACCGTCGGGTGCATGGCGTAGGCTACCATGCAGGCGATCGGACGTCCGCCGGTCCGAGCGCGGACCATGAGGACCGGCACCTCGGGATCGGCGGGGCCGGCGGGATCATGACGGTTGGTCCCGACCCCGTCGGCCCAGGACACCGCGAGCCCGGCCTCGGCGGGGACGGCGGCGCGCACGGCGGCGACGGCGGCGGCAACCATCCGCTCGCCGATGAGGCGAAGGTACGCGCGGTCAGTGCGCGGCACGACCGGGTCGGCGGCGTTGCTGACGTAGTCGACCGTCACGGGTCCCGAATGGGTGTGGGTCGCCGTGATCATGACCGCCTCTTCGGGCACACCAGCTTCGGCGGCGATGCGTCGGCGCACCTCACCGGCGAGCTTGCGGCCCACGAAGATCAGGTCGTTGGCGAGGAATAGCGCACGGCCCCCGCCGGACTCCAGATAGAGCGCCGAGCACTGCAGACGGTCATGGACACCGGTGCTCACCCGCGGGACATGCGGATAACCAAACAGGAAGACCGCGCCCTCCGGGGTGAGGTCCGTGACGGCGGCGCCGGCCCGCAGACCCGCGTCATCTCCGCTTCCGGTGCTCGGCCGATTCATGCACGCGGAGCGTGCCCGGGACCGTCGGCCGCGCAATGTTAATTTATGTTCATACTAAGACAGCTTTGACATTTCCTACCACGCGTCGGATATCGCGGGCGCCCGTGAAGCACCTCCCCTCCTCGGCCCGCCAGAGCCAGATCCGCCGCCGCCTCGCGGACCGGCCGGGCGTGACCGTGGCCGCGCTGGCGCGGGAGTTCGGCGTGAGCGGCATGACGGTGCGGCGCGACCTCGCCCACCTCGAGGCGCGCTCGGAGGTGCGGCGCACGCACGGCGGCGCGGTGCTGGCGGAGCGCATGATCCTCGAGTTCGACTACCGGGAACGCCGCGAGGCCAACCGCTCCGCGAAGCGCGCCATCGCGGTCGCCGCCCGCCGGCTCGTGCAACCGGGCCAGACACTGATTCTCGACAACGGCACCACCACCCTCGAGCTCGCCGCGCTGCTGCGCGACGGCCGCGACCTCACCGTCATCACGCCCAGCCTCGCGGTGGCGTCGGAGCTGCAGCATGCGGCCGGCGTGGAGGTGGTGCTACTCGGCGGAGTCATCCGGCGCGGCAGCCCCGATCTCACCGGGCCGGTGACCGAGCGCTCGCTCGAGCTGTTCTCGGCCGACCTCGCCTTCCAGGGGGCCGACGGCATCGGCCTCGACGGCTCGCTCTTCAATTCCGACCTCCGCCTCGCGCAGGTGGACCGCCTGATGCGACGGGTCGCCCGCGCGTGCTGCATCCTGGCCGACCACACCAAGATCGGCCGCACCGCCCTCGCCCGCTCGGGCAACCTGGGCGACACCGGCACGTTTATCACCGACGCCGGCGCGCCGCCCGCCGCGTTACGGCGCTTTGCACGTCTCGGCGTGAAGGTCGTCGTCGCCCGCGCCTGAAAATTTTCCCGCCATGAGCTCCTCCGTTTCCTCCGCAAACTCCACCCTCGAGTGGGCCCGGGTCGATCTTCGCCGCGTGCCACACGTGCCCGTGCCACCACCCGGTCCGCTGTCGCGCGACCAACACGCCCGCTGCACCAAGTTCTTCAAGGGACTCAGCAGCCAGGTGAAGCTGTTCCCGGTGGCGTTTGAGTCGGGCGCGGGCTGCGTGCTCCGCGACGTCGACGGCAACGAGTACATCGACTTTTCCTCCGGGATCTACGTGACGACGCTCGGGCACTGCCACCCGAAGATCACCGAGGCGGTGGCGAGGGCCGCCGGCCAGCTGATGAACGCGCACGACTTCACCACGCCGGTGAAGACAAAGCTGGTGGAGAAGCTGGCATCGATCCTCCCGGGCGATCTCAACGGCTTCCAGTTCTACGACTCGGGCACCGTCGCGGTGGAAGCGGGCGTCCGCGTCCTCCGCGCCGCGACCGGCAAGCACGAGACGGTCTCGTGCTTCTACGATTACCACGGCAAGACCTACGGGGCGGTGTCGCTCGGCCACATCCGCTCGCACGTCTACGGCGCGGTACGAGCGCCCGGCGCGCACATGGTGCCGCGTCCCGATACCTACCGGCCGATGTGGAAGAAGGCCGACGGGACCATCGACACCGACCAGTACCTCGCGTTCTACGACCAGTACCTCGACAAGGCGACCGTCGGCGCGGTGGCCGGCTTCGTGCTCGAGCCGATCCAAGGCTGGGGCGGATCGATCATGCCGCCCGACGATTTTTTCCCGAAGCTGCGCAAGTTCTGCGACGCGCGGAAGCTGCTGCTGATGGTGGACGAGGTCCTGACGAGCTGGGGTCGCACCGGAAAGTGGCTCTGCACGGAACACTGGGGCGTGGTCCCCGACGTGGTCACGATCGGCAAGGGCTTCGGCAACGGATTCCCCGTCACCTGCGTGGCCGTGCGCGAGCCGTACAAGGAGAGCTTCGAGGCCGTCTCCGCCTCCAGCAGCTACGGCGGCAACCCGATGGCATGCGCCGCGGCGCTCGCCTCCACCGAGGTGATCGAGGAGGAACAACTGTTGGAGCACGCCACGCATCTCGGCGAGGTCGCCTTGCGCCGCATGGAGCGCATGAAGGCCGAGCACCGGATCGTCGGCGACGTGCGGGCCAAGGGCTGCCTGATGGGCATCGAGCTCGTGAAGGACCGCGCGACCAAGGAGCCGTTCGACAAGGCCGGCACGCTGGTCTACCAAAAGGCGTTCCGGAAGGGCCTCGCGTGGATTCCCGCCGGCCACATCCTCCGCATGAGCCCGCCGATCGTGATGGACGAGGCCACCCTCCTGAAGGGCCTCGATCTCATCGACGAGGCGATCGGCGAAACCGCGAAGGAGCTCGGATACTGAGCCGGATGGCCCGCGGAACACTCGGAACACTCGGAAACGTGACGCGACCTAGCGAGGTGGGCATATCCGAAGCCGACGCCTTGGATCGGGCTTTAAGCTCGCCGGATGGAGTTTCCGGACCGCTCCGCGGAGGTTTTAACCACGGATCGACACGGATCGACACGGATGGAACGGGAACAGACCCGCTTCACCTTTCGGAGCGTGGGGGGAGACGCAGGGGACGGTCCCGGGTCGCCTCCGGCGGAACGTCAATCGTATGGACCGGCGGCAGTGTAGCCGAGGATGAAGCCTTGGATCGTTTTGAATGCTCCTTCGCCAAAAGCATTACCGATCACCGCGGGCCTTTGACCGCAGATGCCGCGGATTTCGCGGATAACGACGGACGGGCGACGGAACGTGGTCGCGTCGAAGCAACCCTGTCATCGCGTTGGGTGCTTCTAAACAGGAGGGCTTCGCGGTGGGTGAGTCGTGAATCATCCGCGGGAGCACCCGCGTCTACAGCGCACGATCTTCTAAACGTGCCGGGGGCAGGAACGACCACCCATCCGCGCACTTCGCATCCAACGCTTCTACCCGATCTGTTTCCGCTTGTTCCGCGTGTTCCGTGGGCCCCAGCAGACTCCCGCCAATCCCCTTCATGAAAACCATCCGCCTCGGCTTCATTGGCACCGGACTTATGGGCCGCGAGATCGCCAGCGCGGTCGCGCGCTGGTGCCACCTGGAGGACACCGGCGTGCGCCCGGTCATCACGGCGCTCTGCGGCCGCACGCTGCCGCCCGCGCGCGTCGCATGGTTCCGCGACCACTTCCCGTCGATCCGGCTTGTCACGTCCGACCACCGCGAGCTCGCCGCGAGCGCCGAAGTGGACGCCGTGTACTGCGCGGTGCCCCACCACCTCCACGCGGGCATGTACACCGATGTGTTGCGCGCTGGAAAACACCTGCTGGGCGAAAAACCGTTCGGCATCGACCAGGCGGCCAACACCGCGATCCTCGCGGCGATCCGAGAACATCCCGAGTTGCTCGTGCGCTGTTCGTCGGAATTCCCGTTCTTCCCCGCGGTCCAGCGCATCTTCGCTCTCGCGGAAAGTGGCGCCTTCGGGCGCGTCATCGAGGTCAACACCGGCTTCCTCCACTCGAGCGACCTCGACCCCGCCAAGCCGCTAAACTGGAAGCGCACCCGCGCCGCCAACGGCGACTACGGCGTGATGGGCGACCTGGGCATGCACGTGTGCCACGTGCCGTTCCGCCTCGGCTGGAAACCGCGTGACGTGCGGGCCGTGCTCTCAAACATCGTGACCGAGCGTCCCGACGGCAAAGGCGGCCGCGCGCCCTGCGACACTTGGGACAACGCCACGCTGCTTTGCGAGGCCGAGGACCGCGACGGTGTGCGTTTTCCGTGGACGCTCCGCACGCAACGCATCGCACCGGGGCAAAAGAACACCTGGTACGTTGAGATCGCCGGCACCAAGGCTTCCGCCCGTTTCTCGACCAAAAACCCCAAGCGTCTCGAGCTGCTCACCTACTCCGGCGGGGAGCAGGCCTGGCAGGAGATCGACGTTGGCTACACGGGCGCCTTCAAGGCGGTGTCGGGAGAGATTTTCGAATTCGGTTTTCCCGACGCCATGCTGCAGATGACGGCCGCCTACCTGCATGAGCTCGCCCACGGGCGCCCGCTACGACCCTCCGCCGGCTGCGTGACGCCCGAAGAAACCGCGCTCAGCCACCGTCTCTTCACCGCGGCCCTGCGCTCGCACGAACACGGCAGCACGGAGAAAGTTTAACCCGGCCCCCCCTGGCCAAATCGTAAACAATTTCGACCGGCTCTGCGCTGGGAGGGATAAGTGAAATTCCGTGGGGGTAAGGTAAAAGGCCCTGCCCGATGAGAACCTTGCCAAAGAAACGCCCCTGTCCGGCATAGTCGTTCGCCACCCCCATGTCCGCCCTGCTCATTCAAAACGTCCGCCTCGTCCGCCCGGGCCTAGATATCGCCGCGGGTGAGGTCCTGGTGCGCGGCGGCCGGATCGTCGCGGCCGGAACCGTGCCGCGACCTGAAGCGGCGACGGCCACGGAACGCTTCGACGGCGGCGGGAGGCTGCTCACGCCCGGGCTGATCGACGTGCACACGCACGGCGTGATGCGGAGCCTTTACGAGAACGACCCAGCGGGCCCGGACGGCATGCGGAATGCCGCGCGGGAGCTCGCACGTTTCGGCGTCACGTCGGTGCTCCCCACCATCGTGCCGCGTCCGGGCCCGGGCTGGTTGGAGCGGATCGCGGCCATCGCGGCGGCGATCCCCGCAACGCCGGAGGTCCACATTCCCGGCCTGCATCTGGAAGGACCTTTCATGGCGGTGGGAGGAGCGGCGTGTCCGACGCTGCCCGGCGACCTCGGCTTGCTGGAGGAAATGCTCGCGGCGTGCGCGGGTCGACTGGCGGTGATGTCGGTGAGTCCTGACGCACCGGGGATCGTTCCCGTGATCCGGCGCCTGCGCGAGAGAGGTGTCGTCGTTTTCCTGACGCATACCCGCGCAAGCGCGGAGGACACCGAGGCGGCGCTCGAGGCCGGGGCGGTCCACGCGACCCATTTCTACGACGTGTTTTACCCGCCCGCGGAGACCGACCCTGGCGTGCGGCCGGTCGGCGCGGTGGAGGCGATCCTCGCGGATTGCCGCGCGAGCGTGGATTTCATCGCGGACGGCGTGCACGTGCACCCGGCGGCGATCCGCGCCGCGGTCGCCGCGAAGACCTGGCGCGGTGTGCTCCTGATCACCGATTCCAACATCGGAGCCGGGCTTCCGGAGGGGACCTACGACACCCCGTGGGGCTATCCGGTCACGGTTTCGGCGGCGCGGGCCGCGCGCCACGCGACGAAAGGTTTCCTGGCCGGCAGCGCGCTGACGATGGACCGCGGGATGGAAAATCTCCTCCGCTGGCTGCGCCTGCCGCCGGCGCAGGTCTGGGCGATGGGCACGCTCAACCCGGCGCAGCTGCTCGGCCTCGCGCGAAAAGGCCGCCTGGAGCCGGGGGCCGACGCCGACCTCGTGCTCTGGGACGACGACCTGCGTGCCAGCCGCACCTGGCTAGGCGGGTCGGTGGTTTTTGCGCGCGAGTAAGCAGAATCCCGCGCATCCCCGCGACGCCCTTCGACCTTTTCATGAAATCACGCCGCCCCGCCCCCTTCACCTTCGCACCCGCGACGTTCGTTCCGTTCCGCGACCAACGCGCGGTCGCGAAGGCGCGCGCCATCCGGCGCCAGAATATCACACGCCACCGGAATCCCGACTTCCGCATCACGGTGATGCCGGACGCCGAGTTGGAGCACCGCTGGATCACGGACATGTTTTTCCGTGTTTCCGAGGCAATGGCCGCGGGCCGGACG
>CAXRGI010000106.1:0-3692 GCA_964229935.1 Opitutales bacterium
AGACTGCCGGCACGAGGTCGAACCGGGATGCGCCATCCGCGCGGCGGTGGCCGACGGCACGGTGAGCGCCGAGCGGCATGAGAGCTACTGCAAGTTGCGCGGGGAACTCCGCGAGACCGAGAGTGTTTGGTAGGGAGCCGATGATGTTACCCCTCAGATTCCTCCTCCCCCTTCTCGTCCCCCTCGCGCGTGCCGCGCAGCCCGATCGGGCGGCGCTCGCCGAGGGGATGCGTCTCCTCCAAGCCAACGAGCCGGCGAAGGCCGAGGCGCAGTTCGCCAAGGCGGTCGCGGCCAACCCGAAGGTGGGGGAGTACCATCTGCGGCTCGGGCAGGCGGTCGGGGCGCAGGCGGCGACGGCGAGCACGGTGCGGCAGCCCTTCCTCGCGCGGCGTGTGAAGGCAGCGTTCGAGGCGGCGGTCGCGCTCGATCCTTCGCTCGTCGAGGCACGCGAAGGACTGATCTTCTTCTATGCGTTCGCGCCTGGGGTGATGGGGGGGAGTGAGGAGAAGGCGCGCGAGCAGCAGCGCGCACTGCTCACGTTGAATCCGATGCGCGGCCAGATGGCGGCGGCCACCCTCGCGGCACGTGAGCGGGATACCACCGGGGTGGAGCGTGCGCTTCGTGCCGCGATCGCCGCCGCGCCTGATAGCTCGGCGCCCGTGGTGCAGCTCGCCCAACGGCAGGCGGGGTGGGGGCGCACCGCCGCGGCCTTCGCCACCCTCGATGCCTTCCTCGCGCGGCGTCCCACTGATCTCGCGGCACGGATCCAGTACGGACGGCTCGCCGGGACCAGTGGACAGCAGCTCGCCAAAGGCGAGCGCTATCTCCGTGAGGTGCTGGCCGGTCCTGCGTGGTCCGCGACGATCGGTGTGCCGAGCCGCGCGCAGGTTCAGTACCGCCTTGGAATGATCCTCGAGAAGTCGGGGCGCGTGGCCGACGCGCGGAGCGCCTACCAGCAGGCGATTGCCAGCGATCCCGCGCTCAAGTCCGCACGCGAGGCGCTCGAGAAGCTCAAGGGATGATCACGCGCTGATCACCCCGGTGATCAGGGGCTGAGGCGTCGGTTGCCCCTGCCGGAACCGTGGACCGAAGGGATTCTCGAACTATCTACTGGAAAAACAGTTGACATGACTCCTGTCGCACCACATACTACTGAAAAGCCAGTACTGACAAACCAAAACTTCGCATGACCGACCTTCATTTTCCCCCTCGCGAACTCGCCGTCATGGGCATCCTCTGGCGCCTCGGCTCCGCCACCGTGGCCGAGGTGCGCGATGCCCTCGAGGAGGAGCTTGCCTACACCAGTGTGCTCTCCGCGCTTCAGACCCTTGAGGAGAAGGGGTACGTGCGGCACGAGGCGGTGGGCCGCGCCTACCGCTACTTCCCCACCGTCCCCGCCGAGCAGGCCGGACAGAGCGCGCTGACCCGCATTCGAGAGGCGATCTTCCAAGGGTCGGCCGAACAGCTCTTCGCGCAGTTGGTGGCCGATCGGAACGTCAGTCGGGCGGAGCTGGAGCGCATGCGCGCGCTATTGGCGGAGCGGTTGGGGGAACAGCGATGACGCTCCCCACGCTCGCGCAGACCGCTGCATGGATCGTGCTCGTGCTGCTGCTCTCGGCGCTCCTCTATTCGATCGCCCGTCTCATGGAGCGGGTGGGGCGCGGGGTGGTCCCGATGCGCGCCATCTGGGGCGGCGCGCTTCTCACCATGCTGGCGCTGACGATCACGAGCCCGCTTCGCGTCTCTCCGTCCGTGGCGGTGCCGGAACTCGGGCGAGCCGGTGCCGTCACGGTGCCGAACGGGCCGGCCGCGATACCAGCCGTGGCGACCAAGTGGGAGACGCTCACCACCGCGCTGACGCAGGGATCGACGGTGCTCTCTTCCATCACGGCGAAGGCCGCCCGATTGGTCGATGCGGCGGTCCCCGTCCCCGTAGCTCGTCAGGTGATGCCATGGCTGCTGGGCGCGTGGGGCCTGGCCGCCGCTGGCGTGCTGATCGTGCTGCTCAGTGTCTACCGTCGTCTCGCGCAGCGCATCGACCAGGGCACGCCTCAGCTGCTGCAGGGCGTGCCGGTGGTGGTGACCGATGACATCGGCCCATTGGTGGCCGGCGTACGCGCCCCGCGCATCGTGGTGCCGCGTTGGCTGCTGCAGCGCACGGCCGACGAGCAGGCACTCGTCGTAGCGCACGAGCAGGCACACCTCGCCGCCCGTGACCCGCTGCTCCTGATTGCCGGCGCCGCCGGCACCGTCGTGATGCCGTGGAATCCCTTCAGCTGGGCGCTCCTCGCGCGGCTCCGACTCGCCATCGAGGTGGACTGCGATCAGCGCGTCTTGCGACGGGGCGCCACCACCGGCCGCTATGGCCGGCTCCTGATCGATCTCGCTGCCGCGGCGCCGCGCCTGCCGCTCTCGGCTCCGGCCTTCTCATACCACACCACTCACCTCGAACGGAGACTCCGCACCATGACGACCCCAGCCCCCCGTTTCCGCCGTGCACGTCGCGGTTCGTTGCTCGCGCTCAGCGCGCTGACCTTGGTCACAGCCTGTGAATCGACGTTGCCCACCGCCAGCGAGGTGGAACGGATGGATGTGGCCGCCTTGGAGGCACGGACAGCCGCCGCTCTCCCGAATGGGATCGATGCTCCCACCCACTTCTTCGTGAATGGACGCGAACTGACCGCGGCAGAAGCCAGAGCGCTTCCAGCTGGGAAGATCGCCAGCGTCCTGATCACCAAGGGTCCGGGAACAGCCAAGGAGATCTTCGTCACCACGGATGGCGACACTCTGCGAGCGGTGCGCGTGGTCGAGGGGCAACCACTGGATTCCGCCGTCCTCCTCATCAATCGTGACGAGACGTCCTCGTCGTCCGCGGAGAAGCAGAAGGTCATCGTCGCCTTCGTGCGGGACGATACCAGCGCTACCGTCGTCATGAGCCAGAGCCCGTCACTGAGACCTACCGAACAGCCGCTTCTCATCGTGGACGGGGAGCGCGCCCCGTCGGACGCACTCAAGCGCTTCACCCCAGACCAGATTCTCTCCATCGAAGTCATCAAGGGGCCGGCCGCCACCAAGATCTATGGTCCGGAGGCGGCGAAGGGCGTGATCGTCGTGATCACGAAGGGGAAGAAATAGGGCGCCCTCACGCCGGCGCGCGAGGCACTGGACAAGCTCAAGTGGCGCTCAGCCCCTGATCACCGAGTGCTCAGGGGCTGAGTCGCTCGATCACCCAGCTCGTATCGTCGGCGTTCGCGCGCCGGTAGCGGATCCGATCGTGCAGGCGGCTCGGCCGCCCCTGCCAGAACTCATAGGTCGACGGGATCACACGGAACCCGCCCCAGTGAGCGGGGAGCGGGACGGTGTCACCCGGATACGTCGCATCGAGCTCGGCGTGCCGAGCCTCGAGCGTCTCGCGATCAGGGAGGACGGAACTCTGCGCCGAGGCCCAGGCGCCGAGCTGACTCCCGCGGGGACGCTGCTTGTAGTAGGCCGCGGATTCCGCGGCGTCGATCCGCTCGACGCGGCCCTGGAGCCGCACCTGTCGCTCGAGTGGCGCCCACCAGAAGCAGAGCGCGGCATGTGCCGTCGCGTCGATCTCCTGCCCCTTCATGCTCCGGTAGTCGGTGAAGAAGACGAAGCCGCGCGCGTCGGCCTCCTTGAGGAGGACCATCCGGCAGTTCGGATGCCCCTCG
>CAXRGI010000107.1:0-12263 GCA_964229935.1 Opitutales bacterium
CCTTCCCCTCCGACCGGTTCCCCCGCTTTTATCCCCGACCCATTCTACCGCCGCGATGCCCAACAAGACGAACTCCCCGTCCTCCTCCCCTGCCCCCGCCATCCGTACCTTCCGGAAGCTGATGGCCGCCAACCGCAGCGAGATCGCGGTGCGCATTTTCCGCGCAGGCACTGAACTCAACCTCCGCACGGTCGCCGTCTTCGCCCAGGAGGACCGGTTGTGCATCCACCGCTACAAGGCCGACGAAGCCTATCAGGTGGGCGCGGGCAAGGGGCCCGTCGCAGCCTACCTCGACATCGACAGCATCATCGCGGTGGCGAAGGAAAAGGGCGTCGACGCCATCCATCCCGGCTATGGGTTTCTCTCGGAGAACGCCGAGTTCGCGCGCGCCTGCGCCCGCGCTGGCATCACGTTCGTCGGCCCCCGCCCCGAACTGCTCGACATGATGGGCGACAAGACCGCCGCGCGCGCGCTCGCGCAGCGCATCAACGTCCCCACCCTGCCCGGCACCGAGAATCCCATCACCGATCGCGACGAGGCCCTGCGCACCGCGAAGGCGATCGGCTTTCCCCTGATCATCAAGGCTGCCTTCGGCGGCGGCGGCCGCGGCATGCGCGTCGTCCACCGCGCCGGCGACCTCGCCAACCTGCTAGACGAGGCCCAGGCTGAGGCTGGCCGCGCGTTCGGCAATCCCGCCGTCTTCCTCGAGAAATACATCCCTCGCGCCAAGCACATCGAGGTGCAGGTGCTCGGTGACCAGCACGGCAACGTCATCCACCTCCACGAGCGCGACTGCTCCGTTCAGCGCCGCCATCAGAAGGTCGTGGAGGTCGCGCCTTCGTTTGGCCTGCCGGAGAAGGTCGTCAACGAGCTCTGCGACGCCGCGGCCCGCATGGCCCGCGAGATCCGCTACGACAACGCCGGCACGGTGGAATTCCTCTACGATCTCGACCACCACGAGTGGTTCTTCATCGAGATGAACCCGCGCATCCAGGTGGAACACACCGTCACGGAGGTCATCACGGGACTCGATCTGGTGCGCGCCCAGATCCTGATCGCGCAGGGGCATTCGCTGCACTCCGACGAGGTCGGCATGCCGCGCCAGGCCGACATCCCGCGCAACGGCTACGCCATCCAGTGCCGGATCACGACCGAGGATCCCGAGAACAAGTTCATGCCCGACTACGGCCGGATCATCGCCTACCGTTCGCCCGGCGGGTTCGGCGTGCGGCTCGACGGCGGCATGGGTTACGCGGGTGCCGTCATCACCCCATTCTACGACTCGATGCTCGTGAAGAGCATCACCAGCGGACAGACCTACGACATCGCCCTCCGTCGCGCGCTTCGCACGCTGAGCGAATTCCGTATCCGCGGGGTCAAGACCAACATCCCGTTCCTCGAGAACGTCATCGCCCATCCGCAGTTCCGCTCCGGCCAGGCCACCACGACGCTCATCGACACCACCCCGGAGCTGTTCGCCTTCAAGCCCCGCCGCGACCGCGCCACCAAGCTGCTCACCTTCCTCGGCAACGTCATCGTCAACGGCAACCCGCACGCAAAGGGCTACCGGCCCGACAAACCGCTGCCCGCCGCCCCGGTGCCCGTCGCCGACCCCCAGGTCGCGCCCGCCCCCGGCACCCGCCAGCTGCTCCTCGAGCTCGGCGCGCGCGACTTTGCGCGCTGGACGGCGCGCCAGAAACGGCTGCTTGTCACCGACACCACCTGGCGCGACGCCCACCAGTCGCTCATGGCGACGCGCGTGCGCGGCTTCGACATGCTTGCGGTCGCCGGCGCCCTCGCCCGGCGCGCCCCCAACCTCTACTCGCTCGAGATGTGGGGCGGCGCGACGTTCGATACCGCGATGCGCTTCCTCAACGAGGATCCTTGGGAGCGCCTGCGCCAGCTGCGCGCCCGTGTCCCCAACATCTGCTTCCAGATGCTCTTCCGCGGCGCCAACGCCGTCGGCTACACCAACTATCCGGACAACGTAGTCGCCGGCTTCGTGAAGCACTCCGCGGCCAGCGGCATGGATATCTTCCGCGTCTTCGACTCGCTCAACTACCTCCCCAACCTGCGCGTCGCGATGGAGGCGGTGAACGAGACCCATGCGGTCTGCGAGGCCGCGGTCTGCTACACCGGGGACATCCTGGACGACCGCCGGGACAAGTTCTCCCTCAAGTACTATGTACGCCTAGCGCGCGAACTGGAGAAGATGGGAGCGCACGTGCTCGCCATCAAGGACATGGCCGGACTCTGCCGTCCCTACGCCGCGCAAAAACTGGTCAAGGCGCTGAAGGAGGCGGTCGACCTGCCGATCCATTTCCACACGCACGACACCAGCGGTATCGCCGCCGCCAGCGTGCTGCGCGCGGCCGACGCCGGCGTGGACATCGTCGACCTAGCCCTGGCGGCCATGAGCGGCAGCACCTCGCAGCCGAATCTGAACTCCATCGTCGCCGCCCTTCGCCATACGCCCCGCGATACCCAGCTCGATCTCGAGGCACTCAACGAGTTCTCCGATTACTGGGAAGTTGTCCGCGATTACTACCGCCCCTTTGACACCGCGCCACGCAGCGGCTCGGCCGAGGTCTACCTGCACGAGATGCCGGGCGGCCAGTATACCAACCTCAAGGAGCAGGCCGCGTCCATGGGCGTCGCCCACCGCTGGCCCGAGATCGCGCGCACCTACGCCGAGGTGAACCAGCTGCTCGGCGACATCGTGAAGGTGACACCCAGCTCCAAAGTCGTGGGCGACATGGCGCTGTTCCTCTTCAGCCGCGGCATCCGCCCGGCCGACGTCGTCAACCACGAGCCCGGTTCGGTTCCGTTCCCCGAGAGCGTTATCGACATGATGCAGGGCGGCCTCGGCTGGCCCGAGGGCGGCTGGCCGGAGCGCGTCTCGATCGTCGTGCTCGGAGAAAAGCGCCACCGGGAGGCACGCGCCAAATACGAGGCCGCGCGTAAGAAAAAGCGCGGCGCCGGCGCGGCCGCCATCGACCTCGAAAAGGTCCGCGGTGAACTCGCGGAGAAACTCCGCCGCCCCGCGAACGACGACGACGTCTATTCGCACCTGATGTACCCGCAGGTATTCGCCGACTTCGCCAAGCATGCCGCCGCCTACGGCGACGTCTCCGTGCTTCCGACGCCCGCGTTCTTCTACGGCCTGAAGCCGGGCGAAGAAATCTCGGTCAGCATCGAAGAGGGCAAGGTCCTCATCATCCGGCTCATCTCGGTCGGACAACCCGACAAGGACGGGCGCCGCGCCATCAGCTACGAGCTGAACGGCATCGCCCGCGAAACCTACATCGTCGACAAGTCCATCTCCCCCAAGTCCAAGGCGCGCCCCAAGGCCGACCTCGCCGACCCGCGGCAGGTCGCCGCCCCGATCCCCGGGCTCATCGCCCAGCTTTCCGTTTCGGTGGGCACGAAGGTCGCGAAAGGCGACAAGCTCCTCATGATGGAGGCGATGAAGATGCAGAACACCGTTTACGCGCCGGTGGACGGCGTGGTGGCTGAGCTGCACGTCGCGCTGGGGGACACCGTCGAGTCGAAGGACCTGCTGCTCCTCGTGAAGCCGGCATCCTGAGCGGGGACTTCAGGAGGGCCGGCTTGAGTTCGGGACGCGCCGGCCCAACGTTTAACCGGAATGAGTTCCGGACGGTACAGACTGCGCGGCGACTACGAGCGGGAAACCACCGCGCCGACAGTCTGGCTGATCTGCGCGCTCGCCGGAGCGTTTGTAATCCAGTTTTCGCTGGAGCTGGCCGCCGGTGGCGCCGCTGGCGGGCTGGCCGAGGGCATGGCGCTTTCCGGCGAAGCCCTGCGACATGGCCGCTGGTGGACGCCCCTCACTTTCTGGCTGCCGCACAGCACCTCGAACCTCTTCCATGTCGGACTGGTAATCGCGGGGCTGCTGTTGCTCGGACGGGATTTGCGAGACCGGCTCGAACCGAAGGTCATGTTCGCGGTTTTCGGCCTGGGGTTGCTGGCCGGCGCGGTTTGGTGGACCGCGATCAACTGGGCGCGTCCCACTGCGCTGATCGGCGCGACCGCGGGTGTCTACGCGCTGCTGGTCCTTGCCGCCCGTCTGTCCCCCGACCGAGAGTTTCGATTTCTGCTCTTCTTCCTCGCGCCCGTGTCGTTCCGCCTCCGGCAGCTGGTTTGGGCACTTTTCGCGGTGGAGGGTCTAGCCTTCCTCCTGAGCGACCTCCTCGCCCGTCCGCTGCCGTTTGATTACGCGGCGGCCTCCCATCTCGGGGGGATGGCCGCCGGCTGGATCGCCGGCCGTCGCCTCGCGGTTCGCGGAGAACACGGGGACGGGGAGCACCCAGCGCCCCCGCCGCCCGAAAAGCCATCCGACACCATGGCTCCGCGCTCCTCCGCGGAACTGCGGGCCGAAGTGGACCGTGTGCTGGACAAGATCAGCGCACGGGGGTTGGGTGCACTCACTCCGGATGAGCGCCGCATCCTTGACGAGGCCAAGCATCTTCTCGACCGCCGTTGAGGACGCTCCCGGCCCGAGCAACTTCCCGCCCGAAACTTTCTCCCATTCCCGCATGACCTTCCGCTCACCGCTCGGCCGCCTTGCGACCACGCTCCTGCTGTTCTTTCTCGCCGCCTCCGGCGCGTGGGCGGCGACCGATCGCCGCAAGTTCTCCACTTCACCGACGCTGGCGGCCGAGGCCAACGCGCTCATCAAGCTGCTCGCCGAGCTGCACTACAACCGCGACGCCGTGAACAACGCCGACTTTGCCCAGGTCATCCCGGACTTCATGGGAGATCTCGACAGTCAGCGGCTTTTTTTCCTCGCCGGTGACCGTAAGCGCTTCGAGGACGAGTTCGGCAAGAGTGTCTTCTACAACGCCGCATTCCTCGGCAACATCAACGCCGCCTACGAGATCTTCCACGTGTACGAGGAGCGGGCGCGCGCGCGGATTGCCTGGATTCTTGCCGAGCTCGACCGGGACCCGGATCTCACCGCGCGAGAGACTTACGGAATCGACCGGCAACGCGAGAAGGCGCCCTGGCCCGCCGACGCCGCGGCTGCCGACGACCTTTGGCGGCGCCGCCTGAAGTTCGAGGTGGTTCAGGAGATCCTTGGAAAAAAGAATCCGGAGGAGGCCCGCGCCCAAGTCCGCAAGCGCTACGAGCGGATGCTCAAGAACCTCGGCGAGATCGAGGGCAACGATGTCGCGGAGATGTTCCTTTCCTGCATCGCGCGCCTCTATGACCCGCACTCCACTTACTTTTCCGCCGCCACCTACGAGGACTTCGGAATCCAGATGAAGCTCCAGCTCGTCGGGATCGGCGCGTTGCTCGGGGTCGAGGACGATGTGTGCGTCGTGAAGGAAATCATTCCCGGCGGCCCCGCCGATCTAGGCCGGGAACTCAAGCCCAACGACAAGATCATCGCCGTCGCCGAAAAGGGGGGCGAACCGGTCGAAGTCTACGGCATGAAGATCCGCAAAATCGTCGACAAGATCCGCGGCAAGAAAGGCACCGAGGTCGTGCTTACCGTTCAACCCGCCGACGCCACCGACAGCTCGGTCCGGAAGCAAATCACGATCGCCCGGGACAAAGTTAAGCTCAACTCGGCCCGCGCCCGTGGCGCGGTCTTCGACCTGCCCGACGCCGACGGCACCATCCAGCCCTTCGGGGTCATGACCCTGCCCGCCTTCTACGGTCCGGCCGACGAAGGCGACACGGACGGGGAAAAGACCACCGCTTCGCGCGACGTCGCCCGTCTCGTGGGCCAGCTGACCGCGCAGGGCGTGAAGGGCATCGTGCTCGATCTCCGGCGCAACGGTGGCGGCTTCCTCACGGAGGCGATCGAGCTCGCCGGTCTGTTCATCAATCGGGGGCCCGTCGTTCAGGTTAAAAACTACAACGGTGAGATCCAGGTCGATAGCGACCGAGACAGCCGCATCATCTACACTGGACCCTTGGCGGTGCTGGTGGACCGCTTCAGCGCCTCCGCCTCGGAAATCGTCGCCGGCGCCCTGCAGAACTACGGGCGCGCCGTCATCATCGGCGACAGCTCCACTCACGGCAAGGGATCCGTCCAGCAGGTGATCGAGATGAAGCAGGTCTCCCGTGCGCTGTCGCTCGCGCCCAAGACCGGGGCGGCCAAGCTCACGATCCAGAAGTATTACCTGCCGAGCGGCGCCTCCACCCAGCTCAAGGGTGTGGTTCCCGACATCGTGCTCCCCTCGATCGAGGACTACCTCCCCATCGGCGAGGCGGACCTGCCGCGCGCGCTGGTGTGGGACCGGATCCCGAGCAGTTTCTTCGAGGGAGAACCACTGAGCCCGAAGGTGCTCTCACCGCTGCTGGAGAAGAGCCGCGCACGCCAGTCATCCTTGGAGGAATTCGCGTACCTGCGACGCGTGGTGGAACGCTTCAAACAGCAGCAGGAGCGCAAGCAGATCTCCGTCAACCTGGAGGAGCGGCGGCAGCAGAAGGCCGACGACGACGCTTTTCGCAAGGAGAGCAAGGCGGAGAAGGAGAGGATCGCGAAGGGCGATTACGCTTTCCGGCCTTTTTACCTCGGTCCGCCGCCCACCCCGCGCATCAAGGCTCCGAAAAAAGAGGACGAGGACGACGAGTTGGCGGAGGCCGAGGAGGAGAACGAGACCTACGTCCGCGCCGATGTTCACCTGCGGGAGGCGCTCCGGGTCGTGCGTGACGCAGTGGAGCTGGCCAAGGACCGCGCAACGTGGGTGAGCAATCGCCCCCCGCTCACCGCGGCGAGCTCAGGCCCCGCGGGGGTCACCAAACCGCAAGGATGAAACGGTCGCGGCCGGCGAGATCACGCCGCGACTCAACCTTCGAATAACCCGCATCGGTCGCGGCCTTCACCAGAACGGCGTGCTGAGAAGGCCCCGTTTCCAAGGCGAGCAGGCCGCCACGGCGCAGACGAGCGCCAGCGCCAGAGATAATCTTCCGCAGGTCACCCAAGCCTTCCTCCCCGGCCACAAGCGCCGAACGTGGCTCGAAATCCCTCACCTCGGGAGCGACTTCGATCATCTCCGTTTCCGCCAAGTACGGCGGGTTGGAGACGATCAGATCAAACGGGACGGATGGCAACGCCCCGAACCAGTCGGAAAGCATGAACTGCACCCGCGCGCCCGCCGGAATGACCGACGCGTTTTCACGGGCGAGATCCAAGGCCACCTGCTCGCGATCGACAGCCACCACCGCGACCCCCGGAAGGCGCTCGGCCAGACCCAGCGCGATCGCGCCGCTCCCGGTTCCGAGATCGGCCACGCGAGCCACCGGAGGATTTTCCGCCGCCCAACCAGCCGCGATCTCGACCAGCAGCTCCGTTTCCGGCCGCGGGATCAGGGCCCGCTGGTCCACCTTCAACCGGAGGCCCGCGAAATCGACTTCCCCGAGAATGTGTTGCAGTGGCTCGCGCTGGGAACGCCGCTTCACCAGCGGTCGGATGCGTGCGAGCTCGGGCTCCGTCAACGGACGCTCGAACTCCAGGTAGAGCCGCATGCGGCCCAGCCCGAGCGCGTGACCGACCAGGTGCTCCGCCGAGAGGCGCGGCGATTCCACTCCCTTGGCGGCAAGAAACTCCGTCGTGCGCCGGATGATCTCCAGGACGGTCAGCATCTCACTCGTCGTCCGCGGCGCGGCGGACCGGCAGCGGCGCCTCCCCGGTGAGCGCCGCCATCCGCTCCTCGAAGTCCGCCTGCTGCAACGCCGAAACCACCGGTCCGATGTTTCCCTCCATGATTTGCGGCAGGCTGTGCAACGTGAGCCCGATGCGGTGGTCGGTGAGACGGTTTTGCGGGAAATTGTAAGTACGGATCCTTTCGCTGCGGTCGCCCGAGCCGATCTGACTTCGCCGCGTCGCGGCGTACTTCGCCTTCTCCTCCTCCTCGCGCCGTTTCAAAAGCCGGGAGCGCAGCACCGTCAGCGCCTTGGCCTTGTTCTTCAGCTGCGAGCGCTCGTCGGCGCAGGAAACGATGAGCCCCGTGGGCCGGTGCAGGATCTGCACCGCTGAATCCGTGGTGTTCACCCCCTGCCCGCCCGGGCCGCTCGCCCGGCTCACCGTGATCTCGAGATCCTGAGGATCTATCTCCACGTCGACCTCCTCCGCCTCCGGCAGCACGGCGACGGTGACTGTCGAGGTGTGGATACGGCCGTTGGCCTCGGTGACCGGCACGCGCTGCACTCGATGCACGCCACTCTCAAACTTCAGCTGCCGGTACACAGCGGTGCCGGTGATGAGAAAGATCACGTCCTTGAAGCCGCCCCGCTCGGAAACGCTGCTGCTCATCGGCTGCACGCGCCAGCCCTGGCCATCCGCGAAACGGGAATACATTCGGAAGAGCTCCGCGGCGAAAAGACTGGCCTCATCTCCCCCGGTTCCCGCCCGGATTTCCATGACCGTGTTCCGGGAATCCGTCGGCTCCGGCGGAATCATCGCCTGAAGCACGGCCCGCCGCAGCGCGGCCTCCCGACGCTCAAGCTCGGGAAGCTCCTGAGCGGCCAGCTCCTTCAAATCCACGTCGGCACCCGGATCACGTTGCAGGGCCCGGGCTTCGGCGATCTCGCGCCGCGTGCGCGCGTGCCGGTCGTGGTCTGCCACCAGTTGGTCGAGGCGCTGCTGTTCGCGGGTCACCTCGGCCGCGCGGCGGGGATTCGCGTAAAAGGATGGCTCCGCCATCTGGGCGGAAAGTTCGTCCAGCCGGCGGCGGAAGGGCAGGATGTCAGGCAGGTCTTCCAAGTGCGGAAACGATCGGGCTGGGATTTGCTAATTGCGCGCCCCGGGCGGACCGAATCTAGACTGATCGGTCGACGCGCGAGGCAGGTCTGCCTAGCGCGGAAAAAATTTCATGCCCACGTCGCTTTTCACTCAAAACACCATCGCGGTCATCTGGGACTTCGACAAGACCCTAATCCCCGAGTACATGCAGTCGCCGCTTTTCCGGCGCTACGGCGTCGACGAGGCGGTGTTCTGGCAGGAGACCAACCGGCTCGCCGAGAACTACCGGCAACGCGGTTACCAGCTCTCTCCCGAAATCGCATACTTGAACCACCTCCTGACCTACGTCCGGAGCGGACAGCTGGCGGGGCTGAACAATCGTATCCTGGCGGAGTGCGGTCGCGAGATTCGCTTCTATCCGGGCCTGCCCGGCTTCCTCGACGAGGCGCGAGCTTTCGTGCGGGAGCGACCGGAGTTCGTGAAGCACGAAATCACTTTGGAACACTACGTCGTCAGCACCGGCCTCGCCCCGATGATCCGCGGCAGCGCCATCGCGGGAAAAATCGACGGCGTCTGGGCCTGCGAGTTCATCGAAAACCCCCTGCAGCCGGGATTCCTCCGGCAGAAAGAGCTGCCGATCGAGGCAACGGCGGAGATCGCCCAGATCGGCATGGTCATCGACAACACGACCAAGACCCGCGCCATCTTCGAGATCAACAAGGGTACCAACAAGAACGCCGCCATCGACGTGAATTCGAAGCTGGCACCCGAAGACCGGCGGATTCCCGTGCAGAACATGATCTATGTCGCCGACGGTCCGAGTGACGTGCCGAGTTTCTCCGTTGTGAAAAGCGGCGGTGGCCGCACCTACGCGGTCTACAACCCGGAAAAATCGGCGGAATTCGAACAGAACGACCGACTGCTGCAATCCGGCCGCATCCACGGTTACGGGCCCGCGGACTATCGCGCCGGTTCCAGCACGTTCCAGTGGCTCCGGATGCACATCCATCAGATCTGCGAGCGCATCGTCGCCGATCGCGAGACGGCGGTGGCCAGCAAGGCGACCCGCCCGCCGCGCCACCTCAACGCGTCGCCCGAGGAAGTCGCCGCCGCCAAGCGCGCCGGCACGCCGAAACAGGCGTCGTTTCTCGAGTGACCAAAAGCAAAACGCCGGCCCAGAGGCCGGCGTTTGGACCATTTCCCTGAGCCGTAGCTCAGGAGGAACGGCTGACATTCACGCTCGGGTCCACCGTGGGGGTAGTCGGCGGGGTCGTAACCGGAGCGGGTGGAGTGGCAGGGGCGGGAGCCGCGGCCTGAGCCCCTTGCTGAGCGGCTTGCGAGCCCTGCGCGGCCGCCTGTGCCCCTTGGGACTGGGCCTGATTGGCGCTCTGTTGAACCTGACCAACAGACTGACCCGTTACCGTCGCGACCGCCTGCGCGATTCCGCCACCCGCGGTGCCCGCGGAGGCCTGCACGGCGGCGGTAATCACACCAGCAGAAGCCGGAGCCGCCTGGACAACTGCAGCCGCAACCGCGGCCACAACCTGCGCGGCTTGAGCTGGCGTGGCATTGGACTGGACAACACTTGCGGTCACAGCGGCGGCAACCACCGCGGCCTGCGTTGGCGCCGCGGTAGTCACGGCGGAAGCGACCGCAGCAGCTTGGGCAGGCGCCGCGGTAGTCACAGCGGAGGCGACCGCAGCTGCTTGGGCAGGCGCCGCGGTGGTCACGGCGGAGGCGACGGCAGCAGCTTGCGTCGGTGCAGCCGTCGTCACGGCGGCTGCGACCGCTGCTGCTTGGGCGGGAGCGGCGGTAGTCACGGCGGAAGCGACTGCAGCTGCTTGGGCGGGAGCGGCCACTGTTACGGCGGCAGCGATCTGAGGGGCGGAGGCGGGAACGGCCTGCGCAACGGCGGCTGCCACCGCGGTAGCTTGGGCGGGATTAGCTTGGGCAGCGGCCTTGGCGATCGATGCGGCAGCAGTGGGGTTGCTCTGAGCAAGTTGGGCGAGGGCCGTCACGTTGCCGGCGGCGGCTGCTGCCTGGACCTGAGCCGTAAGCTCAGCTGACATAGCCGCATCCTGCGCGGATGCGATGGGGGAGGAAACAGCCACCAAGGCGGTGACGATGAGAAGACGTGTTTTCATAGGAGATACTTACCGATTCGCTAGGATCCTGACCCGACAACCGCTTGCACGGCAAGGAGGATATTTTGTGAAAAGATCCTCCGCCAAGCCGGCAGCCCGGACCGCCTTGAGCGGTGACGACGAGGCAAAGCACGCAATCGTCCCGAGCTGGTACGATTAAGCAAGGTCGTCGGCTTCCCAGCGGTGCGTTCATCAGCGACGAACAGATCCTGACTGCGTGATTGATCAGCGATTTTTCGTAAGCTCCGCCTCGATGCAGGTGCGATGCACCAGCATGCATGCGGGAGACCCGCGCTGGCTCAAAATCCCGCCAGCTTGGCCTAGGCAGCGATGCGTTCCCGCGCCACGGTGATGCGTACTCCACGGAGCGCGACACCTGGGCGCGACTGAACTTGCGGCGCAGCGCGTTCTACCATTCGGGGTCCGCGGGAGCGCGCGACACGAACCAATCCGCCGTTCGCCAACAAGAATCGTCGAGCGGATCTGTTCGGCTCGGTCGACGCGGAGCTGATACTGCAGGCGGCAGGTTTTAATGCGGACAAGCTGGACGACGTGGATTCGGAGGGAGAGTTGATCCCGCTCGACGCGAGCCTGCTCAGGTTGGGCTTGGCGATCCTAGCGACGGCGAGCAGGCGTGCCGCGGTCAAGTTGAGCATGACGCCGGCGGTCGGCACTGCACTGTCGGCGTTCTCCCAGATCGTCCCGGGCGATCGCCACGAGGCGCACTTCATGATGAGATCTGCAGGTTGGGGCTGGAGACTTCCTGATTTGGAAAAGGGAGATGCCGTGAGTTCATCTGCTTGCGCCGCATGGCCGAATCCGACGCGCGATTCCTTATCGCCGCGAAGTTCACCTCGCGCTCTTACGTCTGCGAGCGCGCCCCGTGGAGAGGGAGGACGGCCTGCGCTGCGAACAGACCATCCGTCTTGGCTCCAAGCAGTCCCGCAAGGCGACCTATCACCCCCCATAGCCGAACAACCAGCAGCCTCGCGTCCGTGACAATTAGCGCACAAACTCTTTTCCCATGCCCCTGAAGCAACTCACCGATACCCAGATCAGCTCGTGGTCCCGCTCGCAGAAGGACCGCTGGTGGTTCGAGAACGTTTTTCGCGGCGACGTTCCGCAACTCACTCTTAGATCCGCCGCGACCGGATTCATCCTCGGCGGCATCTTGTCGGCCACCGCCCTCTACATCGGGGCCAAGACGGGTATCTCCATCGGCGTAGGACTCACGTCGGTCATTCTGGCATTTGCGATCTTCCGGATGCTGGCGCGCAGCGGAATCATCTCGGACTTCACGATCCTTGAGAACAACTGCACCCAGTCCATCGCCACCGCCGCGGGCTACATGATCACACCGCTGATCTCCAGCTTGGCGGCGTACATGCTTGTCACCGGAAAGA
>CAXRGI010000108.1:0-10125 GCA_964229935.1 Opitutales bacterium
CGCCCTCGCGGCGGCCCGCGCGATGGAGTCGGCCCTGGCCGCGCTCAACACCGAGCTCGACGCGGAGGGCCGCCCTCCCCTCGCCATCGGCATCGGGATCAACACCGCGCGCGTCGTCGCCGGCAACATCGGCTCCAGCCGCCGCCTCAACTATTCCGTCATCGGCGACGGCGTGAACGTAGCCGCCCGCCTGCAGGCGCTCACCCGCGTCGCCGACTACCGCACCAACATCATCCTCAGCACCGCCACGTGCGCCGCCGCGGACCGCGCGGCGGCCGACGCGCGCCCGCTCGGCACGGTCACCGTGAAGGGCCGGAGCGAACCGGTGGAGATTTTCGCGATCGACGCGCCGCTTTCCTCCCACACCGAGCGGATGTCGCCCGACACGACCCCTCCCTTCCCTTCCCCATGAAAATCCTCTTCCTCGGCGGCACCGGCGTCATCAGCACCGCCTGCACTCGCCTCGCCGTCGCCCGCGGGCTCGACGTCACGCTCCTCAACCGCTCCAGCCGCGACGCGGTGCGGGGCGCGCGTCAGCTCACCGCCGACATCACGCGGACCGCCGAAACGGCCACGGCGCTGGCGGGCAAGACGTGGGACGCCGTCGTCGACTTCATCGCGTTCGACCCCGCCTCCGTCGAGCAGAGACTGGAGTTGTTCCGGGGCCGCACCGCGCAGTATGTCTTCATCAGCACAACGAGCGCGTACCAGAAACCCGCCGCGCATCACCTGCTCACCGAGTCCACGCCCCTCGCGAACCCTTTCTGGGACTACTCGCGGCTCAAGATCGCCGCCGAGGACCGTCTGCAACGGGCCCTGCGCGAGGAGGCGTTCCCCGTCACGATCGTCCGTCCGTCGCTCACCTACGACGATCCGAGCATCCCGCTCGCGATCAACGCCCGCGGCAAGAGCTTCACCAACATCTCCCGCCTCCGCGCTGGCCGGCCGCTCATCATCCCGGGCGACGGCCTGTCGCTGTGGACGATCACGCACAGCAGCGATTTCGCGAAGGGACTCGTCGGCCTGCTCGGACATCAGGGCGCGATCGGCCACGCATTCCACATCACCTCCGACGAGGCTCTGACGTGGAACCAGATTTACCAGGCCGTCGCCGACGCCGCCGGAGTGGCGCAGCCGAGGTTCGTGCACATCGCGTCGGACTTCATCACCGCCTGTCTGCCGGAATACACGGGGACGCTGCTCGGCGACAAAGCCAACTCGGCTGTCTTCGACACCACCAAGATCAAGCGCTTCGTCCCCGACTTCGTCGCGACCACGCGGTTCCGCGAAGGCATCACGCGGGCGGTGCGGTGGTTCGACGCCGACCCCGCCCGCCAGGTCACCGACCCGGAGACCGAAGCCAAGTGGGACCGCTTGATCGCCGCCTACGAGCGCGGGCTTGCCGCCGCGCGCCGGGAGTTTTGAGGCAGGCAAGCCGCGCCGTTTTATCAGCCCGAACTCGTTCGCGTTCCCTCGCGTCCATCCGTGATCACGCCTCGCGGAGCGGTTCGGGAAAGCCTGCGGCAATACTTCTCCCGGCATGATCCGCGGCCGACGGCCGCGGCTACACCAAGCCTCGCCTAACCGTGGTGCTACGCCTTGAAATCATCGTTTCCCGCGATGATTCCCTTGGTGACGCCTTGGTCACGTTTATCCGCGCGATCCGTGAAATTCGCGGTTTACGTTCGCCGTCTTCAGGACGGGCTTCGGCCTTAAGGTCGCCCGCTTAGTCCGGGGTCGCCGGACCCGGCTTCAAAAGAAGCCCATTGATCCGTGTTTATCAGCGTCCATCCGTGGTTAAACCCCTCCGGACGCGACGCCTTCAGGGTGCGGTCACCAATTCGCGGAACCACCGCCGCAATTGCTCGGTGGACGGGCGATCATCGAGGAACATCGCGGTGGCGTGGGCCCGCAGGCCGGAGTCGGCCCACGTCACCGGCACCCGCATCGCGTCCATCACCGTCTGGAATTTCGCGCGCGAGTTGTCGGTCTGGAAGACCGCGCGCCCGCGAAAACGCCGGGCGCGCTCGCGCGCGCCCGCCTCGGTGGCGCCGTTCCAGCCGTCACCGTCGTAGTGCTGGCAGGCGTGGAATCCTTTCCACAACGCGGCGATGCGGTCGTTCCGCAGCCCGATGAAGCCGCAGGCGAGCGCGCCGCGCGAAAAGCCCGTGAGGACGATGTTCGCGCGATCGGCGCCAAACTCACGGCAGACCTGCTCCACCATCGCGACCGCGTAGGAGGCGGTGTCGTCCGGAACGCCCCAGCCACCCTCCGCGATCACGCCGGCCGCGCGGTCGACGAACGGCAGCGCAAGGCAGATCGCGCCGCGACCGCGCGTGATACCCGCGCCGATCACGCACTGGTCCGGAAGCCCGGTGGAATAGCAGCCGGGCACAAAGAAAATATTACCGGGATACTCGACGATCAGCGGCAGGCTCGCGCCGGGACGCCAGTCCTCGGGCAGGTGCAGGACCGCGTAGGGACCGCCGGCCGCGTCGCCGTTCAACCGGTAGCGCACGCGGCGCCCCACCGCCGGATCCTCATCGGAGACGGCGGGTACCGCGACCCGGTCCGCCGGCGGGAACCACGGCGGCTCGAAGCCACGCGCCGTCAGACCGCGCACCTCGAGGGTGAGCGGCGCGCGGAACCGCCCCCGCACCATCACCCGGATGTCCCGGACCCGCGACGGATCGATCTTGGGCGTGCCATCGGGAAAAGTCTCGCGCAGCCGGCAAACGAATCGTCGCGACTCACCGGGTGCCAACTTCGCGCTGGCCGGCACCGCGTCCCAACCGCTTTCACCCACGACCCAGAGGAGCACGTCGGCCTCCATGGTTCCGACGTTCGTGATATCAGCCTCCACCGTGGTCCGTTGCCCAAGTTTCCACCCTCCGTCCGGCGGCGAGATCGTCGCCCAAACGTAAGGCGCCGCGGCAGGAGGCGGGCGATCCGCAACCAACCGCAAGGTCTCGTCCACCCAAGCCGCCCGCAGGCCGCGAAGCTCAGCGAGCAGCGGCGAACCAGCGCCGCGCGGAAAGAGCGAAGCCTCTTCCGCGCACCAACCGACCCCCGCGTCGCAAAAAAGCGCCGAGATAAAAACGAGGAAGGAGACAATCCGGGGCCGGGACGACATCCGGTCCCCGCTATGCCCCACCCGCAGGCAGCCGTGCAAACGTTTTGGCGAACCGCCTTCGTGGACGAAACTTGCGGTTGAAACACCGCCGGCGGGGCGCGACTTTCTCACGCACCCCATGACCCCGCCGCCCCGCGTCCGGATTTGCCGCCGGCTGCACTCCCAGTTTTTGCTGGTGGCCGTGCTGGCGGCGGTGTCCGTGGCTTCGGCCGCTGAGGCGGTCCATCCCGCCCGCGAGGCGATGCTGGTCCTCAAGGGAGAATGTTTCTCCTGCCACAACGAGCGTAAGCGCAAAGGCGGGCTCGTGCTCACCTCGCGCGAAGCCCTGCTCCGCGGCAACGAATCCGGCCCCGCTGCCGAGGCCGGCCGGCCCGACGAAAGCGCCATCGTCCGCGTGATCGCACACGGAGCCGATCCCCAGATGCCGCCCGACCGGCCGCTGACGGACGTACAGCGGAGGATCCTCCGCGACTGGATCACCTCCGGACTGCCGTGGGACGATTCCGCCCTCATCGACGATGAGAACCGGCCGGTGCCACTCTCCCCGCTGCCGGCCGGTTACCAACCCGTGCTGGCGCTCGCCCTCTCCGGCGACGGCGGGCGGCTCGCCGTGGGCCGCGGCGCCGAAATCGTGATTCACGACGCCACCGCCAAGGACTTCCCCGTGGTCGGTCGCTCCGCCGAGCCGGGCGACGCGGTGCAAACGCTCGCGTGGAGTCCCGATGGCCGCTGGCTGGCCTCGGGCGGCTTCCGTCGCGTCGTCCTGCGCGACGCCTCGTCGCTGGAGATACGGCGCGAGGTCACCGCCGGTTTGGCCGGCCGGGTGACGGCGCTACGATTTTCACCCGACTCCACCCAGCTTGCGCTCGCGGACGGGGTCACGGGCCGCAGTGGAATCGTGCGGATCATCGATCCAGCGGACGGACGCGTGAGCACGGCGTGGACGGCGCATGACGACACCGTTTTCGCGATCGATTTCTCGCGCGACGGCGGGCGGCTCGCGACGGCGGGCGGCGACCGGCTGGTGAAGATCTGGAATCCGGCGAACCACGCCGAAGTCGCGCGCCTGGAAGGGCACGGTGCGCCGGTGCAGGCGGTGGCGTTCAACGCCGACGGCACGCAGCTGGCGAGCGGCGGCGCCGACCGTGAACTCAACGTCTGGGATACCGCCACGCGGGAGAAGATCATCAGCCTCGGCGCACCCGCATCGGCGGTGAACGCGGTGTGCTGGCCCGGCGACGGCGCAAAACTCCTCGCCGCGACCGCGACCAGCGGCGTCCATGCCTACACCAACCTGAAAACCCACCCCGGCGTTGAGCGGGCGAAAGGCGGCGACGAACGGAAGCTCGGCGAGCCGGGGGACACCGTACTCTGTCTGACGACGAACGCCGACGCCTCGCTGGTGTTCGCCGGCGCGCACGACGGCTCGGTGACCGCTTGGGACGGCGCGGGAAAACAACTTGCCCGGCTGAATCCGGTCGCCGCGAACGCAGCCTCATCCGCCGCGTCGGAGCCGGTGAGTTTCTTGCGCGACGTCCTGCCCGCATTGACACGCGCCGGCTGCAGCACCGGCGGCTGTCACGCGAAGGCGGAGGGCCAGAACGGCTTCCGGCTTTCGGTGTTCACGTACGACCCGCGGGGTGATTTCGACGCGATCGTGAAAGGGGCGCGGGGACGGCGGGTGTTCCCCGCCGCGCCGGAGGAGAGCCTCGTCATCCGGAAGCCCACGGGGGCGCTCGACCACGAAGGCGGCCGACGATTCGACACCGGCTCCGAATTGCACCGGCTGCTCACGCGCTGGATGCGCGACGGCATGGTTTACCGCGCACCCGGCGAGCCCGACCTGACACGAATCGAACTGACGCCGCGCGAAGGCAACTACCGCCGCGGCGAGACCCGGGAGCTCCGCGTGGAGGCGCACTACTCCGACGGCTCCAAGCGGGACGTGACCCGTCTCGCGGCCTACGCGGCGAACGATCCCGAGGTCGTCGCGGTGGATGAGGACGGCCGGATGCGGGTCGGCGTGATCGCGGGTGAAGCGGTGGTCGTCGCCCGCTACATGGGGCTCGTGGCCGACACCCGGATCACCGTTCCCGCCGAGCGGCTACTGCCGCCGGAGCGCTACGCCGGTTTGCCGCGCCACAACTTCATCGACGAGCTGGCGCAGGAGAACTTCCGGAGGCTCGGACTCCTGCCATCGGCGCTCTGCACCGACGCGGAATTCCTGCGGCGGGCGAAATTGGACGCGATCGGCGTGCTGCCGACGCCGAAGGAAGTGCGCGCGTTCCTCGCCGACACAACGCCCGACAAGCGTCGGCGCATCATCAGCGAAATCCTCGCACATCCAGCCTATGCCGACCATTGGGCGACCAAGTGGGCCGACCTCGTCCGGCCCAACCCCGACCGCGTCGGGTTAAAAAGCGTGCTCATTCTGGATCAGTGGCTCCGGCGGAGCTTCCGCGAGAACCAGCCTTACGACCGGTTCGTGAGCGAGATCCTGCTCGCCGAAGGGACCAATCACCGCGACGGCCCCGCCGTGATCTATCGCGATCGCCGCGAACCCGCCGACCGCGCGACGATGTTCGCTCAGCTTTTCCTCGGCACCCGCCTCGACTGCGCGCGCTGCCACAACCACCCGAACGAGAAGTGGACCCAGGCCGACTTTACCCGCTTCGCCGCCTTCTTCGGCGGCGTGAAGCAGAAGGGCGCCGGACTCTCGCCGCCGATCTCCGCCGGCACCGAGACCTTTTACCACGCCCCGGGTGGAGTCGTGAAACACCCAGTGACCGGCGAGGTCATGGCGCCGCGTCCGCTCGACGGCCCCCATAAGCCCGGAGCCAAGGACGAGGATCCCCGCCAATCCCTCGTCGCGTCATTACTCCACCCCGAAAACCCGTACTTCGCCGCCGCCGCGGTGAACCGGGTGTGGGCCGCGTTCTTCGGCCGCGGCTTCGTGGAGCCGGTGGACGACTTCCGCATCTCGAACCCCGCGGCGCAACCCGCGCTCCTCACCGCGCTCGCCCGCGACTTCGTCGCCCACGGCTACGACCTGAAGCACCTGATGCGGGTCATCATGGAGTCGTCGCTCTACCAGCTGAGCTCCGAGCCCAACGAGACCAACCTCGCGGACACCCGAAATTTCTCGCGCGCCTACCGGCGCCGCCTGCCCGCCGAAGTCCTGCTCGACGCGGTCAACGACGCCACCAGCGGGACCGACACGTTCGCCGGGATGCCGCCCGGCAGCCGCGCCGTGCAGGCTTGGAGCTACAAGATCGAGTCGCAGTTCATGGACGCGTTCAGCCGGCCCGACCCTAGCATGGACCCGCCCTGCGAACGGGACGCGCACCTGAGCGTCGTCCAATCGCTCCACTTGATGAACTCGAAGGGCCTGCAGGGAAAACTCAGCGCCGCCGGCGGCCGTGCGCGGAAGCTCTCGGACGGAACGCGTTCGCCGTCGGAGATCGTGACCGAGCTCTACCTCGCCACCCTCAGCCGCCCGCCGTTGCCCGCGGAACTGGCGGTCGCCACCTCGGCCTTCGTCTCGCCCGGAGCCACGCGCGTGCACGCGACCGAGGACGTGCTTTGGGCGTTGCTCAACTCGGCCGAGTTCGTGTTCAACCACTGACGCCCCACCCCGCCATGAACCCCACGCACAACTGCGATGGTCTGCGCCGCCGCGACTTCCTCCAGCTCGGAGTCGGGAGCCTCGGCCTGGCGGGCATGCTGCAAGCGCGCGCCCTTGCTGGTCCCGCGTTGAGCCGCGGTTCCGCGCGACCGGGGGACCGCGTCAACTGCATCATGATCTGGCTGGACGGCGGTCCCTCGCATTACGAGACGTTCGATCCGAAGCCCGACGCCCCGGTGGAAATCCGCGGCGCGCTCGACACGATCCCGACCGCCGTTCCGGGATTGCGCTTCTCCGAGGCGGTGCCGGAGCTCGCGAAGGTGGCCGACAAGGTGACGGTCGTGCGCTCGATCTGCCACAAGGACCCCAACCACGGCGGCGGCAACCACTCCATGATGACCGGCGCACGCACGCCGGTACCGGTCGCCTGCGGCGCGTCGGTGACATTCCACCCTTCGTTCGGCTCCGTTGTCTCGTACCAACGCGGCCTGCGCCACGGGCTCCCGGCTTACGTCTCGCTGCCGCGTGTCTCCCGCTCCGGCGGCCCGAATTTCCTCGGCGCAAAAAACGCGCCGTTCGTCATCAGCGGCAACCCGCAGGACAAGTCCTTCCAGGTGCGGGACGTCGTGCTGCCGGCCGACATCAGCGAGGGCCGCGCCGCCTCGCGCCGCGAGCTCCGCGCGTCGCTCGATCGGATGCGCCGCCACACCGACCGGCTGGCGGAAGACCCGGCGGTGAACTTCGACCAGTATTTCCAGCAGGGCCTGGACCTCGTGCTCTCGCCAAGCGCGCAGGCCGCGTTCGACCTCGGCCGCGAGGACGCGAAGGTGCGCGACGCCTACGGCCGCCATGATTTCGGTCAGCGCCTGCTGCTCGCGCGCCGCCTCGTCGAGGTCGGCGTCTCGTGGCTCACCGTCTACTCCGGAGGCTGGGACCACCACACGAAGCTTTTCGACGCTTACCGCGGCGAGCAGGTGCGGAAAATGGACCAGGGCGTGGCTGCGCTGATCAACGACCTCGACGCGCGCGGGCTGCTCGACACGACCCTTGTCCTGCTGCTCGGCGAATTCGGCCGCACCCCGAAGGTGAACAAGGACGCCGGCCGTGACCACTGGCCGCACGCGATGTCGGTCCTCATGGCGGGAGCCGGGGTGCCCCGCGGGCAGGTGGTGGGCGCGACGGACGCCAAGGGCTACCACGCCTCGGAAAACATTTACCGGCCGGAGGACTTCGCGGCCTCGGTTTACACCAAGATGGGCGTCGACCACGCGCAGATGCTGCACACCAACACCGGCCGTCCCGTGCAGCTCGTGAACAACGGCCGGCTGATCAAGGAAGTGTTCGCTTAGCGCCGGCCACGGCGTCCTCCCGGCATGTCCCGTCCGCCGTTCCGGCGTCTCGCCGTCCTGCTCGCCCTGTTCTCGCCGGTAGCGGCGGCTGAGCCGCGGCCGGCCGCGCCGGTTCTCGAGACTTTTTTCCCACCGGTTGTCGTTGCCGGCTCCACCACGCCGGTCGCGGCCGCGGGCAAGTTCGCGGACTGGCCGCCCACGGTCTGGACGGACACGCCGGGAATCGTCCTCCGCCCGGAAAAGGAGAGTGGGAAATTCAGCGTCGAGGTCTCGCCGGACGTCGCTCCAGGCCCGCACCTCATCCGTCTTTTCAACCCCTCCGGCGCGAGCGTCCCGCGCTTCCTCCTTGTGGCGACCGAGCCGCCGCCGGCCGAAGTCGAGCCGAACGACGATCCCGCGAGGGCTCAGCCCATTCCGGCACTGCCGGCGGTCATCACCGGCCGGCTGGGCAAGACCGGTGACGTCGACTGTTACGCGATCGACCTGACCGCCGGCCAGACACTGACCGCCATCCTTGACGCGCAGGTCATTGCCTCACCCGTCGACGCGGTGCTGCGGCTCCTTGACGCGCGTGGCGTTGAAGTGGCTTTCAACCACGACAACGGCCGCAACCTCGACCCGTTGCTCACGTTCACCACCGCCGCGGGCGGGCGGTTCACGCTGCAGGTCTTCGGCTTCGCCCACCCTGCGACCGCCGAGGTGCGTCTGCACGGATCCGACGCCGCCGTGTACCGGCTGACCCTTACCACCGGGGCACCCCTAAGGCCACCCGCGCCGCCAACGGAAGGTCCCGCCCTGGGCCGCACGGACCTGGCCCGGGAAGCGCCACGACCACCCTTCACCGCGGAGGGAGCGATCTCACGCGCGGGTGAGGAATCCACCCACATTTTCTCCGCCGCCAAGGGCGACAAGCTGGTGCTTGCTGTGCAGGCCGTCGCACTTGGGTCGCCGCTGGACGCCTGGGTCGCGGTCCGGGACTCCGCAGGCAAGGAACTCGCCCGCAATGATGACGGCACCAACAGCGGTGCTGATCCCTTGCTCGATTGGAAGGCCCCCGCCGACGGCACCTTCACGGCGGCGGTCGGCAATCTGCTGCACCGCGGCGGGAACGATCATTTTTTCCGACTCGTCGTGCGCCCCGCGCGTCCGCGGCTCGAGGCGGTGATCAACGAGGCCGGCTGCGTGCTCGAACCCGGAAAATCGGCCGAGATCAAGGTGACGCTGCGCCGGCTCGAGGGATTCAAGGGCACGCTCGTCGCCTCCGTGGCGGGACTGCCCGACTGCATCAGCGCTTCCGAGGTGACGGCAGACGATAAGCAGAAGGAGATCACGCTCACGTTGAAGGCGCCGTCCGACGCCGCGCCGTTCAACGGACTCGTCGAGGTAAGAGTGCGTGAGGCGGAAGGCTCGGGCTCTTGGAAAGCCTCGCATGAGCTCGTCTCGACCACCCTCAACAACGGCGTGCCGCAAGGTTACCGCGACCTGCTGATCCGGTCCACGTCGGGGGTTTGGCTGACCGTGACACCGCCGGGTGCCGCGGATAAACCGGCTAAAAAGAAGAAATAGGGCCGGCTGAGCGCGCGGTCGCGTCCCAGCGCAACCCCGGGCTCCCCGGGACGTCTACCGGTTGCCTTCGCAACCCGGGAACGATCTTCTTGTCCTCATGAACCTCGCCGACGTCTTCACGGTGGTGCTCGTCATTCTTGGCGTGCTGTCGATTTTCGTCGCGGTGTGGCTGGCGACCGCCGGGCTCTTTCCGAGTCTCGCCTCCCGCTGCGCCGAACGGCTGGGCGATTCGCCGTTCGTCTGCGCCGCCGCGGGAATGGGTGCCGCGATCCCGCTTCTCACCGCCGGCCTGATGATCGGCCGCGCCTCCACCAACCCGCTGGGTAAACTCGCCTCGGCGGTGGTGCTCATCCTCACATTGATCGCGATGCTCGCCGGCACGACGGGGCTCGCGCTTCGCATCGGCCGGGGGCTCGCGTCCGCCCGCGACGAGGCCGAGCCGTGGCGCCGTG
>CAXRGI010000109.1:0-2926 GCA_964229935.1 Opitutales bacterium
CTCGCAACGGTTCTCGCAATTTGGACGAAAGACGGGCGGCTCGCTCGACAATCGTGCACGCCAAGTCTTCCAGAGGACGGAGCCTCTGGGTGGGGACGACTGGCTCGATGGCCGTTTTCGTGAGCATTTTCGCCGATCTAATTGCCGATCTTAGGCGCACGCTTATTCCAACGGGAAAGCTGTTTAAAGAATATTATTAGCCGTCGGAATTGAATATCTTGCCGATGTTTTTGCCGATTACTTTAGCTCGCGGTGTAGGCCAATTTATGGGGGCCGCACTCTTTTGGCCCCAATCGGCCGAGGAATTAAAGAGAAGGGCCCAACTTTTAGAAGCTCCCGACACCTCCCGTGGCGGAAGTCGGGCTAGGATTTCCCATGGGACTAAAGACGCGACAATTGGCGGAGATCTGGCGGAGCGGCGAAAAACAAAAATCCCAACCGCACTTAAGCCGTTGGGATCAAACTGGCTGCCCGGGCTGGGATCGAACCAGCGACCAAGTGATTAACAGTCACCTGCTCTGCCACTGAGCTACCGGGCAGTGGCTTCGCGCGACCCGCGTCGTGCGAAAGAGCGCGAAGGACAAAGCGCCTCGTGCAGGTGTCAATGCTGCTTTTTGTTTTGCCGCGAAATCGCGCGTGGCGGCTGCGTTGAGCTGGGAGGAAAAAGTGATGTGAACGGGAGGTACGAAGAGGTGAGGGGGCGACCGAGGATTCACGAAAAACACCCAAGGCACGAAATCGAGGCGCCGGGCCCGCAGCGCGGTTCTTCCGCAACCGAGGGGCTGTTGAAACTACGTCGCGTCTGAAGGGGCGAGTGATCCTGATTCGCCGAGCCTTCCTCTTCCGCTGAGCCTTAGGAGGACGGGGTGCGAGAGGGAGTGAGGCGGAATTGACGGAAGGAGTTTCCGAGGATCCGAGGGGTGGAGGGGGCGCCCTCGGCTACATCGCAGGCCCATCCGTGGAGCTCTCGGACCCCAAAACGCTCACTCACTGCGGCGGTGGATCTCAGTTTCTCGCGTCCTCCGTTGCCTCCGTTTTCTCCTGCTCCCCGGCTGGGACCGCCGGCATTTCGACCAACGGGCTGGTCCCCTCGCTCTGAGGATCAGGAGAAAAACCGCGGCGGGTGCCAAACTTTTGGTTGCGTTCCGCGGCCGCGAACCTTTCTCCTTCACCTCTTTTCCATTACGCCTGCCTCCAATTCCGGGGCGACAGGTGGAACGAAACCATGAGCCAAAAGTTCAGCCTCAACGTCCAAGCGCGCGGCCAATCCGGTCGTAGCGCCTCCCGTCGCCTGCGCAAGGCGAGTCGCGTGCCCGCCGTCTTGTACGGAAAGCACACCAAGCCCGAGTCTCTCTCGGTTGACGGGCCGGAGTTCGTCCGCCTCCTCAAGGGCGTGGGCGACCGCGCGGTCCTCATTGAGCTGCAGCGGACCGACAAGGCTGATAAGGCCCTGTCCTTCCTCCAGGAGATCCAGCGTGACCCTATCACCGACAAGTACCTGCACCTCGATTTGCAGGAGGTGAAGGACAACGAGACGTTCGAGATCCAGATTCCCGTGCACGTCTCGGGCGAGTCGTTCGGCGTGAAGAACCAGAGCGGCGTGCTTGAGATGGCTTCGCAAACCCTGCGCATCCGGGTGCTGCCGAAAGATCTTCCCGAGGCCATCGTCGTCGACGTGACTGAGCTGAAGGTCGGCGAGACGATCAAGGTCGGCAGTCTCAAGGCCATCCCGGGCGTCAAGTTTCTGGATCCGCAGGGTCAGCCCGTCGTCTCGTGCGTCGAGCCGGTGGCAGAGATCGTGCAGGAAGTCGCCGCCGCTCCAAGCGCCGCCGCCGGCGCTGCCGCGCCCGCCGAGGGTGCGGCTCCGGCCGCCGGTGCCGCCGCGCCAGCCGCTGGCGACGGCAAGGGTGCCGCTCCGGCCGCCGCGCCCGCCGCGGGGGCCAAGGGCGCCGCTCCGGCCGCCGGCGCGAAGCCGGCCGCCCCGGCCAAGAAGTAAGCGTCCGTTTCCCCGGTCGCGCCGGCCTTCGCCGGCGGGCGCGACCGTGTTGTTCTTTGAGTTATGTCCTTCTCCCTTGTAGCCGGCCTGGGCAATCCCGGCCGGGCCCACGAGGGCACCCGCCACAATCTGGGCTGGGTTGTGCTCGACGCCCTTGCGCGTCGACACGGCCTCGTCTGGAAGCCGTCACCGGAGTTCAAGACTGAGGTTGCGCGATGGGAAACCGTCGCGGGGCCGCTCTGGCTGGCCAAGCCGCAGACGTTCATGAACGCGAGCGGCGAAGCGGTGGGGGCGCTCGCGCGCTACTTCAAGGCAGGTCCCGAGTCGGTGATCGCGGTCTATGACGACCTCACCATCGACCTCGGACTTCTGAAAGTGACCGCCGGCGGGAGCGCCGGTGGACACAACGGCGTCGACAGCCTGATCCGCCACCTCGGCGCGGGCTTCGTGCGCTACCGCCTTGGCATCGGGCCAAAGCGTCCGCCGGAGATGGACCTCGCTGATTTCGTGCTGGCCCGGTTTCCTCCCGACCAGCTCGCGATCGTCACCGGAAAAATCGACTATTTCGTCCAAGGCCTCGAATTGCTGCTTAACCGCGGCCTCGAGACCGCCATGAATCAACTCAACCGCAGAGACCCAAAATGAAATCCGCCAACCGCAACTACCGCGCTTCCTTCATCCTCGATAACCGGGGCAAGGAGGAGTCGTTCGACCAGATCGTCGAAGGCATCAAGAAGGTCATCACCGAACTCAAAGGCGAGGTCTCGGCCGTCGAGACTGTCGGCAAGCGCGACTTCGCCCGCGTCACTGACCGAAAGCTGACCGGCGCCCACTACGTGCAGGTGGCCTTCGCGGCCCCCGCCGCCGTGCCGTCCCAGTTGCGCGAGAAGCTCCGCCTCAACGGCAGCGTTTACCGTACGTTCATCCAGA
>CAXRGI010000110.1:0-7293 GCA_964229935.1 Opitutales bacterium
CTCCCCTCCCAACCCCATGATTCCTCATCGCGCCCTGATCTTCTGGCTCCTCCCGGTTTTCGGCTTTCTCTCGATCGCGCGTGGGCAAACGGCCCCGGTCGCCTCGCCCTCACCCGCGCAGGTCGTCCGCTACGACCGTAATGGCAACGGCCGCCTTGATCCTGAGGAGTTCGCGGCCTTGCAGGCGGACGAGGCTCGCGCGGCGAGGACGCCGGAGACCACCTCCGCCGCCGGTCAGGTCGTGGAGTTGTCGCCCTTCCAGGTTTCAGCCGCGGCTGACCGCGGCTATCTAGCGGCCAACACTCTCTCCGGCACGCGCCTCAACTCGAAGATCGAGGACCTCGGAGCCTCGATCACCGTGGTCACTAAGCAGCAGTTGCTCGACACCGCGGCGGTCGATCTGAACGACATCTTTCTTTACGAGGCCAACACCGAGGGCACCGGTACGTTCACCTCGTTCACCGTCGACCGGAACGGCGGCGTCAATGACAGCATCCAGGCCAGCCCGCAGACCGCCAACCGCATCCGCGGCATCGACTCCGCCAACATGGCGGTGGGCAACTTTGCCAGCACCAGCGCCATCCCGGTCGACACCTACAACATCGACGCGGTCGAGATCAGCCGCGGCCCGAACTCCAACATCTTCGGCCTCGGCAACACGTCCGGCACGGTGAACCTCATCCGTTCCCAAGCCAACCTCACGCGGGCTTTCGCTTCCGCCTCGATGCGGGCGGACAGCTATGGTGGCTACCGCACGACGTTCGACGTCAATCGTCCCCTGCTCGGCAAGACCCTCGCCGCCCGCTTTTCCGGCGCCTACGAGTCCAAGGGTTATGAGCGGAAACCCTCCGCCGATATCAGCCGCCGCGGGCAGATTTCCGCCACCTACCGTCCGCTCCCCAACACCACGATCCGCGCGAGCTACGAGTCATACCATAACTACGCGCGCCGCCCCAACTCCGTGACGCCGCGGGACGCGGTTTCCTACTGGAAAGCGGTCGGCAGCCCGACCTGGGATCCGGTGACGCAGATCGCCACGTATGCGAACGGCGCGAAGTTCGGTCCCTATCCCCAGTCGCTCGATGCCAGCCTGCCCATCGGGTTGTTCGCGCAGGGCACCGGTTTCTACAACCGCCCGAGCATCTATGTGGACAACGGTGGCGTGCAGTTCTGGAGCGTGAACCGCACGGGTTCGGTGCCGACCACCGGTCTCTTCGCGGGGGTGCCGACGCCGGATAACCCGAACACCAACCTGCGCTTCCTCGAGAGCGGCACGGATCTCCAGCGTCTGCGCGGCTCGCTCTATCCGCTCTACGTGATGGCCAGCATCACCGACCGTTCCCTCTACGACTGGTCCTCGGTCAACTTCGTCGCGCCGAATTTCAATCACGACAAGGCCGACATCTACCAGGTCGAGGCGGAACACTTCCTCATCCAGACCCCCGTCCATCTCCTCGCAGTGCGCGGCGGTTGGTTTCGGGAGGACTACGACAATTACAGCCGGAACTTCATCGGCGGCACGAACTCGGTGCTGTACGTTGACCCGAACGAGCGGCTGCTCGACGGGAGGGTCAACCCGTACTTCAAGCGGCCCTACGTGGCCGCCTCCGAGCCCACCATGTCCCGGCGGCCGTCCGTGAACGACACCCAGGCCGGCGACCTGGCCTACCAATTCACCCCATCCAAACTGCCCCGGTGGCTCGCGTGGGTCGGCCCGCAGCGTTTCGCGGCGCACGGCGAGACGCGCCGGATCGACACCGCGATCCTGCGCTATCGCGACGCAGTGCTCTCCGACCATAGCTGGATCAACTTGCAGAACCGCACGGGTGTCACCGCCGCGCGCGCCTACTACAAGTACTACGTCGGCGACGCGCAGGGTCAGAACATCGACCAGGCCCCGGCCGCTGTCTACGGTCTGGGCGGCCGGTACAATCTGACGTGGTTCAACGCCCTGACCAACCAATGGGTCAACGAACCCGCCACCATCGGCGAGGCAGGTGTAACGCCCTCCAACCGCACGCGCCGCGAGATCCGCACCCTGTCCGGCACGATGCAGAACTTCTTCCTCGACGGGGCGATTGTGACGACCTTCGGGCTTCGCAATGACAAGAACCGCAGCCGCGATTCCAACGGCGCGGTCGTCGACCCTGGCACCGGCTTGCTGGATTACGCGCCGCTGCGGACCTGGGGACCCTGGCTGGAGAAGTCCGGCCGCACCAAGACGGGCGGCGCGGTCGTGCGTCCCTTCCGCGATCTGGGCTTCATCCGGCGCGCCACTGATGGCGGCGATCCCGCTGTGCGCACGTTGGGCCAGGTGCTGCGAGGCGCGGCTTTTCACTACAACAAGTCCGACAGTTTCCAGCCCGCGGTCACGCAGTACAACCTGCTGGGAGAGGTGCTCCCCAATCCCACGGGCCGCGGCAAGGACTACGGGTTCTCGCTCTCCTTCCTCGACAACAAGCTTTTCCTGCGGGTGAACCGCTACGAGAACTTCCAGGTCAACGCGCGCAACGGCGACGCCGGCATCGTGGCCACGCGCGCGATCCGCTTGGACACCGGCCGCAGCGGCAACGGTAACGACTCGTTCAACTTCGAGACTTGGGCGACCCAGCTCGCCACCGCCCGTTTCACTGCCCAGGGCGTGGTGCCGACCGCCGCGCAGACCTCCGCCGCCGTCGCGAAGATTATGGGTCTTTCCGAGGGCTTCCTCGACACCCTCGTGGGCAAGAGCATCACCGAGACGTCGGACATCGAGGCCCGTGGCTTGGAGATCGAGCTCAACTACAATCCGAGCCGGAACTGGCGTTTCAAGCTCGCGGGTGCCCAGCAGAAGTCGATCGACACGAATATTTCCCCGCGGGTGCAGGAGTACCTGAACCAGCGCATGCCGCATTGGACGACGGCGAAGGACGACGCCGGTGTGGAGTGGTGGACCTCGCGCATCGGCAGCGGCGGTGTGCCGCGCGACTTTTACACCGGCAACGTCTCGGCGCCGCTCAAGCTGGCGATCGCCAACCAGGGCAAGCCGCGTTCCCAGGTGCGGGAGTGGCGGTTCAACTCGCTGGCCAATTACACCTTCTCCGAGGGACGCGCGAAGGGGCTCAGCCTCGGTGGGGCTGTACGCTGGGAGGACAAGGCTTCGATCGGTTTCCGGGGCGCGGCGCCCGATTCCGACGGGGTCGTGCGGACGCTCGACCGCGATCGCCCCGTCTTCGACTCGTCGCGATTCTATCTCGATCTAAACGCGGGTTACGGCCTGCGGCTTTTTTCCGACCGGATCCGCACCCGCCTGCAGCTGAACGTGCGTAACGCCCTCGAGGGCGGCCGGCTGCAAGCGGTGGCAGTCAATCCGGACGGAGCGCCCTTCGCCTACCGCATCGTCGACCCGCGGCAGTTCATCCTCACGGCGACCTTCGATCTGTGAGGCCCGGAGCGTGGGACGGGTTTAAGCCCGGATCACAGAGGGCACAGACGCTGATCCGAGGTCGCGGAGTTTCCCGCCGCGGGATGTGGAAAGCCGGCAAGCGGTGAGTGGGGCGGCGCGCATCTGGAACTCGGGAACGCGGGAAACCGTTCCGCTTGGGTTCCGTTCGGCCGAAGCCGGGCAAAGAGGCCCCCGTGATCTAGCCGCGGGTGCTCCCGAGGAAAATTTTGCGGAGCTATCGCTTGCCCCGTCTCACCGTACGATCATCAGTCCGAGTCGCAGTTGGTCGCGGCGGCGCACGTCGTAGTCGAGCAGGCTCTCGCCGTATCCGTTGAAGTATTGGATCTGCGCGTAACCTCCGAGGCTTCCGATCAACGGGAGGGCGCGCAGCAGCGGGGATTCGCTGGTCGGCCAAGTGAGGTTGAACTCCACGCTGCCGTGGCCGCCGGGGCGACCGCGCAGGTGCATCGCCAGTTGCAGTCCGCGCGCGTGGCCCCCGCGCAGCCGCAGCTCGGCGTTGCCGCGGTAGACGGCGATGTCCGGGTTCTCGTCCAAATTGAAATAGGCGTTGGCCTGTAGTGTGGCCTCGAGAAAGCGCGCGTTCTCATCCTCCCATCGCGTGGTCACGGCGGCGAAGACGGAGTCGAGGCTGCGCGAGTCCGAGGCATGGCGCAGACGATTGGTCGCGACCAGACCCGGCCGAGCCGTCGCCACCAAGGCACCGCCGCCTTTGCCGTTCGACTCGTGCTGGGCGCCTCCTCGGAGGCTGAAGCTCCAGGCCGAACCCGGGGTGCGGCGCAGCGCATGCTGAAGGAAAAGCGCCGGCCGGTAACTGGAGTCGTAAAACGGGCGGGAAAAGCCATCGAGATCCCAGATCGAGGTCTGTGTGTAGGCGAAATACAGCATTCCCAACGCATCCATCACTGGCCCGAGCTCCGATTCGTCGGGCCCAGGATCGAGCACGCGGTATTTGAAACTGAACTGAAAGCGGGCGTTCAGGCGGTCCCGGGAGCCGATCGCAAAATAGATCGGCTCGTGGCCCGAGATGTGACGCCGCATTTCCTCCACGTCCGAGGTCAGATCGATGTTGGGTCGTCTCAGCCCGCGTGCGGCGACGGGGGCCGGGGCAGGTGCGACGGTAGGAGCCGGCGGAGCCGGGAACATCACGGGGTTGGTCCGCGGTGAAAGCAGCCGCAGTGAAACAAAGCCGTCTCCGGGCCGGATGTCCTCCTCGGGCCGGATCCGCACGGTGACTCGGGAGCGGCGCGGCACCTCTACCCGGCGCTGGCTTTCGTCCAGCAGGGCGAAGAGCACGTGGCGGTGTCCAGCGGCGTCGGCGTACTCACCCTCGATCTCGGGTTCGAAACGGAAGGCCGCGTCGAACTCCGTGGGATTGTTGAGATGGAGGGTGAGGACGGGACGGGCCTCGGCCGGTGCACCGTCGGGCGGGGGAAGGAGGAGCGGGTCGACGCGGGCAGCAAGGGGCAGCGTGCTTAAGAGAAGGGCGAGCCGTAGCCGGGACGCGAGTTTCATGCGTGACGGTATCCTGCCCTTGCCGGCACCGCGCAGGCAAGGGATCGCGCATTGACTCGTCTCGGGCGCGAAGGTTCAACGAAACGCGGCGCAGGCTGGCGAGCCTGCGAGCGCACGATCCCAGTTTTCCCCATGAAGAAATACAATGTCGGCGTCATCGGCTACGGCTGGGTCGCCACCGCCCATATCCCCTCGATCAACGCGACCGCCCAGGCCCAGGTCACCGCGGTCTGGTCCTCGCGTCCGCAAAACGCGGCCGAACTCAGCGCCCGCCACGGTGGCACGATCCAGACGTTCACGGATCTGGGCGCGATGCTGGCGCGGAAGGACATCCATGCGGTCTCAATCTGCAGCTACCCGAGCCAGCACGCGCAGCACGCGATCGCGGCGGCGAAAGCGGGGAAGGACATCATCCTCGAGAAGCCCATCAGTCTCACGCTTGCCGAGGCGAACGCCGTCGCCGCCGCGGTGAAGGCGGCCGGGGTGAAGGTGTGCGTCTGCTTCGAGTGCCGCTTTTCCAGCCAGTTCCTCGCGACGAAGGCGGTGATCGATCAGGGGCTGCTCGGGAAGCTCCACTACGGCGAGGTCGATTACTACCACGGCATCGGTCCGTGGTACGGCCAGTTCCGGTGGAATGTGCGCCGCGACGGCGGCGGGACGAGCCTCCTGTCGGCCGGCTGCCACGCGATGGACGCGCTGCTGCTCTGCATGGGGTCGGAGGTTGAGAGCGTGACGAGCACCTCGGTGAAGTCGGCCAGCCCCACCTTCGCCCCCTACGAGTACGACACCACCAGCGTTACGCTCCTGCGCTTCCGCAACGGGTCGGTGGGCAAGGTGGCGTCGGTGATCGACTGCCTGCAGCCCTACTACTTCCACACTCATCTGGTGGGCAGTGAGGGCAGCCTGCTCGACAACAAGTTCCACTCCGTCCGCCTCGCGACCAACAAACACAAGTGGAGCGAGCTCTCTATGAAGCTCCTGGATTCCGGGGACGTCTCCGACCACCCGTACCAGACGCAATTCCAGGCCTTCTTCGACGCCGTCGACGCCGGCCGCGAGATGCCGCTCACGTCGCTGGCCGATGCGATGGCTTCGCACCGCGCCTGTCTCGCGGCTGACGCCTCGGCCCGCGAGAACCGCACGATCGCGCTCGCCTCCTGGAATGGCTGAGCGCGCCGCCATCGCGATCGCGGCGCATCCGGACGACATCGAGTTCATGATGGCCGGCACGCTGCGCCTCCTGCGCGAGGCGGGCTGGCGCACGCATTACCTGAACCTTTCGAGCGGTTCCTGCGGCAGCCTCGTGCACGGTCCCGCGGCTTTGCGCCGTATCCGGGCGCGCGAGGCGCGGAGCGCGGCGGCGAAACTCGACGCGAAATACCACCCGAGCCACGTGGACGACCTTGAGATCCTCTACGCGTTGCCCCTGCTGCGCCGCGTGGCGGCGGTGATCCGCGAGGTGAAGCCCGCGATCGTGCTCACGCATGCGCCGCAGGACTACATGGAGGACCACACGGAGACGTGCCGAATCGCCGTCACGGCGGCTTTTTCGCGCGGGCTGCCGAACTTTTTCACGTCGCCTCGACGTCCCGCGTGGAGTGGCGAAACGGCGGTCTACCACGCGATGCCGCACGGGCTGTGCGACCCGTTGGGCCGAAAGGTCGAGGCCGGCGCCTACGTCGACACCACTTCCGTGCAGGCGACCAAACGGGCGGCGCTTGCCTGCCACGAAAGCCAGCATGGCTGGCTGCGCTCCTCTCAGGGGATGAATTCCTACCTGCTCGAGATGGAGCGGATGTCCCTCGAGATGGGTCGCCGTTCCCGTCGTTTCCGTCATGCCGAAGGCTGGCGACGGCACGCGCACATGGGACTCTGCTCGTCCGGCGCCGATCCGTTGCGCGAGGCGCTTGGCCGGCGTTATCGCGTCAATGCCGCCTACACCCGCACGCTCGAGCACCCCTGAGCCTGGTCTGTTTTCCACAAACATCATGCCCCGCAAATTCAGCACCATCGCCCCCGACTGGTGGGATTACACCACCCTCGACACCGAACTCATCGAGGAAGCCGCCCGCCTCACGCCCGCCCAAATGGCTCGGCTGTCGCGTGACGGATTTCGCGTCGTTTTCTACGACTCCCTGGAGGATTTCTACCTCGCTGAGGCGCTCGAATACATCACCGCGTGGCGGCAGGCCACGGCCGACAACCCGGTGGGAATCTGCGGCCCGATCGGGCCCACCGAGCAGCTTCCGCTGGTGGCGCGGCTCGTCAACGAGCTCGGGCTTTCCCTCCGGCACGCGCATTTCTGGGGTATGGACGAATGGTACGCCGACGGCGCC
>CAXRGI010000111.1:0-30758 GCA_964229935.1 Opitutales bacterium
GCGCTCGGGTCGCGCGGCATCCCGCTGCACCACACCGGTCCGGCGCCCGTGCCCCTCTCGCGCGCCGACCTCGACCGCGCGCTCCGGGTCATCGCCCTCAAGGAGGAGGAGCACCGGCCCCTGATGCGCACCCAGTTTCCCGACTGGGAGCATCGCGTGGATTACTGGACGATCCACGACATCGACGCCGCCACACCCGCTGACGCGCTGCCCGGCCTGGAGCGCCGCGTGCTCGAACTGCTCCAAGAGATTCGCGCGGCCGGCTAACCTCGCCGGCCCCGTTGCGTCGAACCCTCGCCTGACTTTCCTCCCGGCCACTCCCGCGTGAAGATCACCGCCGCCATCCTGCTGCTCCTGCTAGCGGCCCTCGCCCGCGGAAACGCCCCGGCTGCGGAACCCCCGCCCTTCACCGCGCGCGAGCTCGCGCAGGGCTACCGCGACGGCGTGGTGATCGCCAAGCCGCGGGCCGCCCAGCGCGCCGTCACAGACGCCGCCGAGGCCCGCGAGGGGTTCCGGCTGCGGCGCCGCTGGGACCGTCTCGACGGCATGCGCCTGCTCGAACTGCCCCCCGGCGAAAGCCCGCCACAGGCCGAGGCGCGCCTGCGCGCCACCGGGCGCTACGAGTTCGTGCAGCGGGACACCATCCGTGCGGCGCAAGCCGTGCCCAACGACCCGGATTTCGCCTCCCGGCAGTGGCCGCTGCGCAACGACGGCTCCAACAACGGCATCGTCGGCGCCGACATCGGGGCGACCCGGGCCTGGGACCTGCGTACGGAGGCGCCGGAGATCGTCGTCGCGGTGATCGACTCGGGCGTACGCTACGATCACGCGGATCTCGCCGCCAACATGTGGACCAACCCGCGCGAGATCGCGGGCAACAACCGGGACGACGATGGCAACGGCTACGTCGACGATGTGCACGGCATCAACGCCATCACCAACAACGGCAACCCGATGGATGACCTCGGCCACGGCACGCATGTCGCGGGCATCGTGGGCGCGGTCGGCAACAACGGCGTGGGCGTCGCCGGCGTGGCCTGGAAGGTGCGGCTCATGGCGCTGAAGTTCCTGCGCGGCGGCACCGGCACCAGCGCCGGGCGCGGCGCCACCTCCGACGGCATCGAGTGCATCGACTACGCGATCCGCCACGGCGCGCACATCATCAACGCCAGCTACGGCGCGGCCGCGGGGCCCGTCACCCAGTTCGATCCGGCGGAGCGCGAGGCGATCCTGCGGGCCCGCGCCGCCGGCGTCATCTTTGTCGCCGCGGCCGGCACCGACGCCGCCAACATGGAGCTGCTCGCCCATTATCCCGCGAGCTACCGCCTGGAAAACGTGATCGCCGTCGCCAACTCCACCGCCCGCGACGACGCCTCCATCTCGAGCAACTTCGGCGCCGGCTCGGTCGAGCTCTTCGCGCCCGGCACCGAGATCTGGTCCACGTGGTACACCACCGCCACGCCGTACGCGCTGCGCTCCGGCACCTCGATGGCCGCGCCGCACGTCGCGGGGGCGCTCGCGCTGCTCCGCGCGCATTTTCCCGGCGACACCTACCGCCAGGTCATCAACCGCCTGCTCCGCTCCGTCGACCCCGTGCCCGCGTTCCGCGGCCGCGTGCAGACCGGGGGCCGGCTCAACCTCGACCGCGCCCTGCGCTCCGACGACCACCGTCCGTTCAACGACGACTTCGCGCAGCGCTCCCGGCTCGCCGGCAACAACTTCAGCGTGCGCAACGTGAGCTCCGGCGCCACCTCGGAGACCGAGCCCGCCGTCGCCGGGCTCAACGGAAGCGCGTCGCTGTGGTGGGAATGGACCCCGACCCAAAGCGCCACCGTGCGCATTTCCACGGCGGGCAGCTCCTTCGACACGCTGCTCGGCGTGTTCAGCGGTTCCACGCTCGACGGTCTCGCCCCCGTCGCCGCGAACGACGACGACGCGGGGTTGCCGACCTCCCGCCTCGAGTTCGCCGCCGAGGCCGGCCGTTCCTACCAGATCATCGTCGCGGGTAAAAACGGCGGAGCGGGGCTGGTGCTGCTCGATATCGGCGCGATCGCCCCGAACGACAGTTTCGCCAGCGCCCAGATCATCGCCGTCCGTTCCACCGTCATCGACTCCGCCAACGCGCAGGCCTCGCTGGAACCCGGCGAGCCGCGCATCCTCGGGTTCACCGGAGGCAAGTCCCTGTGGTACCGCTGGACCGCGCCGGCCACCGGCCGTTTCCAGGCCGCGCTCCGCAGCGACGGTTTTGATCCGCTGCTCGCCGTCTACACGGGCTCCGCGCTCAACGCGCTCACCCTGGTGGACTCCAGCGACAACGCCGACCCGCGGACCGCCGGCACCACGCCGTCCACCACCGCCATCGTCACGATCGAGGCCCGGGCGGGCGTCACCTATCACCTGCAGGTGGACGGCAAGGCCACCGGCGCCACGCCCCCCACCAACGCCCCCTTCACCCTCACGTTGAACGACTCGCTCTGGCAGGGGCTCGCCGGCAGCAGCGTGACCTGCGCCCCGGTGATCGGTCCGGACGGCGCGGTTTACGTGGGCAGCACCGACGGTGTTTTCCACGCCTTCAACGCCGACGGTTCGCGGCGGTGGCCGGCGATCAAGCTCGACGCCGCGCAGGACACCTCGTCCGCCGCCCTCGGTCCCGACGGCACCCTTTACTTCGGGGCGGGCTCGACCGTCGCCGGCAACGACGCGCGTCTCTTCGCGTACGACAGCCGGACCGGAGGGAAAAAATGGGAGATCGTCGTCGGCACCGGTTACAATGCGAACAACGCCGTCGCGATCGGCGCCGACGGCACGATTTACCTGCGACACGAGGCCGCGACCCCGTCCGCCTCGCGGTTGTTCGCCTTCACGGACCTCGGCACCTCGGCCGCGGTGAAATGGTCGGCGCCCATCCCGGGATCGTCCTACGCCTCCGCCGTCACCGGACCGGACGGCACGATCTACCTGGGATCGGACGACGCCACGACGCGCCACCGCTTCTACGCCATCAATCCCGCCGATGGCTCCGTGAAATGGTCGCTCCCGACCGACAACGCCGTCTACACCGCCGCGGCGATCGACGGCACGGGCAACCTCTATTACGGCACGCTCACTTCCGGCCGGCTCTATTCCACGACCTCCGCGGGCGCCTCGCGCTGGGTGTACACCGGCGCCGGCCTCGGCACATCCTCCTCGCCCGCGCTCAGCCCGGACGGAAGCACCGTCTACTTCGCCGGGTACGATGGCAAACTCCACGCCGTGCGGACCGCCGACGGTTCGGCCCGCTGGGTTTTCCCCCTCGGCAAGGAAGTCCGCGCCTCATCGCCCGCCGTGGATGCCAACGGCGTCGTCTACATCGGTTCCTACGACGGACTGCTGTACGCCGTGAACCCCGACGGCACGTTGAAGCGCACTTGGTCCACCGCCGGCATCGTGCGCTCCTCGCCCGCCATCAGCGGCTCCACCCTCTACGTGGGCTCCAACGACGAAGGCGTCTATGCGTTCGACATCGGCGCCGGCGCGGCCGGGCCTTGGCCCCAGTACCGCCACAATGCGCGCCGCACGGGTCGCGCGGAAATCGAACCCTTCGCGATCACCGCGCAGCCGCTCGCGCAGACCGCCGTGCTCACCTTGCCTCTCACGCTCAGCGTCACGGCCAGCGGCCGGGGACCGTTCACCTACCAGTGGCTCAAGGACGGGGTGCCCGTGCCGGGCGCCACTTCCGCGGTCCTGACGGTATCCGCGGTCTCCGCCGGATCCGCCGGCTCCTATCGCGTCCGCATCACCGGCCCGGAGGGCACCCTCGAGTCGCAAGCGGCGGTCGTGACCGTCGAGCCGCCCGTGGTGGGGCGCCTCGTCAACTTGTCCGTCCGCACCACCGCCGGCACCGGCGCGCAAACGCTCACCGTGGGGTTCGCCGTCTCGGGCGACGGAGACAAACCCGTGCTGCTGCGCGCGATCGGTCCCACCTTGGCGGGTTTCGGGGTCGAGGGTGCGCTCGCCAATCCCGCGCTGCGGCTTTTCTCCGGTTCCTCCGCCGTCGCCGAGAACGACGATTGGACCAGCGCAGGGGGAATGTCGGCGGTGTTTTCCGCCGCCGGCGCCTTCGCGCTTCCCGCCGGATCGGCCGACGCCGCGCTGCTGCGCGCCGTGCCCGCCGGACCCTACACCATGCAGATCGCCGGCACCGCCACCGGCATCGCCCTCGCCGAGTTGTACGACACCGATGCCGCCGGCCGGTCGCGGCTCGTCAACGTCTCGGCCCGCGCGCAGGTGGGCACCGGAGCCGGGATCCTCATCGCCGGCTTCACGATCTCCGGCAACGTGCCGCGGCGCGTGCTGATCCGCGGCGTCGGCCCGGGCCTCGCGCCGTTCGGCGTGACGGGCGCGCTGGCGAACCCCGCGCTCGCCATCTACCGCGGAGGCGCCGTCGTCGCCGACAACGACGACTGGGGCGGCGGCGAGACCCTCGCCACCGCGTTCCGCGCCGTCGGCGCCTTCGCCCTGCCCTCCGCTTCCAGCCGCGACTCCGCCTTGCTCGTCACCCTCAACCCCGGCTCCTACACCGCGCAGCTCACGGGCGTGAACAACACCACCGGAGTCGCGCTGATCGAGGTCTACGAGGCGCCCTGAGGGAGGCAGGCTAGAAACCGCTTCCCACGTTGCAGGGCGGAGGCCACAAACGGCGACGGTGGCCGCCCGATCGTCGTCGAAATCCCGGTATGCCCGAGCCGCGTCCCCGCGGCCGGCGACCGCCGTTCCGACCCGCGCCGCCGCCGCACCGATGCCCTGGAACCGCCGCCATCTCCTCACGCTCGAAGAACTCTCCCGCGCGGAGATCGACCAGATCCACGCCACCGCCCGCGCCCTCAAGCGCACCCTCCAGCCCGGCGGCACCCGCGTGCCCGCCCTCGCCGGCCGCACCATCGTCAACCTCTTCCTCGAGCCCAGCACCCGCACCCGGCTCGCCTTCGATATGGCCGCCAAGCGGCTGGGCGCCGACGTGATCTCGTTCGATGCCGCCAGCAGCAGCACCACCAAGGGCGAAACCCTCCGCGACACGGCCGAAAACATCCAGGCGTTGCAGGCCGACATGATCGTGATCCGCCACGCCGCCGCCGGATCACCGCTCTACTTGTCGCGCATCCTCGACATCCCCGTCATCAACGCCGGCGACGGGGCCCACGAGCATCCCACGCAGGGCCTCCTCGACACCTTCACGATGATCGAACACCTCGGCGATCTGCGCGGTCGCAAGGTGGTCATCCTGGGCGACATCCTCTTCAGCCGCGTCGCCCGTTCGAACATCCACGCCCTCACCAAACTCGGCGCGGCCGTCACGCTGGTCGGCCCGTCCACGCTGGTGCCCGACTCCTTCACCGCGCTCGGCGTGAAGGTGAGCCACGATCTCCGCGGCGCCCTCGCCGACGCCGAGGTCGTGATGCTCCTGCGCATCCAGCACGAGCGCCAGGCCGCCGGCCACTTCCCCTCCCTCGGCGAATACACGAGCATGTTCGGTCTGAACAAGGCCCGCGCCTCCTGGCTCAACCCGCGCGCCATCATCATGCACCCGGGGCCGATCAATCGCGGCGTCGAGATCGACAGCGAACTCGCCGACGGCGAACGCAGCGTGATCCTCGAGCAGGTCACCAACGGCATCGCCGTGCGCATGGCCGTGCTCTTTCTCTGCGCCGGCGGCCGCCCGGAGCAGTTGCCCGCCTGAACCCGACCCGAACTTTCTCCCGCATGCCCTCGCTCTGGATCAGGAACGCCCGCGTCATCGACCCCGCCGCCCGGCGCGACGCCGTCGGCGACGTCTTCGTACGCGACGGCCGCTTCGTCGACTCCCTCCCCGCCACCGAACGCCGCCGCGCGCGGCAGATCGACGCCAAGGGCCTCGTCGCCTGCCCCGGTCTGATCGACGTCCATGTGCATTTCCGCGAGCCGGGACAGACGCACAAGGAGACGATCGCCACCGGTTCCCGCGCCGCGGCCGCCGGTGGTTTCACCACGGTGGTCTGCATGCCCAACACGTCGCCCGTCGCCGACAATCCGGGCACCATCCAGCTGATGAAGGACGTGATCGCGCGCGACGCCGTCGTGCGCGTGCTCCCGACGGGTTGCATCACCGTGGGCATGAAGGGTCAGGCGCTAGCGCCCATCGGCTCGCTGCGCCGCGCCGGCGTGGTGGCCATCACCGATGACGGCGACTGTGTGCAGTCCAACGACCTGATGCGCCGCGCGGTCGAGTACGCGCGGATGTTCGATCTGCCGGTGATGGACCATTGCCAGGATCATTCGATGACGCAGGGCGCCGTGATGAACGAGGGCGTGGTCTCCACGCGGCTCGGCCTGCGCGGCTGGCCCAACGCCGCCGAGGACCTGATCGTCGCGCGCAACGCCATCCTTTCCGAGCACACCGGGGCGCACATCCACCTGCAGCACATCTCCTCGCGGCACTCGGTGGACATCATCCGCCGGGCCAAGGCCCGCGGCGTCCGGGTCACCGCCGAGGCCACGCCGCACCACATCGCGCTCACCGACGAGGCGCTCGCGACCTACGACACGAACTTCAAGATGAACCCGCCGCTGCGCACGGAGGAGGACCGGAAGGCGATCATCGCCGGGCTCCGCGACGGCACGATCGACATCATCGCCACCGACCACGCGCCGCACACCGATTACGAGAAGGACAAGGAGTTCGATTTCGCGCCCAACGGCATCATCGGCCTGGAGACCGCGCTGCCCGTGTCCCTCGACGTCCTCGTGCGCCGCAACCGCTTCCGGCTGCCGTTCGTGATCGACCTCATGACGCGCCGCCCCGCCCAGCTCCTCAACCTGCCTGGCGGCACGCTGACTCCGGGCGCGGAGGCGGACCTTTGCTTGTTCGCCCCGGATGAGGTCTGGACCTACGACGCGCGAGCCGGCCAGAGCAAGTCGTCCAATTCCCCCTGGCACGGTCAGAAACTCACGGGCCGGGTTCAGATGACGTTCGTCGCCGGCCGCGCGATCTTCGCCGACGGCCGCATCGTCGCGCGCTGAGGCTTCCGCCGCGGCCGCGGGGCTTTGCCGCGTTGCATCGCGCGGTTTGCCCCGACACGTTGGGCCACCATGTCCGAAGCCGTCACCTACGTCGTGGGCGCCGTTGAGGTCGCGCTCGTCGGCGCCGGCGCATTCCTGCTGTGGCGGCGCGTCCTTTGCCCGGAAGCCCGCGCCAGCCGTCCGTCCCCGGCGCTGCCGCTTTCCGGGACGCCGCTGATCGACGTGTTCATGTTCCTGTTCCTCGTGCTGACCGCGACCTTCACGGGCTCCATCGTCGCCGCGCAAATCGCCGCCGCGCTGGCCGGTTCGCGGACGGGTGGTGAGTCCGCCATGATCGTGAACGGCATGGGGGCACAGCTCGGAATGATGGCCGGGGCGCTGCTTTTCCGCTGGCGGGTCGAGCGCCGGGGCGGATGCGCGGGGGTGTTTTCGGCCGCGGTCGTCCGGGAAGGATTCGCGATTTTCCTGATCTGCCTTCCGGTCATCGTCGTCGTCGGCTCGCTCTGGGAGCAGACGCTCAAGCTCCTCGGGCTGCCCGTGCAGAAGCAGGATCTCGTCACGCTTTTCGCCAACGCGGGCTCGCCGTGGGTGCTCGCGGGCATGATCACGCTCGCGGTGGTGATCGCCCCGGTGGCGGAGGAACTGGTTTTTCGCGCCGGCCTCTTCCGCCTGCTGCGCGGGCGGGTGCCGCGCGGCGTGGCGCTGCTGCTTCCCGCGACCGTCTTCGCCGCGTTGCACGTGAGCTGGTCCACGCTGCAGGGATTGGTGAGCCTCGCGCCGCTGCTCGCCCTCGCCGTGGTTCTCTCGCTGGCCTACGAACGCTCCGGGCGGATCGGCACCGTGGTCGTCGCGCACGGGTGCTTCAACCTGAACACGATCGTGGTCATCCTTTCCGGACTCGATCCATGAGACGCCTGAGCCCGTTCACCCGCCACCCCCGTGAATCGGTCGCCGCCCTCGGTGAGGTGCGTCTCATCGCCGCCATCCGCGGTTGGCTCGGCGACACTTCTCCCCGCTCTCCTTTTGGAATCGGAGACGACTGCGCCGTGCTGCCTTCCGCCCCGGGCGCCGGGCTGGTCACCGTTGACCCGGTCATCCACGGCCGGCACTTCGACGACTCGGTTCCCCCCGAGGCCGTCGGCGCAAAGCTGCTCAAGCGCAACCTGAGCGACATCGCGGCGATGGGCGGCCGGCCGCGCGCCGCGGTGCTCGCCGTAACCCTGGACGCACGGGTACGGATCCGCTGGCTGGAGCGTTTCTACCGCGGGCTCGCGGCCGCCGCCCGGGAGCACGACGTGAGCATCGTCGGCGGCGACGTTGCGGAGGCACCGGGAATCCTGGCCGCGAGCCTCACGCTGATCGGCTCGGCGGCGGGAGCGCGCATCCTCACCCGCCGGGGGGCGCGCGCCGGCGACTGGATCTACGTCACGGGTGAACTCGGCGCCAGTCGCGCCAGCGGCCATCACCACGCGTTCACGCCGCGGCTGGCGGAGGGCGCCTGGCTCGCCTCCCGCCCGGAGGTTCGTTCGATGATGGATATCAGCGACGGACTGGCGAAGGACCTCGTGGCGCTCACTCCACCCGGCGCCACGCCGGCACTGGAGGAGAAAAGTCTCCCGCTCCGGAAGGGTGCGTCGACGAAGTCCGCCCTCACCGAAGGCGAGGATTACGAGCTCGTTTTCGCCACCGCGTCCCGCACCGACCGCGAGGCGTTCGAACCAGCGTGGCGGCGCCGCTTCCCGCGCGTGCGACTGACGTGCATCGGGTGCTTCCGCGCACGCGGAAAGCGCCGCCCGGCAACGCCGGCTCTCACCAACCTGCATGGCTACGAGCATTTTCGATAGACTGCGCGCGGGGGTCACCACGGCCACGGCGGAGGAGACGCGCTCGCTCGCGGCGGAGCTGGGGGCCTCCTTGCCGGCGGAATCCGTGCTGGCGCTGCATGGCGACCTCGGCGTCGGCAAGACCACCTTTGTGCAGGGGCTGGCGCGGGGACTCGGGGTCCCCGGGAGCGTGACCAGCCCCACGTTCAACATCTTCACGCTGCATCGCGGGAAGACCAACCTGCTGCACCTCGACGCCTACCGGCTGGAGTCCCCGCGCGAGGTCGAATCCCTGCTGCTGGAGGATTTCATGGAGCCGCCCTGGTGCCTTGCGGTGGAGTGGCCGGAGAAAGTCGCGGACTGGCTTCCCGCGCGCGCGCTGCACCTCGACCTCTCGATCCGGCCCGGACCCACGCACCACGTGCGACTCCGGGCCTGAAATGAAAATCGCCGGCGGGGCGAACCCCAGCCGGCGATGCATCAGGCGCGGCCTGATCGGCTCAGGTTGCCGCCGGAGGATTTTCCGCGGGAGGACTTGCCGGGGCGGGCGCGGCTTCGGCGACCGTTTCGGCCGCCGGAGCAACCTCGCCCGCGGAGGACGGTTCCGCCGCCGGCGCCTCGGCGCCTTCGCTTGCGGGGGACTCGGCCGCGGCCGGAACCTCCGGAAAGTTCTCGGGATCGTGCTCCTCGCTCTCGATCTCCTTCTTGCGCGCCTCGACCATCACGGGAGGAGCGAATAGCCGACCGTCGATGAACTCGGTCACGTAGCCCTCGCGGACGAGCCACACGAGGTCACCCTGCAGGCGGGCGAGCCGGGCCCGGTCCTCGATGCTGACCTCGTCGACCTTCGGCGCCGAGGCCTCCGGCGCGGCCGGGGCCTCCGCGGCGGAGCCATCGGCGGGAGCCGGCGCGGTGGCGGCGGGCTTGAGACCAAGGAACTTCACCGGCAGCTCGCCGGCACGCACCATCGGGTTGGCCTCGATGTAGGCGATCAGGGCGCCGATGCTGTCGGAGAAGGTCTGCCCCGGGACGCGGAACTTACGCTTCACCGCGCAGACGTAGGAGACGCCCTTGGAGCCCTTCTTGAAGATCGTGAAGTGCTCGCGACGGAGACGGCCGCGGAGGCCGTTCGCGGTATCCAACGGGAAGCGACGCTGACGCTCGAGCGCGCCTTCGACCGCGCGTCGGACCTCGCCCGGCGGCAGGGTCTCCAGCAGGCGACCGGCGAAACGGGCGCTCTCCGAGGTCCGCACGACCTTGTCGCGCGCATGGGTGAGAAGGTGAAGACGGGCGTCCTCCAAGGTGTCGAAGTACGGGACCGTGGGAGCGGCGGGGGCGGCGTTTTCCGCGGGCGGAGCATCGGCCGGAGTTTCAGCCGGCGCTTCGGCGCCCGGGCTGACGGCGGGAGCCTCGGCTCCGGCCGTCTTCCACGTGTACCGCGTGGCCTTCTTCATCTTCGCCAGCCACTGGTTGACGAGTTCGGGATCGCGGACCGTCTCGATGCGGCTGCGGAAGGCCTCCGGGCCCATGCGACCGCTGAGGCGCGACGTGTAATGCTGCTGAACGATCTGGTTGTAGCGGTGATAATTCGGCGGCCCGAGCAGCTCACCGGTGACCCCGCAACGGTTGATGACCTGATAGCTGCCCTTCGGGGCCTCGACCTCGACGTCGGCTTTGTCGAAGAACCGCTCCAAATGGACGGACATCACGTGCGCGACAGCGGCTTCGTCGCTCTCAAAGGGCAGACCGTCCGGCACGGAGATGTGGAACACGGGCTTGGCGACGGCGGGAGCCGGCTCCGCCCCGGCGGGCGCCGCGGCCGCGGCGGGAGCGCGGTGGCCAAGCACAACCACGAAACGATCGTTCTTCGCCACGACGGTGCGGGCGATCTCGAAAAGCTCCACCGTGCGGCACGACTTCCGAATCGTCTGCACGAGCGTGTTGAAGCTGGAGTCCTCCGGGTAGAAGGTCGCCGTGAAGTAAGGGCTCTCGTACGGACCGAACTGCGGCGCGCCGCGACCGCCGAACTGCGGACCACCGGGCCCGCGCCGAAAACCGCCGCGCTCGCCGCCGCCCTCCCGCGGGCCGCCTTCGCGCCGCGGGCCGCCCCGGAACTCACCCGGACCGCCCCCGCGGAAACGCCGCTCCCCGCCTTCCTCGCGACGCGCGGGGCCGCCCGGCCCGGAGTCGCCACCCATTTCACCCGCGGGACGACGGAACCCGCGACGATCGCGGCGGTCAGGCCCGCCACTATCGCGACGGGGACGCTCCCCGGAGTCCCGGCGGTCACCTTGGCCAGGTTTCTCCTGGGTCCACTGCGTGCCGAAGCTGAAGCCCTGCAGCTGAGTCAGGTCGATCTTGTTGAAGTCCGCGGCGGGCTGTTTCTCTGGCGAGGCGTTGTCGTCCATAACTTACGGAAAAGCGGGCGCGAGCCCGCGAGGATTGCTGGGTGTTAAACGGCGGATAGTCCGGTCCACGCGTCGGCAGTGGCAAGCAGTTTCCCCTCGGGCGGTTGACCGCCAACGGCCTAACGCAACACGTAGACCTCAGTGAGAACCTCACCCGATGAAGCATCGGCCCCGGAGACGTGAATGGTGTAGGGGCCGGGAGGTATCACGACCGTCAGAGCCGAGTCCGCGCTTCCCGGCGAAAGCGGAAAGGCACCCGCCGCGCGGGCCGCTCCCGCCAGATCGGCGGCGAACGGAACCGTTGACCAGCCCTCGTTGGAACCCAGCAACCGCGAACCGCTGTAAAGCGCGACCTTGGGGCGGGCCAGGACTCCGCCGACCCCGAAGACCTCAAGCCCGGGGCCGACCGCTCGCAAAAGGAGATTCACCGGACCCGTTCCTCCCACCACCACACCGGCGATGAGGGTCGCGTCGCCCGTCCCTGCGTGGCCGCGCAAGGAAAGGTTGATCAAACGGCTGCTCGGGTCGCCTCCGATCGCGTCGTAGGCCTCGAACAGGGTCACCCCTCCGACCGAGTCGCCGGCGCGCAGGTGCGCGGAATAGGGACCAGGCGGAAGCGCCAAAACAATCGCCGCGTCCCGGCTGCCCGCCACGAAAGGAAATGCGCCCACCGCGGCGGCCGTATCGGCTACGGAAAGACCCGGCGACGCCTCCTCCCAGTTGTCGTTGCCACCGATGCGCACCGCCCCGGCGTAGAGATCCAGGCGCGGATCCGCCAGAAATCCACCCACCCCAAAACCTTCCAGGGCGGGTCCGGCGCCACGCACCAGATAAGCCTTGGCGCCCGCCCCCTGGACGAAGAATCCGGCGATCAACGTTTCCTGCGGGGCCACCGGGGCGCGCACCGAAAGATTGAGTAACCGGCCCGCATCCACCCCGAAACGCGCCCGGCCCGTGCGGCGGGCGTCGCCCCGGAAAGAGGGCCAGTTCGAGACCTCGGAAAGACCGAGACCGTTGCCGCGCAGCTTGTAGAGCTTGCCGTCCAGAGATGTGAAATAAATCGAGCCGTCCGGCGCGATCAGCGGCGACGAATCGATCGTGTCGTCCGGCACGGCCTTCCGGGTGTCGAAACGCCACCGCACCGCGCCGTTCGCCCGATCGAGCGCCCGCACGACGCCGTCGTCAGCGCCGAGAATGATCACGCCGTCAGCGCGAACCGCCGCTGAGGACACACTGTTGCTTTCGAGCGGAACACGCCACCGCAACGCTCCGGAAACCGGGTCCAAAGCATAGAAGGAAGCGTCGAGCGCCGCGAAGTAAACCGTGCCGTCAGCCCCTAGGACGGGCGAAGCCTGGATATCCCCGTTGGTGAAGTAATCCCAGCGCTTTCGTCCGTCGGGGAAGAGCGCGTACATCCGCTGGTCGGCGCCTCCGAAGTAGATCGTGCCGTCGGACCCGAGCGCCGGCGAGGTAACCACCGCCCCCGCGACCGCGAAACGCCACTTTTCCCTACCGTCCGCGCCGACCGCGTAGAGGTGGCGGTCACGCGAGCCGAAATAAACCGTGCCATCGGCGCCGAGCGCCGGCGAGGACTCCACCCAGTCCCCGGTTTGAAAAGCCCAGCGGCGCGATCCGCGAGAATCCACCGCGTGCAACCGACCGTCGCCCGCGCCGAAATAGGCGGTGCCGTCGGACCCGATCGACGGGGAGCTAACAATGAAGGAGCCGGCGTCATACTGCCAGAGAATCGCCCCGGAAACCGGATTCACCGCGTAGAGCTTTCCGTCGTAACATCCGGCGTAAACCGTGCCATCGGGTCCGACCGCCGGGGATGCGCTGATGCCGTCCGGACGGACGATGCTCCATCGCACGGCCCCGTCCGCCCCCACCGCAACCAGCCTCCCCGCCGTGCGCGTTTCCACGCCGACGAACACCGTGGCGCCGTCAGCGCTCACCGCCGGCGAGGACACCGACCATCCTTGGAGCGTGAGCGCCCATTGCAGCGAGCCATCCTGCGCGGGCAGTGACGGCGCGAGCAGGCTCACAGCGAGCAGCCACGACCGGAGCCGGGCCGGCAGCGCCGGAAGCCCGCGTCGGCGGGAATCAGGATCCCGCGCCCCGAGAGTTGACGGCCTTGAGCGCAGGCTGCGCAGGAATCACGGCTCCCGGGCCAAGACAAGGCGGAAGCAGGTCCCACCCGGTCCGGAGCGGACCAACTCGAGGCGTCCGCCGGCCTGCTGCGCGAGCCGATGGCTGAGGGCGAGGCCGATGCCGGTTCCGCCGGGCTTGCCGGAAACACACGGCTGAAACAGCCGCGCCCGCACCGGATCGGGCAAACCGGGTCCCTCGTCCTCGACCACGAATTCCACCGCGCCGTCGGTGCCCGCGCCGGCGCGCAGCCGCACCCTCCCTCCCCGGGGCGCCGCCTCGGCCGCGTTCTGCACCAGATTCTTCAGCACGAGCATCGTGAGATTGGCGCGCCGTCCATCGACGCGCACCGCCGCATCGCCCGCCGGCTCGAGCCGCACCCCGGCGCGCGCCAGCTCGGGCCGCACGCGCGAGGCCACCACCTCGAGCAACTCCTCGCACGTGAGCTCGAAGGAGGCGCCGGACTGCTCGTCGCGCATCACGCCCACGGCCTCGTTGACCATCGTGCGCAGCCGCCGCGTGAGCTCCGACGCCGCGGCCAGCTCCGCGCCGCCATCCTCCGAGCCGCCGGCGCCCTGCGCCGCCACGATCTGCTCGAGTCCCGCGAGGGGGCTTTTCAACTCGTGCACCAGATGGGCGGCGACCGCCCCGAGCGCGGACGTCTTCGCCGAAAGCACGAGCTCGCGGTTGGCCCGTTCCAGGTCCGCGGAGCGCGCGGCGAGCGCGCGGTTCGCGGCCGCCAGCCGTCGGAAGGCCCAGGCGACGCCGATCACGATGACGCACGAACCCGCCGCCCAGGCGATCGCGGCCTGCAGCCAGAGACGGTCGTCGTGGGCCGCGAGTTCCGCGCGCACGGGAGCAGCCGACAGCCAGAACTGCGCGGCACCCGCCAGCGCGCCGTTTCCGCCGCGGTGAAGCGGCACCCACGCCTCCACCAAGCCAGCCTCCCGGGGCGCCGAGGCGGGCAGCAGAATCTCCTCCGGCGGGCCCCCGGGGAACACCCGCGCGAACGCCTCACCCCGCGTGACCCGCCGCCAGTCGTCGGCGGACGGCGGCGGCAATTCACCGATGATACCGTCGGCGGAGTTCAAGGCGCCGCGGGCGTCGAAAACACGGACCGCCGCGACCCCGCGCAACCGCGCGGTCTTGAGCACGGCCACCAGCAGCGCGCCGGGAACCTCTTCGAGCGCCGCCGCCCCGTACTCGGAGGCGCCGAGGTCCAGCTGCATCGAGGCGACCGCCGACAGGGTCGCCGCCTCGCGATTGAGAATCTGCTCGCGCAACCCCGAGCGCAGACGCCAGGTCGCGATGCCCACCACGATCGCGAACACCAAGACCGTGAGACCCAGCCCCGCCGCCGCGGTCCGGAGGCGCGTGGACGGCGGATGATCGGAGGCAGTCATCGGGGCGTTTCGGCCCCTTATTTTTCCCAGCTCCAACGCACGCCTAGCAAGCCTTCGTTGACCGCGTAGGACGCGACCCGCTCGTTCGAGCGCGCGCGTTCCCAGCGGAAACCGGCGATCGCGCTCCAGCGCGCGGATACCTTCTTCTCCCCGCGCAGCTCGACTTCATGCTCGTCGCGTATCCGCTGCGCCGGGTTCAACCCGACCCCGACGGTCTGCACACCGAACTCCACCCGGCGCGCCGCGGCGCGCCACCGCACGCGCCAGCCCGCGCGTTCCCACTCCAGCTCCGGCTCCGCCTGGAACTCGCGACGATCGAAATACCCGGATCCGTTGTCGCGGTAATCCAGCAGGGAGAATCGCAGACCGGCCCGCCACGCGTTGTCCCGCCCCCACTTGAAGCCCGCGCGCACCTCGCCCTCATCCTCCCGGGTGCGCAAGGCCGTGCCGGGCAGCACGCGCCCGGAGGCGGAGTACTGCTCGCGCGCGTCGAAATCACGCCAGCGGGAGTTCACGCCGAAGCCCAGTTCCCAGCCGGACCACGGCGACGCACTGACCCGCAGACCCGCATGTTTCGTCCAGCCGTCGTTGCTGCCGTCGGCATAAACATCGCGCTGCGCCGCGCTGCTCGCCTCGAGCCACGCGCTGCGGTGGAAATCCCAGCGCAGCGTGGGACCCGCCATCGCCCCGAGGACGCGCAGCACCGCGGTCAGCCGCTCGACCTCGGTGTCGGATTGATCGAAAACCTTGTCGTCGAAGTAGGCGGTGGCCGGCAGGTGGAGCTCCCACTGCGGCCCGGGCCTCCAGCCGAGCTCCTGCCGCAACCACCAGCGGGACTCGTTGCGCACGGTGCGCCCCTCGAGGAAACGCGTGCCCTCGGCCTGGGCGAACGCCGAGTATTCGAAGGATCCCGTCGGCGCGCGCATCAGCAGGACCTCGGCCGTCCCGCGCGCCAGCGCGCTGCGCTCCTCCTCCGCGGCGCTCAGCAGCAGGTTGTCCTTGTAGCCGAAGACGGTCTCGACCGCGACGTAGGTGCTCCAGACCGGCAAGGCCGGCAACGCGGCCGGCGGCGGGGCGGCCCGCCCCGCGACGAACGCGAATGCAAGAAGCAGACAGGCGGCGACTCGTGTTGGGAGAATCAAGACGCGGAGTGGACGGAGACTGCGACCGCAGGGCGCCTCCGACAAGTCATGTTCACGCGGCGTGGTCGGTGAAAAACATGGGGGCGGTCGCGCCGGCGACCGCCCCCTGTGACTGATATTACGCTAGACTGAAAAAATCACCGCGAGCGTTGCAGAGCCCGCTGCGCCCGTTGCTCCTCGCGGATGCGCTTGTGCAACGCGCTCTGGGCGGCCTCGAAGGCCTTCTTCTGTTCGCTCATCTTCTCGTAAATCTCCCTGCGCTTCTCCTCGGTCGCATCCTTGAGTTGCCGCGCGAGCGACTCGTGCTCCGCAATCATCCGATCGCGCTGCTGGTTGGACTGCTCGACGAGCTTCTGGAGCTCAACCGGAGCCGCGGGCCGGACGGGAGCGTTCGGACCTGCCTCGGCCGCCCCGGTGAGGTTGCCAACGGCCACGCAAGCGGTCGCCAAGGCGAACCGGACGGGCTGAAAAAAGAACTGTAGGAGCTTAACCACGGAACCCCCTTTGCAGCCTACGTGCCAACTTCCTATAGATGAGTTTAGTCACTTTTTATCAACGACTTAAATTACTCCTTGGTCGACACTTGGTGCGTAGGTCCCAGGGTAATCCGTCCCATCAGCCCGCATCGTTCGGGGAATTTTCCCCGGATGCTTCGTCGGTTTTAACCCCTTTGAGCCTGTATCGCACCACATCGCGGGAGACCCCGAGCAACCGGGCCGCCGCGGAAACGTTGTCTTTCGCCTGCCGTAGTGCCCGCAGGACCATTTCGTCGATCGCCGCATCCATGGAGAATCCCGCTTCCGGAAAAACGAATTCCGACCGCAGGATGCCACCGTCGCGCCCTGCCCCGCCGCTCGCCGGAGCCGCGGCCAGATGCGGAAACGAGAACGCCTCATCGCCGCCCATCACGACCGCCCGCTCGATCTCGTGCGCGAGTTCGCGCACGTTGCCCGGCCAACGGTGCGCGAGCAGGCGACGGCGGCCGGCGGCGGGAATGGCCGGCGTTTTCTGCCCGTAGCGCCGGCAGACGCGCGCGAGCAATTCCTCGGCGAGCGCGATGATGTCGTCACCGCGCTCACGCAGCGGGGGCAGCCGCACGCGGAAAAGATCCAGCCGGTGCATCAGGTCCGCGCGGAACCGGCCCTCGGCGGAAAGCACGGACAGGTCGGCGTTGGTGGCGGCGATGATCCGGACGTCGACCGGCAGAGAACGCGAAGCTCCCACCCGGCGGAGTTTCCGGTCCTCGATCGCGGTGAGGAGCTTGGCCTGCAGCGCCGGCGCGAGGCTCGGCAGCTCGTCGAGAAACAGCGTGCCGCCATCGGCCGCTTCCATCAGGCCGATCCGGCCCGCCTTCGCGTCGGTGAAGGCGCCGCGCTCGTGTCCGAACAGTTCGGCCTCGGCCAGCGATTCAGGCAGGGCGGAACAGTTGAGCTCCACCAGCGCCTGGTCGGCGCGCGGGCCATTGCGGTGGATCCAGCGGGCGAAAGCCGTCTTGCCCGTGCCGGTTTCACCCTCGATGAGAACCGGCGGCAGATTTTCCCCGAGCCGCCGGTCGGCGGTGGTGATGCGAATCAGCTGCTCCCTCACCCCGGCGAGGCTGGGACCGAAAACGAGTTCGCTCTCCTGGCCCCGCCGGTGCTCGTCCGCCCGGCGTTCATGGCGCTGCCGGCGCGCTTGCGCGAAACGCACGGCGAACTCCTCGGGGTCGAACGGCTTGACGAGGTAATCCGCCGCGCCGGCGCGCAGCGCCTCCACGGCGCCCGCCACCCCTCCCTCCGCGGTCATCACAATCACCGTCGTCGTCGGGGGAAAGGCCTTGTCGCGCAGCAGGTCGGTGCCGAGGCCGTCGGGCAAGTTGACGTCGATCAGCGCCGCCTCGAACGGCAGATCCTCAAGGGCGCGCCGCGCGGCGGCCACGGTGTTCACGGCGGTGACCTCGGCCTTCTCGGACTCGAGGAAGCCGGTCAGGCGGCGGCGCAGCAGCGTGTCATCCTCGAGCAGCAGAACGTTGAGACCGGCGAGCGGCGACTTCGGCATGACCGGGGACTGTGCGCGCAGCCGCGCGCGGCTCCAACCAAAACCGCGCCTCAGCGCGCGGCGGCGGGCGCGGCGACCCGCTCAATGAGAGGCGCCAGCCCGCTGAGCCGGATGCCCAGATGCGGCGTGGAGTCGAAGAGCGCCATGAACTTGGAGCGCCGCAACACCAGCAGGGCCCGCGTCTCGTTCTGCTGCGCGGCGTCGAGCTGGTGGGCGCGCGTGAGCATCTCGAGGCGCGGGGTGACGGTGATCTTCCAGTACACCCAGGTCATCGAGCGGTCCTGCTCGCGGAAAATCTCCTCGTCGGAGAGCGGCTCGCGGGAGCCGGCGCGCTTCGCGTCGCGCTCGGCGAACTTGCGCTGGGTGGCGAGGTAGCGGTCGCGCTGGTCCGGCCGGAGGAGCCGCAGGAACTCGCGGTCGAACTCGGCGTCGATCTCCTGCATCTGGGCGCTGTAGGCCTCGATCTGCGGACGGAGCTTCTGGATCTCCGCCACGAGCCGCGCACGATCGACCTGCCGCTGGCGGCGCTCTCCGCTTCCCGCGGGCGGGGCGAACTCGCGCGCGAGCGCGGCCGGCGCCGGGGGCACCGAAGGAGCCGGCTCGGTGAGCAACCGGGCCAGGTAGCCGGCGGCGAACACCACGACGGTGAGGAGGGCGACGAAGACGCGGGGATTCATCGGCCGGGCACGTCAATCTCCTGCGCGAAGGCGACGATGGCGCGCCACTCGGCGAGGTTGCGCTCGTCGGCGAGACGCTGGTTGCGCTGGTGCAGGAAGAGGACCGCCGCGAGGCACAGCGCGACGGTGGCGGCGCTGAGCGCGAACTGGCTGGCGTAGGACGGGACGGTCGCCCCGCGCGCCGCGCGGAGCACCCGCGCGGCGAAACCCGGCCGCAGGCAGGCCGCGGCGGCCTCCCGCAGGGTGGCCCACACACCGGGTCCCGGTCCACGCGCGGCGTCGAGGACCCGGCCGGCGAAGCCCGACCGCAGCCGGACGGAAGCGGCGGTCCGCAGATCGTGCCAGGCCTTTTCCTCAGGTTTCATGATGGGATTGGTAGTGCTCACGAAGATGCTCCCGCGCGCGGTGCAGGCGAGCCTTCACCGCGGCCACGCTGGTGGAGAAGACCGCGGCGATCTCGGCATGGCTGCGCCCTTCCTGCACGAGGGCGAGCAGCGCGCGATCCTGCGGCCGCAGGTGCTCGAGGGCGTGCCGCAGCGCGTCGAGTTCCTCGGTGTCGACCGCTCCCGGCGGCTCGGCGATATTCTCGTGCTCCGCGGCGAAGGGCAGGAAGATCCGCCGCAGCTTCTGGCGGCGCAGCTGGTCGATGCAGGTGTTGCGGGCGAGACGGAAAAGCCACGACTCGAACTGCGAGGGAGCCTGCAGGCCGTCGATGGCGCGGACCATCTTGATGAAGACCTGCTGGCTGAGGTCCTCCACCTGATCGCGGCGGTTGGTGATGGCGAAGACGAAGCCGGCCACCCGGTTCTGATAGGTGACGATGAGCTCGTGCAAAGCCTCCTCGTCGCCACGCTGCGCGCGGCGCACCAGGTCAACCCGATCTGTCGTCGCGGTTTCATCCATGCGGCTGGAGGCGTCCTCCCGGGCAAGACGTCCCGGAACGGGGAAAGATACGGCGCGGCCGGCGTCTGCCTTGCCTTTGCGGCCGTCCTCGCCTGCGCTGCGGCCACTCCGTCCACCATGAAGCCCACGGCTCCCCTCTTCTCACCCGTCGCCGCCGCCTTGCTCGCCGCCCTCTCCCTCGCCGCCGGCGGCTGCGGCTCCGGACCCGCCCCGCGCGACCTCATGCTCGAGGAGGCCGGCCGCTCCGCCGCCGTCGAGCGCCCCGTCGCCATGCGCGGCGAGGGCACGTTTCTCAATGGCAGTCTGGCGACGGTGGCGACCGTGACGCGCGGATTCGACCGGGGAAACCGGGCGCCGCGCGCCAAGGGCCCGGGCGGCGGGCCCGTCGAGGGCGCGTTCGATGATCCCAGCCGGCGGCGGCGCGACGACGCCGGCGCCTTCACCGAGGTCTACCACATCGGCGGCTACGGCGATTCGGAGGAGGAGCAGAAGGAGGCGATGCAGGATTACATCCGCCAGGCCCGCGCCCGCCGCGCGGCCGGCAGCCCGATGCCGCCCGTCACCCTCAAGGTCGCCTTTGAAAACCGCGGCAAGGAAACCCTGGAGATCGAGGTGCTCGACGTGAACTCCGACCTCGGCAACTTCGCCGTCCGTCCACCCCGCCTTACCATCCCGGCCGGCGGCAGCGCGTCCCTCGACCCGATGATTTCCCAGCTGGGCGTCACCAGCGACGAGATCCCGCTCAAGCTCGCGCTCCGCAGCGGCGGCAAGCGCGAGCTGCAGGTGGTGGTGATCAAGAACGTCTTCGGCGGCTCGCTGCGCCAGGAGTTCGAGAAGATGGCGCGCTGAGCGGCGGCGCGCGGTCAGCCCTTGAGCATCCGCGCGCGGCGGTCGCGGCGCGGGAACTGGAGCGTCACCAAGGTGCCGACGCCCTCCTTGCTCTCGATGCCGACCTGGCCGCCATGGTCACGCATGATGCGCTGCGCGATCATCAGCCCGAGCCCGTTCCCGCCCGGCTTGGTGGTGTGGTAGGGCTGGAAAAGACGGCCGAGGTCCTCCGCGCGGATGCCGGAGCCGGTGTCGGCGAAGACCAGATAAACGGAATCATCGTCGGCCCGCGAACGGATGCGCAGGCTGCCACCCGGCTCCATGGCCTCCATGGCGTTCTTGGTCAGGTTGAAGATGACCTGCTTGATCTGGTTGCGGTCCGCGAGAACGGCCGGCACGGGCGCGGCCTCGACCTCCACCGCGACTCCACGGTCCTCGAGCTCGCGGTGCTGCACGCGGAGGACTTCGGCCACCAACGCGCCCAGCTCGGTCTCGGCGAGATCGGGCGGCTGGGGGCGGATCGCGCCGAGAAAGTTGCTGATGATCCCGTCGAGCCGCGCGACCTCGTCGCGGCAGATCCGCAGCGACTCCCCCAGCGCCGCGGCCTCGCGGGCGTCCTTCAGACGTTTCAAACGGCGCTCGATCAGCTGCAGGTGGATGGTGAGCGAGTTAAGCGGGTTGCCGAGCTCGTGGGCGACGCCGGCGGCGAGGAGGACGATCGACGAGTTGCGCTCGCTCTCGATGCGCCGCTCGGTCGTGGCGCGCTCCTTGGTGATGTCGGTCAGGATGACCGCGAAACGGCGAGCCTGACCCGCCCCCGGCGCGCGGAACGGCACCATGTAGAGCCGCACCGCCCTGGGCTCCGGATAGGTGAGCTCGAATTCGCGCGCGACCACCGGGGCCGCGCCGTCGCCGTCCAGCGCCGCCCCGAGCGAATTGCGCAGGCCGGGCACGAGACGCCAGAGGGTCTGCCCGGCCACGTCCTCGCCCAGGCCCACCAGGCGCCCCGCCGCGTGGTTGGCGTACTCGATCGCGCCGTCGTCGCGGATGACCAGCACGCCTTCCTGCAGGGTGTTGAAGATCTCCTCGAACACCCCGCGTTCGCGCGCCAGCCGCTGCACCAGGTTCGCGAGGTTCACCGAGTCGAGCGTGTCGAGGCGCCCGAGCACGCGGTCCAGCGAGGAGTGTTTCTTTCCGGCCATGCGCAGCGCCAGTGAACCGGGCTAGTCCTCCGTCGCGAGAAAATCCATCTGCGCCGGGTCGGCGCGCGTGGCGAGGAGCTTCCGCAGGAAGGCCTCGCGGTGCTGGGGGCACCGCCCGAGCCGCAGCACCGCCTCGCGGTGGTCCTCCGTGCCGTAACCCTTGTGGCGCGCGAACCCGTAGCCGGGATGACTCGCGTCGAGCTCCGTCATCCGCCGGTCCCGCGTGACCTTGGCCACGATGGAAGCCATCGCGACGCACAGCGATCGCGCGTCGCCCTTCACCAGCGCGGTGTGCGGGTACGGGAAACTCCGCAGGGGCAGGCCGTCGACCAGGATGCGCGCCGAGACCCGCGGTTGGTAGGCGCTGCGTTCCTCCAGGCTGGAGAACAAGTCGGGCTCTCTCGTCGGCGGCGCGAAGGCGTCCGGCGGATGGATGCCCTCCAGCGCGCGCCGCATGGCGAGCTTCGTCGCCCCGAGGATGTTGTGCTCGGCGATCTCCTCCACGCCGGCCACGCCGAAGGTCGCGTGGATCTGACCGGCCGCCGCCAGCCGCTCGAACTCGCTCCACAGCTCCTCGCGGGCCTCCGCCGTCAGCACCTTGGAATCGTTCACCCGCCCGCCGTGCGCCACCGCCCAGCGGCCCTCGAGGAACTCCCGGCCCACCATCACCGCCCCCGCCACCACCGGACCCGCGAAGGCCCCGCGACCGGCCTCGTCCACGCCAATCAGGTGCTCCACCCCGGCGATCTGCCGGAGGTCGAATCCCCGCAGCTGGCGGCGTTTCATCGTGCGATGTCAGCGGAAGCAGCCCGCCGCTGGCAAGTCGCGAGCCCGCGGGGGCCTCGTCCCGTCGCCGTCCGGAAATTTGCTTGAAGCACCCTCGGTCGCGGCGAGCCTTCGCGCGTGTCCGAGAAACGTCCTCTGCTGATGCTCGGGCTCCCCAAGGGCAGCCTCGAGGAGTCCACCAAGAACCTGTTCGCCAAGGCGGGCTGGAAGATCACGACCAGCTCGCGCAGCTACCGGCCGTCCATTGACGACCCGGAGCTCGACGGCCGCTTCATCCGCGCCCAGGAGGTCAGCCGCTACGTCGAGCATGGGTTCTTCGATTGCGGGCTCACCGGGCACGACTGGGTGCGCGAGAACGGCTCCGACGTCGTCGAGGTCTGCGAGCTGGTCTACAGCCGCGCCTCGACCCAGAAGTCCCGCTGGGTTCTCTGCGTACCCGAGGCCTCTCCGGTGCGCACCCCCGCCGATCTCGCGGGGAAGCGTGTCGCCACCGAGCTGATCGAGACCACCCGCCGCTACTTCGCCGACAAGGGCGTGCCCGTCGAGGTCGAGTTTTCCTGGGGTGCCACCGAGGTGAAGGTGCCCGATCTGGTCGACGCCATCGTCGACATCACCGAGACCGGCAGCTCGCTCCGCGCGAACAAGCTCCGGATTGTCGACACCTTGCTCGAGACCAGCACCAAGCTGATCGCGAACAAGACCAGCTGGGCCGACCCCGCGAAGCGCCGGAAGATCGAGACCATCGCGCTTCTCCTGCGCGGCGCCCTCGAGGCCGAGTCCAAGGTGGGCCTGAAGATGAATCTGCCGAAATCCGCCCTCGACGGCGTCGTGCGCGCGCTGCCCGCCCTGCGCAACCCGACGATTTCCCAGCTGAGTTCCCCCGACTGGATCGCCCTCGAGACCATCATCGACGAGAGCGTCGCGCGCGAAATCATCCCGCAGCTCAAGGCGCTTGGCGCCGAGGGCATCGTCGAATACCCGCTCAACAAGGTCGTCTACTGAGCGCCGCCGCGGCGCCTCCCGCCATGCCTGACGTCACCCTCGGCCTGCTGCAGCACGCCTGCGGGGAGTCACCGGCGGACAACCTGCGCCGCACGCTCGCCCTCGCGGAAAAGGCCGCGCGGCAAGGCGCCCGCATCATCTGCACGCAGGAACTCTTCCGCTCGCAGTACTTCTGCCAGGCGGAGCGCCACGAGTATTTCGCCCTCGCGGAGACCATTCCCGGACCAAGCACGCGCGCCTTCCAGGCCATCGCGAAGAAACACCGGGTTGTCATCATCGCCTCACTCTTCGAGCGCCGCGCGGCCGGGCTTTACCACAACACCGCCGTCGTGATCGACGCCGACGGCCGCCTGCTCGGGCGCTACCGGAAGATGCACATCCCGGACGACCCGCTGTACTACGAGAAGTTCTACTTCACGCCGGGCGACACCGGCTTCCGCACCTGGGACACGCGGCACGGCCGCATCGGCGTGCTGATCTGCTGGGACCAATGGTACCCCGAGGCCGCGCGTCTCACCGCGATGCAGGGCGCCAACCTGCTCCTTTATCCGACCGCGATCGGCTGGCATCCGCGCGAAAAACGCGCCCACGGCGCCGCGCAGCACGAGGCGTGGGAGACCATCCAACGCTCCCACGCGATCGCGAACGGCTGCTACGTCGCCGCCGTGAACCGCGTCGGCCACGAGCGACCCGAGGGCGGCGACGGGCTCGAGTTCTGGGGCCGCAGTTTTGTCGCCGGACCCGACGGGCGCGTGCTGGCCCAGGCCTCCGAAGACCGGGAGGAGATCCTCCTCACCCCGCTCGATTTCGCGAAGGTCGACGCCACGCGCACCCACTGGCCGTTCCTTCGCGACCGCCGGATCGACGCCTACTCCGGACTCACCCAACGTTTCCTCGACCAGCCATGAAACCCGCCCGCGACCACCTGTTCCTGCTCACGCCGCTGTTTCCGGACGCCAAGCTCGGCCCGGGCCGCTATCACTGCCCCGAGTGCGCGCAGGTCGAGGGACTGCTGAGCTACTTCCCCTACCTCCGGAATCGGCTGGAGATTTCCTACGTGGACTTCCCGCGGCCGCGCGCGGAGGTCGTCGCGCTGGTCGGAGCGGAAAACCAAGGCTGCCCGGTGCTAGTGCTCGGCGGAGCCGCTCCCGGCGGTTTCAAGGTGCGCCACCACGTGCCGACCGGGCGCGATTTCGTCTCCGGCTACAAAGAGATCGCCGCCTATCTCGCCGCCGCCCACGGCTCCTCCGAGGCCCATTCCTAGCATGGGCGGTAAGGCCACTCCCGCCGCCCTCGGCGTCCGCCTGCCGGCGGAGTGGGAGCCGCAGGCCGCCGTGTGGCTTTCTTGGCCCCACCGCCGCTCGACCTGGCCGGGCCGTTTCGACGCCATCCCGCCGGCCTTCGCACGGCTCGTCGCGGCCATCAGCCGTTTCGAGGACGTCCACCTCAACGCCGCGCTGAGGCTCCAGCCGCGCGCCCGCCGGCTCTGCGCCGAAGCCGGCGCCGATCTGGCGCGGATCACGTTTCACGATCATCCGACCAACGACGCCTGGTGCCGCGACCACGGCCCGATCTTCGTCAAGCACCGCCGCACCGGCGAGGTCGCGCTCACCGACTGGCGCTTCAACGCCTGGGGCGGAAAGTACCGGCCCTATGATCGCGATGATGCGATTCCCGGACGCATCGCGCGCGCCCTCGGCCTGCGGCGTTTCCACCGTGACATGGTGCTCGAGGGCGGATCCATCGACGGCAACGGTCGCGGACTGTTGCTCACCAGCGAGCAATGCCTGCTCAACCCCAACCGTAACCCGGAGCTCTCCCGCGCCGAAATCGAGGGCGCGCTCGGCGAGATGCTCGGTGTCCGCCGCGTTCTCTGGCTGGGCGAGGGCATCGTCGGCGACGACACCGATGGCCATGTCGACGACGTGGCGCGGTTCTTCCGGGCCGACGCCATCGTTGCTGCAAACGAGCCGGATTCACGGGATGCCAACCACCGCCCTTTGCGCGATGTTTGGGAGCGGTTGGAAACATTCCGCACCCCGTCGGGAAAACGCTTCGAACTGGTGCCGCTCCCGATGCCGCGCGCCTTTGGTTTCGAAGGTCAACGCGTCCCGGCGAGCTACGCGAATTTCCTCGTGATCAACAGCGCCGTGCTCGTGCCGACCTTCCGCCAACCGAAACGGGACGCGGAGGCTTGCACCGTGCTCACCGCGTGCTTCCCCGGCCGCGAGATTGTCCCGGTCGACTGCCGCGACCTCATCTGGGGCCTCGGCGCGATCCACTGCCTCACGCAGCAGCAACCCGCGTGATACGGCGGGCGGTGCGCGTGAAAACGCGTTCAAGTCAGTCATTCAGGCTGATCGGCGGCAGGCCCTTCTGTTTCAAAAAACGCCCGAAAGGTGCGCCGTGACTCGGACCCTTCGCACGGTATAAGGTACCTCGATGTTCAGGATGAAGATTCCCGCCGCCCTTTTCCTGATTGCCGCGTCGCTGCTGTCCTCAGGCTGCGAATCGCTTTCCGTAGCCGCCGGCTCCGTGCGCGAACGGATCACGGCACGGGAGGAGACACGCGAACGCACGTTCGCGGCGACGCCGCGCGCGACCTTCGACGCGCTCAAGATGGCGGCCGCGCAGATGGGGTACCGGCAGACCCGGGGTGGTCCGGCCCAGGGTGAATTTGAAGCCATTTCCGCCGTTGCCCCCGGAGACCGCCACAGGACCTCACGGCAGGTCCTGATGAAGGCGCGGCTCTCGGCGGGCCTCGATGGCCGCAGTACGATTCTGGGCGTCAGCCTTTCCGAGGTGCTCGAGGAAGATTCCTCCCATCGTCCCGGACTCGCCACACGCACCGCCCTTCGCGACACGCCTCAGTACCAGGTGCTCTTCCAGCGCGTATCCGACGCCCTCGGCGTCCCCGCGCAGGTGCCGGGTCGCTAGGCCGAACGGCAAGCGGCGTCAGCGAATCCAACTGCGGGGGCGAGAGAAGCCCTCCCCCCTCAGAAACTCCCGCGCAAGCCGATCGCCATCTGGATGCCGTACTCCTGCTCGGTGAACAGGCGGGCGTAGGAAGGCGTGAGGTCGCCGTAGCGGAGGAAGCGGAACGGCCGGTTGAAGATGTTGGTGGCGCTGGCGACGAACGAGAGATCGCGCGTGAGCTGGTAAGTGCCGTTCACGTCGAGCACCGTCCGGGCCTCGATGTACTCGTAGCCGTTGGGTCCGAACGCCGCCTGCGGCAGACGCTTGTCGAGACCACGGTGGTTCCAGCGGGCGGTGAAGGTCACGCGCTTCGCCGCGAACGTGAAGCCCCAGTTGCCGCTGGTGGGGATGAAGCTCGAAAACGAGGCGCCGGGATTGCCCTGCAGGCGGAGCTTCGTGGCGTTGCCGAACAGCGTGAAATAACCACCCCAGCGTCCGAGGGCCCGCAGGTTCTGGCGGAAGTTCACCTCGGCGCCCGTGATGCGGGCGTCGCCGGAGTTGAACTTGGTGTTGATGTTCCAATCGAGGTAGCGCTCCGGCAACCCGAGCTCGGCAAGCACCTCCGGCGTCGCGCGGCGCGAGGCGTCACCGAAGAAGTTCCGCAGCTCCTTGAGGAAAACTCCGGCGGAAATCAGGCCGCCACTGTCGGTGTAACGCTCCGCCGACAGGTCGAAGTTGTTCGCCGTCCACGGCATGAGGGCCGGGTTGCGGACGTTGAGGGTACCGCGGTACTGGCCGGGCTTGAGCTCGTCGTCCTCGTCGGGGTCGGTGGCGCTGGTGTTGGCCACCGTGCGCGGGATGATGTCGGTGAAATTGGGCCGGCCGTAGGTCTGCGCCCACGCCGCGCGGAGGAGGAGATTCTCGGTCACGTTGTAGGTGGCATGGATACTCGGGTAGGCGCCGTCGTATTCCTTATTTGTGAACGACGCGCGGTACTCGCGCGTGAGGAGGCTCTCGGCGAGAGAGCCGGCCGCGCCCGCCTCCGGCCGCCGCAACCGCTGGCCGGCGGCGTTGCGCACGAAGGAACCGTCGGCGTTGCGCTGCCAGATGCGCTCGGTATCGACGAGTCCGCCGATCCCGCGGTCGATCGTCCGCTCGTAACGCACACCGCCGAGGAGCCGGAGGCGGCCGCCGAGCAGGCGCGCGTCGGCCTGCACGTAGCCGGCCTGCACTCGCTCCTTGATGTTCTCGTTGTTGTCGATGTGCGAGTTCCGGTCGGAAACGCGCTGGGCCTCGGTCTGCTGGTAGAGCAGCGGGTTGAGCTGGTAGGCGCGGAACGTGCGGCTGGGCGACATCCAGTTGATGCTCGGCATGCCGTAGCCGGTATCGACGCCACGGTAGCGCTGCATCAGGTAGGGCTCGATCGGGGCGGTGGCCCCCGAGGCGCCATCCGGACCGGTGAAGGTCCACGTCTCGTTGCGCAGGTTGTTGTCGAGCATCACGCGCTTCTCGAGCGCGCCCACCTGCACCGCGGCGGGCACCGGCAGGAAGCCGAGCGCGCGGCGGACGTTCACGAAACCCTGGTTGGTGTAGGAACGATTGAAGAGGTTGGCGTTGTTCGCGGTGTTGCCCCGGAGGTTCGCGGGGTTGTTCCAGTCGACCAGCTGGTCGTTGTTGTCGAACACCTCGATCCCGCCGGGCAGCGCGGCACCGGGGGCGAGCTTCACGAAGTTGATCCGCACCGGGAACCGCTGGATCGCGCTGGTCTGCAGGAAAAATCCCGCGTCGAAATAGCGCCGCTTGGTCGCGGAAGCGGAGCGGCTGACGCCCGCCTCCACGCGCCAGCGGCCGTCGTCGTGACGGTAGGCGACGTTGCTCGTGTCGGTGATCTGGTTGATAAGCTGGTTGGTGCCGTTGTTGTTCAACGAGCCGCGACCCGTCGCTCCGAGGGTGCGATTGCCGTCCCAGGCGAGGGCCCGACCACCGGCGACCGAGGGGGTCGCGGTGGTGCTCGTGTTCCACGTGTAGGTGAGTGATCCGATGCGGGTGTCGGTGCGGCTGGCGACGTGCCCGACGGAGAGGACGCCGTTGTCGCCGACCTTCCAGTCAGCCTTCACGCTCAGGGTATTGCGGGTGAGGTCACGCGGTCCGTCGAGCAGCGCGAGGGAGTTGAGCAGCGGGTTGGCGTAGTTGATCGGGGTTCCCGAGGGGCTGCCGGGCGGGACGATCGAGGTCCAGTTCTGCTGGGTGCGGTGCTGCTCGTTGAACGAACGCGAGTGGTTGGCGGCGAGAACGACGCCGAAGCGCTTCGTGACCGGCCACGTGAAGTCGAGACTGGCGCCGGGATGGATCTTGTAGTCGAGCTTGTCGCCGTGGGAGTGCGGCGTCTTCCGGAGGTCGAGATTCTCGTGGTTGCCGATCAGGTTGAGGGTGTAACGAAGCTGGCGGCCGCTGCGCTCGAAGGCGCTCTTGCTCACGAGATTGATCGAGCCGGCGAGCGAGTCGGCGGGATTCGCGGGCGTGGGGACCTTGGAAACCTCCATGCGCGCGATGTCGTTCAGCGCCATCGAGCGCACGTCGACCGACCGGGTGGCCGTGGTCCAGATGTTGGAAGCGGGCGCGCCGTCGTTGGTCACGGCCGTCATGCCGCCGCCGATGCCGCGGATGGAGACGCCGGACACGTCCGCCAGGTCGCTCTCCACCGTGACGCCGGGGAGGAACTTCATGAACTCGCCGGCGGATCCGCCCAGCACGTCACCCAGAGAGTCGGTCGAGAGCACGTTCTTGATGTTCGGGGCGAAGCGTTGCTCGTTGGTGGCGATGGACTGGGCGTCGGTCTCGCGCTGCTGGGCCACCACAAACGCGTCCAGTTTCACCGTCGCGTCGCCCTTCAGGCCGTAGCGCGCGACGGACGTCAGGTTGAAATCCTGCTGCACGGTGCCGCCGGCCAGCACGTTGACCTGCGCGGTGGCGACGTCGAGGTCGGTGAAGAAAACCTCGAGCGTCACCGCGCCGGCGGGCAACCCCGCGAGACGGTAGCTGCCGTCCTTGTCGGTGAACGCGGCCGTCGCGGTGCCGCGAACGGAGACGCGCGCGTTGTTCAGGTACTGGCCGGTGCCGACATTGAGCACGCGTCCGGCGATGCTACCAGTGGCGGGAGCCGCCGCCGGGAGAGCGGTGGCGAGGGCGACCAGCGGAAGGAGGAAGGCGCGGAGCACGGGGGGCAGTGAACGAAGCATGGTAGGATTTTCTCGGGGCAGAAACGAACGGCGGGAACCCGCCAGCGGGTGAGCCGCCCTGACGCCAAGCTGGCATCAGGATGGAATCATCGTGGGAGCTAGGACGGTCCGTACGGGCGAAAGTCGCGCGCCACAAGCGCGAAGCCCGGGCGCGGCACCGGGCAAAACAGTCGGTGCCTCGGCGTTTGATCCGCAAAATCACGTTTGCCCGCGAAAGAGGGCTGGTTTTCAAATTTCACCACGTAGCACAAAACCCGGAGAGGACCTCTCCGGACCGACCGTTCCCCGACCACGCCATGCCCTGCTTCTATCAAATCGATGCCGAACGGGATATCGTCCGCGTCGAGGCCTCCGGCACGCTCTCCGACGCCGATCTCCACTCTCTGCACCAATCCGTCTTTGCGGATCCGCGTTTTCATCCCGGCATACGCGTGCTCGGCGATTACCAGCGCGTCGACCAATTGGAGATTTCGGCCACCCGCACGGCCTCTCTCGCCCGGTCCGTTGCTTTTTCGCCGGATGCTCGCCGCGCGTTTGTGGTCGGGCCAGGAATGACCGAGGCCGCGATCTTCCTCTACCGCGCGGAGAACCCCGACGCCAACACGCGGAGTTTCCGATCCCGTGCCGAAGCCGTGGAATGGCTGAACGCGGGACTGCCGGCGGCGCGGCACATCGTTTGACGACCGCCGCGGCGGCCCCGCCCGGTCAGTCCGCCGGCCAGTGGGGCGTCGGGGTACGCGCCGCGGCCAACCGCCGTTCCAGATCCCGCACGGTCTCCGGGTGGCGGGCGGCCACGTTGCTGCTCTCCGCAACATCGGTCGACAAGTCGTAGAGCTCGAGCGGCTGGTCGGTGCCGAAACGCACGCCCTTCCATTTTCCAACGCGGATCGCCTGGTGCAGGCGTTTCTGCGGGTATTCCCAGTACAGGGCGCGTTCCCCGAGGGAAGCGACACGACCGGTGAGAACCGGCACGACGCTGACCCCGTCAAGCCCCGGGCGCGGCGGCAGGCCGGCGAGCTCGAGCACGGTGGGGAAAAAGTCCGTGAACATCCACGGTTCCGCGCTCTCGCGGCCCGCCGGCACGCGATCCGGCCAGCGCACGATCATCGGCACGCGGAGACCGCCCTCGTGAATACTGCCCTTGAAGCCGCGCAGCGGGCCGGCCGAGCCGAACAGGCGCGCGCGAGGCCCGTTGAACACGCCGTTGTC
>CAXRGI010000112.1:0-3740 GCA_964229935.1 Opitutales bacterium
TTTCACCTCGAAATACGCCGGGTAGCTGAGCAGCGCGAGCAGCGAGCCGACGTTCGACAACGCGTAAAGACGGTACGGAGAAACCCCCGGGTTCGTCTGGCTGAACCACTGCTGCATCAGAGGGCCCGTGGAGGAGAGAACGAAGTACGGCAGGCCGATGGTGGCCGCGAGCAGGAGCAGGATCCGGAGGTTGGGATCACCGCCAAGATCCGACTTCCAACCATCGCCCGGCGTGATCGGCAGCAGCGCGATCGACAGCGCGAGAAGCGCCGCGTGAAGCATCACCTGCCGCCGAGGGGTCAGCCGCGAGGTCGAGAAATGCGCATAGGCGTACCCGCCGAGCAGCACCGTCTGGAAAAACAGGAGGCACGTGGTCCATACCCCGGGCCCGCCGCCGAACCACGGGAGAATGAACTTCCCGATGAGCGGCTGCACCTGGAACAGCAGGAAGGCACCGGTGAAGATCGTCAGGGCGAAGGGTAGCATGGAGCGGATGGGACGGCGCTACAGGGCGAAGGTTGCGGATCGAGTCGGCGGATCACGTACAACCCGCGGCGCCAACGCAACGCCGCGCTTGAGCCCGCGCGGAACCCGGTTCTGGTAGCCCGGTCCGTGCCAATCGCCTCCCTGATCCGCACCCTCCGGCTCCTCGCCGCCTTCGCGGCTTGCACCGCGCAAGCCCGGGAGGATCTGCGATTCTCGCTGTGGCTTGCGGCGGAAGAACGCGCGGCTGCCGGCCTCACCCGGCTGGACGCGGACCGGATTGCCGTGATCGACGCCCTCGTGCGCCGCGATTTTTCGCGCCCGGCCACGGCGGACGCTCCCGCCGATTTTTCCACCCGCCTCACGACCGGCGAGCGCCGGACGGCCGGCATCGACACACTATCGCCCGCCGAACGCAGCCGGCTCGACGCCGCCGTGGCCCGCCACCACGCATCCCGGGCCGCCCGCTCGCTGCAAGCCCCGCTCGTGCTCGCGACACCGCGCCCGCGGATAACGACCGAGGAACGTCGCCCGGAACGCGGTATCCACGGTTCATTCTCGCTCAGCTACACCTTTGGTCGCGGCGGTTACAGCGAACGCTCCGGTTCAATCCTGCTCACTCACGAGGATCCTGCTTCCGGCCTGTCCCTCTCGATCGGCTACACCGAGACTCATGTGAAAGGCCCGGCGCCGTACTATCTCGCCCGCGATCCGTTCGTCCCGCCGCCGATCCTGCCCTGAAACGCAGTCGCGATCGCACCTCCCGGCCCCTCGCAGGAGGCAACGGTGGGAACGGAGAGAGGCTTTCGATCGGCTGGAGACTCGGGTAACTCAGGAGCTCAGCCTTGCATCCTACCGATGGTCCACGGCGTCAGCCGCGGCTAAACCGGACCCCGTCAATCGCTACGTTTCCGCGTTCCGCGAGTTCAGTGTGTTTCGTGGGCCACCGGGTTCGGTTTCGTGACTTTGGTGTGTTTCGTGGTCTCCCTCCTCTTGGTTAAGAATCCGCGCCGTTGCAGAAAAAATGTCCAAATCCGCCGCGCGACGCGGATATGAAGGTAGAGCCCCATGCCCCCAACCGACGATCTGCATGAACGTTTCATGCGCCTGTTTCTGGCGCATGAGCCGGCGCTCCTGCGCAGCGTGCTCGTGTTTGTGCCCCATCGCGCCGATGCGCGCGACATCGTCCAGGAAACCGCCGTGGCACTCTGGCGCCACTTCCCCGCGTACGACCCGGAGCGTCCCTTCCTCAACTGGGCCTGCGGTTTTGCCCGGATCGAGGTGCGTCGCTTCCTGCGCACCCGGCAGCGGCGGGCACAGCTTTCGGAAGCGGCGGCCGCCGCGCTGATGGCGGAGGACGAGGCGGGTCCCGCTTGGAACGAGGACCGCGAGCGCCGACTGCAGTCCTGCCGCCAGCTCCTCGCGCCGGTTCAGCGCCGGTTGCTCGATGACTATTACATCAACGATCTGCCCGTGCCCGAACTCGCTCTCCGGCACGAGCGCAGTGAGGATGCTGTCTACAAGATGCTGCAGCGCATCCGACAAACGCTGCTCGAATGCATGGAGCGCAAAGAGGCGGATTTCGCACGATGAGCCCCGAAGAATTCGACCGGTTGATCGAGCGGCATCTCGACGGTCTCGCCTCCTCCGAGGAGGCCCGGGAGTTGTCGCGGCGACTCGAGGATGATGCCGCCGCCCGACGGGTCTACCTCCGGAAAGCGACTCTCCACGCCGCGCTCGGCGCCGTCGAAGCCCTTCCGAACGATCATCGCGCTCCCCGTAATCCCCCGGCCTCCCCTTCCCGGCCGCGCCCTCTCGCCTGGGCAGCCTCCATCGCGGGTCTGACCACGCTATCCCTGCTTGTGTGGCGCTTCCTCCTCACCCCCGGCTGGGAGGCCCGCGCCGCACCCGTGGCCACCCTCCGGGAAGTCGGCGACGCCCGCTGGGTGACCCCCGAGGCCCGCTTCGCGCCAGGCGACACCCTTCGGGCCGGGCAAACCCTGGAACTTTCCGCCGGCTCCGCGGCCGTGGAGTTCGCCAGCGGGGCGCGAGTGACCCTCATGGGGCCGAGCATCTTCGAACTCACATCCGAGAAAAGCGGGTTCCTCACGCTGGGGCAGCTCAAGGCCGAGGCGACCACCCCCGCCTCGAAGGGCTTCACCGTCCGCACGCGTACCGCGCGGGTGGTGGACATCGGCACCCAATTTGTCGCCGCCGCGGCCCCGGACGGCCAAAGCCGGATCGACGTGACGGACGGCGAGGTCGACGTGCTTTTGGACGGCTCAACCACCACCCACCGACTCCGCACCGGCGAGGCTCTTTCGGTCGAGGCCGGCAGCGCGCAGGTGCTGGTTCGCATCGAACCCGGCGACGGCACCGCGGCCTTTCGCTTTCCAACGATCCCGCCGCCATCCCGGGACGATCTCGCGGACCGCTCGCGGGGATCGGCAACCATTCGGGTCGCGCGCGGTGAACTGTTTTTCCGCGCGCCGATTCCCAGCGGCCCGCCCGAGCGGCTGTTGGATGGACACGGCCAGAGCACCCCCGACTCACCCGCGGAATCGGTCTTCTTCGGGCCCAACGACTCCGGCGCCCTGCTGCTCGACCTCGGCAGATCTGTCACCATCTCGCAGATCACCACCTATTCCTGGCACCAGAGCCGCGCCGTGAACAACCGGGTGCGCGCCGTGCAGAAATTCACCCTATTCGGCTTCAACGGAGATCAACCTCCAGCGCTGAAACCCGGCCCGACTCCTACCGGCTGGGTGCAAATCGCCCGAGTGGACTCCGACGATTTCTTCCGCGTGATGCAGCCCGTCGATCGCCCAGCGCAGCAGGCGTGCTCGATCGCCGGCGCCAACGGTCCCATCGGCCGGTACCGGTTTCTGCTCTGGGAGGTGGAACCCACCCAGTCCGTCACCCAGGCAGTGCTCGACAACACCTTCTACGCCGAATTCGACGTGCACGGGACACCGTGACGGAAACCTTCAACCACTCCATGCTCCAACACCCCGCACCCCGATCGCGCCTCGCGGCGCTGCTCCGACTGCTCCCGGCATTTTTCCTCGCCGCCGCGCTTGGGCTTTCCACGTCCGCCTTCGCCGCGGAGACCAAGGCCAAGCCCGCCCCTGATCCCGCGCTGGCGCCGGTCGTCGACGTTCCCGGGCTGCCGCGCGTGCTCCAGATCGGCGACTCCATCTCGATCGGCTACACGCTTCCGGTGCGCGAGGCGCTCAAGGGCAAGGCCAACGTTCATC
>CAXRGI010000113.1:0-11409 GCA_964229935.1 Opitutales bacterium
TCGCCAGCTGAGAAGGCTGCTCCTTGTATTAAAGAAAAACCTACTTGGAGGTCGCGGCGTTGCCGGTTGCACCTCGGGTGGCTTCGGGATTGGTTCCCTGCTTCGTTCCATGCCGAGCTCCCTCCCCGTTCCTCCATCAACCGCTTCCAGCGCGGGACGAAACGGCGAGCCGGTCTACCACGTGCGGGGCATGGAGCGGATCTACGGCGAAGGTACGGCGGCCGTTACCGCTCTCGCGGGGGTCGACCTCGATCTCTTCGCCGGCGAACTCATCGTGCTGTTGGGCGCCTCGGGCAGCGGCAAGTCGACCCTGCTCAACCAGCTGGGAGGGCTCGATTCGCCGACCAGCGGCGTGTTGCGCTATCGCGGCCGCGACCTCGCCGGGATGGATGAGGCCGGGCTTACGCTTTTCCGCCGCGACGCGGTGGGGTTCGTCTTCCAGGCCTACAATCTGATCCCAAGCCTGACCGCCCGGGAGAACGTGGCGTTGATCACGGAAATCTGCCGCGACCCCATGGCGCCGGAGGAGGCGCTCGCGATGGTCGACCTCGCCGACCGCCTGGACCACTTCCCAGCGCAGCTTTCCGGGGGCGAGCAGCAGCGCGTTGCGATTGCGCGCGCCATCGCCAAGCGCCCCGAGGTCCTCCTCTGCGACGAGCCCACCGGGGCTCTCGACGTCCACACCGGGATCACCGTCCTGGAGGCGATCGAGCGTATCAACCGCGAGCTCGGCACGCTCGCCGTCATCATCACGCACAACGCGATCCTCGCCGACATGGCCGATCGCGTTTTCACGCTGTCCGACGGCCGCATCGTTCACGCCCGTGAGAACGCCACGCGCGGCGCCGTGCGCGACCTCGCGTGGTGACCACGGGCCCGCGATGAGCATGCTCGACCGCAAGCTGCGCCGCGACCTGCGGGCGCTTTCGACCCAGGCGCTCGCCGTCGCGCTGGTGATGGCCTGCGGACTGGCGATGATGATCATGACGCGGTCGCTGATCCTCTCGCTGTCGACGACGCGCGACGAGTATTACGGGGGCAACCGGTTCGCGGAGGTTTTCGCGCGTTTGAAGCGCGCACCGCAGTCGGTCGAGGCGGAGCTGGCTGCGATCCCCGGCGTGGCGCACGTGCAGACCGGTATCGCCGTGCAGGTGACGCTCGATGTGCGCGGACTCGCCGAGCCGGCGGTCGGCCTGATCAATTCGTTGCCCGAGCGGGGTGAGCCGCGCCTAAACCGCCTGCACGTCCGCGCGGGCCGGCTGCCGGAAGGCCGCGCCTCGCGCGGTGAGCTGGCGGTGGGCGAGGCGTTTGCGGAAGCGCACGGTCTGCGACCCGGTGACACCATTTCCGCCCTGCTGAACGGGGCCAAGGAGACCTTCCGGATTTCCGGGATCGTCCTTTCCCCCGAGTTTGTCTTCGAGGCGCCGCCCGGGGCGGCTTTGCCCGACAACCGCACTTATGGCGTCTTCTGGATGCCCTACCGTGAACTCGCGACGGCGTTCCAGCTGTACGGGGCCTTCAATTCCGTCGCGCTCACGCTCGCGCCCGGGGCTTCGGAGGGCGGCGTGATCGCGGCCCTGAACCGGATCCTCCAGCCCTACGGCGGTCGCGGCGCGTACGGCCGGATCGATCACCCGTCGCACCGACGGCTCGACGACGAAATCCGCATCCTCGAGGGGCTGGCGATCGCCTTCCCGCTGGTGTTCCTGAGCGTGGCCGCGTTCATGACCAATTCGGTGATGAGCCGGCAGATCGCGCTGCAACGGGAACAGATCGCGATGCTCAAGGCCTGCGGCTTCTCCAACCGGCAGATCGGCGCGCATTACTTCAAGTTCTCCCTGGGGATCGTGGCGGCCGGCGTGTTGCTCGGCTCGGCCGGCGGTGTCGTGCTCGGTGGTCTGCTGGTGGACATGTACCACCTGTTCTTCCGGTTTCCCTCGCTCGAGTTCCGCGTCGACTACGGTGTCCTCGGCGTGGCCGCAGCCGTGAGCGCCGGCGCGGCTTTCGCCGGTGTGGCCGGGGCGGTGCGGCGCGCGGTGCGATTGCCGCCGGCCGAGGCGATGCGGCCCGAGCCGCCGGCCCGCTTCCAGCCGTCGCTCTTCGAGCGGGTCGGCTTCGCCCGTTGGTCGGGCCCTTCCTTGCGCATGGCGTTCCGCAATATCCAGCGCCGGCCTGTGCGCAGCGCGCTCACCTGCCTGGCGCTCGCCCTCGCCACCGGGATCCTGATCGTGCCGAACTCGTTCCGCGACGGGATCGCTTACGTGATCGATTTCCAGTGGGACGTGATCCAGCGGCAGACCGTCACGTTGTCGCTCGTCGAGCCCGGGCCCGAGCGCGGTCTGCATGATTTCCGGCACCTGCCCGGAGTGGTGCGGGCCGAGCCGTTCCGGTTCGTGCAGGTGGAGCTGAAGTCCGGTGCGATCACCCGCCGGCTGCTCCTGCAGGGTTTGCCGGCCGAGGCTACCCTTAGCCGGGTCATCGACGCGCAACCGCGCCAGCTGCGGCTGCCGGAGCGTGGCATCATCATGTCCGCCAAGCTCGCCGAGGTGATGATGATCCAGCCGGGCGACACCGTCATCGCACGGGTGCTCGAGGGCCGCGACCGAGAGGTGGCGATTCCCGTGGTCGGCCTCGCCGAGGACTTTGCCGGCACCGCCGCCTACATGGAGCGGCACGCCCTCAACCGCCTCATGCTGGAGGGGGACCGGATCTCGGGCGCGCACGTCGTGGTCGACAAGGCCCGCTGGGGCGAGTTCGTCGCCGCCGTGAAGGAGACACCGCGGATCGGCGGCTGCATCATCAAGGACGCGCTACGCGACGGCTTCCGCAAAACCACCGCCGAAAGCATCGGTCTCCTCCAGAAGATCTACTCGTTCTTCGCCACCGTCGTGGCTTTCGGCATCATCTACAACAGCGCTCGCATCTCGCTTTCCGAGCGCGCCCGCGAACTCGCCACGCTGCGCGTGCTGGGTTTCACCCGCGGGGAGGTCGGGGCCGTGCTCGTCGGTGAGCTCGTGATCCTCACCCTGGTCGCGTTGCCGCTCGGTTTGATCATCGGCTCGGTTTTCGCCGCCGGCATCATCACGACCGTGAATACGGAGACCGTTCGCCTTCCGCTCGTGCTTACCCCGGCCAATTACGCCTTTGCCGTCCTCGTCGTCGCCGTCGCCTCGGCCTTGTCGGCCGTGTTCGCCGCGCGCAAGCTCGCCGAGATCGATCTGGTGAGCGCCCTGAAAGTCGCCGATTGACCGTCCCATTCGCCGCCCATCCTTCATGAAGCCCGCCGCCAAGTCACCCTCTCCGCCTGCCGTCCGGTCCGGCGCCCCCGCTTGGCGTCGTCGCCTGCCATGGTTTGGCGCCGCCGCGCTCGTGGCGCTCATCGTCGCCGGACTCTGGCCCGCGGCCGCACCTGTCGAGGTGGCCGCGGTGCGTCGCGGACCGCTGGTGGTCACGGTGGACGAGGAGGGCATGACGCGGGTCAAGAATCGCTATGTCATCACGGCGCCGGTCGCCGGACAGCTGCGGCGCATCGATTGGAAGGCCGGCGCCGAGGTCGTGGCCGGCCGGACCGTGCTCGCCGTCATCGAGGCGGGTGGCGCCGATTTCCTCGACGCGCGCCTGCAGGCGCAGGCCGAGGCCCGGGTGAAGGCCGCCGAGGCCGCGCGGGAGGCCGCGCTCGCGCAGCGGGCCCGCGCCGAGTCCGCCGCCGCGCTCGCCGCCACGGAGGATTCCCGCGCCCGCGGGTTGCGGGCGTCCAACGTGATCTCGGCCCAGGAAGCCGATCTCGCGCGCACGCGACGGGAGACGGCCGCGGCGGAGCAGCGGGCGGCGGAATTCGCCGCGCAGGTCGCGGGATTCGAATTACAGCAGGCGCAGGCGTTGCTCTCCCGCGGCCTGGCGGGCGGGAGCGGGGAGCCCCTTGTGATCACCGCGCCCGTCAGCGGCCGCATCCTCCGGGTCATGCAGGAGAGCTCGCGGATGGTTTCCGCGGGCTTCCCGCTCCTTGAGGTCGGTGATCCGACGGATCTGGAGGTACGCATCGAGGCGCTGTCGCGGGACGGCGTCGTGATCCGGCCGGGGGCGCGGGTGATGCTGGAACAATGGGGCGGCCCGGAGCCGCTGGCCGCGCGCGTGCGGCTCGTGGAGCCTTCGGCATTCACCAAGATCTCCGCGCTCGGGGTCGAGGAGCAGCGGGTCTATGTCATCGCCGATTTCACGGACCCCGTCGAGAAGCGCGCCACGCTGGGGGACAGTTTCCGGGTGGAGGCGCGGGTGGTTACGTGGGAAAGCGCCTCCTCCTTGCAGGCCCCCGCCGGGGCCTTGTTCCGCCAGGGTGCGGAGTGGCGCACCTTTGTGGTCGAGGGCGGCCGCGCCGTCTCACGCGTCGTGAAACCGGGACGCTCCAATGGCGTGCAAACCGAGATCAACGAGGGGCTGCGCGAGGGCGAGCGACTCGTGGTTTATCCGGGCGACCGGGTGCGAGATGGGGTGCGCGTCAGACCCTTGGTCATCGCCGGCGGTTGATCGGCCTTGACCGGCGCACCCAGCCGGATCGGTCCGCGGGCCAGCCGGGGATCGGCGGGCTCGCCCCGTTGCGTGCACGATAGGCGGCCGGCGGCGACCAGGCGGGCGGCGGTGGCGCGGATCGCCGGCATCAGAGGACGCCAGTCCCTCGCGAGACGGCGGGCGGCCTCGGACGGACAGAAAGTCGCCCCGGGCCCGCGTTCCTGCGCGAGTTCAACCAGCACGCGGCGCAGAGCCGCGGGGCTGCCGCTGCCGGGTATCATGATCAGGGCAGGGGGCCCTTTTTTCGCGGGAGTTGCGGCGGGGGATTTCCCGGCACGATCAGCGGACCACCGGCGAAAACCGCGGCTGACGCGGGGTCGACGGCGACCAGCACACCGTGGAAATCCCGGCCGCCGAAGGTCTCCAGCCGGGTGACATTCGGCACGCGATCACCGTCCGCGGTGAAGCGCACGGCGACCTCCATCCGGTAACTGTGCTCATCGGCGTGCACGAGGAGCACCGGCCTTCCGAAGGCGCGTGCCTCCGTCTCGATCGTCCGCAGGAAAAGCTCGAAGCCCGCGTCGTAGCCCGGACGGCCGCGGTCGGCGGCGAAAGGATCGGCCTGGAAGAACCAGGCCACGCCGGGCGCTTTGTCCGCCCGCGCCGCCGCAAAAACCTCGCGTACCCACGCCGCGTTGGCGGCGTCGCGCGCGCGCCACTCTTCCAACGCCCCAGGCACTTTCGGTTGGTGGTTATTCTGGCTACCCACGACGTGCGCCGTCGCGAACATCACCCCTCCCACCGACCAGCGGGCATTTTCCACGTAGCGCTGGTGCGCGGCGTCCCGGCGCTGGGTCACGAGGGGCATCGGCCGCTGCCCGCGGCTGCGTTCCTCGGCGAAAAAGAGCTCCCGGATCCGGGCGAGCCGCTCGCGGGGCTCGAAACGGCCCGCGCGCTCCGAGTGAGTGTCGGTCCACTCGTTATCACCCGGGGTGTAAACCAGCGCGGTCTCGACCGAGTCGAACTGTCCGCGGCGACGCAGCAGAAGCTCGTCGGTGCATCGTTCGTCGCTGCCGAGGATGTCGCCCAAGTGCACGGCGAAGGCGGGGCGCTGCCGGTTGATTTCCACCAGCAAACGCCCGAAAGCCTCCTCCCCGCCGGCGTGGCGGCCGTACGGCAGGCAGCCCATCGCTGCGAAGGTGAACGGTTCGGCTCCGCCCGCCGATCCGACGCCCGCCAGGACCAGCGTCACGATCATGAAGGGTCGGCGGCGACGTGATCCAAGACGAGGCGTGGGCATGGCGGCTAGGCCGGAGGGTCGGCGAACGACTCCTTCACCGCAAGCGTCGGGCGGGACGACCGGAGGCGTTTCGCCTCGGGGTTTGCCAACCCCGGCCGACCGCATACGGATGAGGTCCTTATCCATGCGCAGCCTTTTCTATCTGCTTCTGCTGGGTGCCCTTCTCGCCACGGTCGCCTTGGTGACCCGCTCCGGGATCCTGGCCCGCAACGACCCGCGCGACCGGCCGCTCAACAAGGCCATGCGCGAGGCGATGGACAAGAAGGTGCCCCAGGTGAGCACGGAGGATGACCTGTACCTGACCGAGCATTACCAATCGGCGGTTCGCCGATACTCTGGCCTGCGTTATGTCATTCGTCGGGCCGGCACTGGCACCGCGACCCCGCCGCCCGGCGCCGAGGTCATCGCGCATTACGAGGGACGCCTGCTGGACGGAACGAGTTTCGACAGCTCCTACCGCCGCGGTACGCCTTTCGTCTTCCGTGTCGGCACCGGCGCCGTGATCAAGGGCTGGGACGAGGCTTTTCCCCTCATGAAAAAGGGTGAGAAACGCACCCTCATCATCCCCCACTGGCTCGGCTACGGCGAGAAGGGCTCGCCCCCGAAGATTCCCGGCAGGGCCACGCTGATCTTCGAGGTCGAGCTGATCGACTGGCGCTGAGCCGCGGGAACTCAGCGCGCCTGCGGCGTCGCCGGCGGGGTCGGAACCACGCCTTGGTTGACCTGCTGGGCGGCTTGCTCTCGCAGCGCGCGACGCCGCGCCACCTCGGCGGCGACAGCTTCCAGCCGTCGCTGCTCGTCGGCCGGTGTCGGATTCACCACCACGCTCTGGGTCACGGCCGGAGCAACGTTGACTGCGGGAGGCGGCGCTCCCGGAGCCGGCGCGGGAGGCGGAGGTTGTGCCGGCGCGCCGCCGGATACCACCTTGGCCACGCGCATCGTTAGCGTGAGTGACCTGCCCTGGTGCTCGATGGTCAGGGCTTTCTGCTCGTCGTCGTAGCGCCGAGCCACGACATCGAATTCCTCGTTGCGCTGATTAAGGCGCAACCAGACGCCGCTCTTCTTCGCCGGGTCGAACAGGCGGAACTGCATGCCGTCGCCCAGATCGATGTTGCCCCGGAACTCCAGTCCTCCGGCGGTGGAGGTTGCGGCGGCGGCGGGCGCCGCGGCGGCCGGCGGCGTGAAAGGCGACCGTCCCTGCGCCGGCAGATTGCCGGGGATCGCCGCCAGCAGGGGCGGGAGCAGCCGCAGAAAAAGCGCCGGACGGAAACGCATGGGGATGACGAAAGCTAGGTCCACGTCCGTCACGGTCAAGCGACGGAACCCGCGGCCGATCAATCCCAGAGACGTTCCGGATACTGCCCCGCACGCACCAGCGCACCGATTGCCTCCTGCACGCGCGGCTTGTCCTCGCGGTAGGTCACGCCGACCCACGAGCTGGAGGTCCGGCGCACTTCCACCGAGGCCTCGCCCGCCGCCACCATCGCCGAAACCGCCGCGGGCAGGTAGAACTCCGCCTTCAGGTCGCCCGATCGCTCCCGCAGGAAATCCGGAAAGCGCCGGTCCAGACCGGCGAACAGAGCGGGCGTGAAGCCCCAGCAGTTCAAGGATACGGGTTCCTCGCCCGAGTAACGCCGGCCCGGGCCGACCTCCGCCGCCACGATGCCGTGCACTTCCTCGACCGAGAGCATTTCGCCGGAGGCGTTGACGCGCGCCACGCCCCTCGAGACGCCGCCGTGCTCCGAGAGGGTGTTGGCGAGGCGAAATCCCACCATCGCGAAGCGGGGTCCGCTCGCCGCGGATAGAAACCGGCCGAGCTGCGCGAAGGCGTCGGCACCGTAAAAATCGTCGGCGTTGATGACGGCGAAGTTCCCGGGCAGCGCCGCGCGTGCGCACCAGACGGCGTGGCCCGTGCCCCACGGCCTCTCGCGACCGGCCGGCACGGTGAATCCCCCCGGCAGGGCGTCGAGGGATTGGAAGACATACTCCACCGCGATTCTTCCCGCGTAGCGCGACCCGACTCGTTCCCGAAAGACCTCCTCGAAGTCGCGGCGGATCACGAACACGACGCGCCCGAAGCCCGCCCGCAGCGCGTCGAAGACCGCGTAATCAAGCACGGTTTCCCCGCCCGGGCCCACCGGATCGATCTGCTTCAGCCCGCCGTAGCGCGAGCCCATCCCGGCGGCCAGCACAACGAGGGAAGGTGTCATCCGGTCGAACCAAAAGACCGCGCCCGCCCGCGGTCAACCCGCCGTCTCCGCGGTCGTCGTTTGCGCGGGCGTGCGTCCGCGCAGGCGGTCCTGCAGCCCGATAAAGCGTCCGACGATCTGACCCTGCGCGACGTGACGCCCGCCCGCGATGCGTTGTCTCGCTCCCACCCAAACATCCCGGATCGACCGGCGGTCCAGCGCGCCCAGCAGTACCGCCGGCAATCCGCGCGCCTCGACTCCCGCCAGCGCCGGATCGCCGAGGTTCACCGTGAAGAAATCCGCGGGGCGGCCAACCTCGAGGGCGCCGCCGGTCGCGCCGAGGCTGCGCGCGCCACCGGTGGTCGCCGCCCGCCAGGCCGCGGCGGTATCCACCACCGGAAGCTGGCTAGCGAGGGAGAGCGGGTTGGCCGGCGCGTGCGCATCCGTGCCGGCGGCGACTCCGGCGCCCGCGGCGAGGAGCGCCTCCACGGGGGCGGGCGCGCCGGGAGTGACGCAGGCCGCCGCCCGGGCCGTGCCCAAAATCTGGATTTCGTCACCGGTCAAATGACGCGCATCCACCGCGGTGAAGCGCTTGTCGACCAACCCGAGTTCGGCGAGCAGGGCCACGGGTGTCCGTCCGTGCTGCGCGACGCAGGCCGCCACGTCGCCGGACGAGGAGGCGGCGTGCGTGTGGAGACGGAGCCGCTGGGCGCGCGCGTAGGCCGCGATCACCTTGAAGCCCTCCGGAGGCACCGTGGCGAGCGACTCGGGAGCGACGCCCAGCCACACTTCATCCGCCGGGTAGTCGCGCTCGAGCGCCACCCGCAGCATCTCGGTCTCCCGCGTGAATTGCTCGGCGGAGGCACTGACCGCGCCGGCCGGTGGCGCGGACTCTCCGCTCGCCTCATCTCCGCGCAGGACCGCCACGCGCAGCAGCGCGATGCGAAGGCCCACATCATGCGCCGCCCGCACGACTTCGCGACCAAGGTCCACCGCCGCGACGGCGCCATCGCCGCCGCGGTGCAGCGCGTGGAACTCGCCGACGCAGGTCACGCCGGACAGCAGCATTTCCAGAAACACCAGCCGCGCGGCGTCGAAGACATCCTCCGGGCCCAGCCGCGCCGCGAGCGCCGCCGGAGGCAGCAAATGGCTGAACCGGCCGCCTTCATCCTCCCCACGCATGAGCCGGGCCAGCGCGTGCGAGTGGGCGTTGACGAGCCCGGGCAGCGCAGCCTGCCCCGCGAGTCGGCGGGCCGTCGCCAGGTCGGCGGGTTCCCGGGAAAAGCGGGTGATGCGGCCGGTGGCGTCGGCGAAGAAAGCCAACCCGGCCTCGAATTTGTCCCCGGTGTAGACGAGGTCGGGCAGCCAGCCGCCTTCGCGCGAGCCATGGGGCACCCCCGAGGCCGCGACGACGGCCGCCACCGGCGCCGGGCGCGGGGCTGCGGGGAAAGCGGGCGCGGCGCGGGGCGCGGAGACGGGGGCGCCCGGCGTGGGCCGGCCGCCCGAGCGCGGATCGCGCGGATTGCGCTGACCACGCCCGCCGGGGCCGCCTGGCGAGGCGGGCGCCCCGGCGGGGCGCTGGGCGCCGCGCGGATCGGGGCCGCGGTGCGGTGGCTGGGAGTGGGGGCGCGGATCGGGCACGGTGGAACCGCAACCATCAGCGCGTTCCCCCACACGACGCAACCCGGCCTTTGTCGCGTAATAGGTCACAAAGGCCGGCTGGTGGTCCCGGGTTGCGCGGCGCGCGGCGGGTCGCACGCTTTCGGCCGCGTGCGTCTGGGTCCCTACGAGCTCACCTCCAACCTCTTTCTCTCGCCGCTGGCGGGCTACACCAACCTGCCCATGCGCCTGACGGTGCGGGAGCTCGGCGGGCTGGCTTGGGCGACAACGGACCTCGTCAACGCCCGCTCGCTGCTGGAACGCAATCGCAACGCCCTGCGGTTGGTCGCCTCGTCGCCGGCCGACCGGCCGTTCGCGATCCAGGTGTTCGGCAGCGTGCCCGAGGAGATGCGCGACGCGGCCGTGATGTGCCAGGAGCTGGGCGCCGATTCCGTCGACATCAACATGGGTTGCCCGGTGCGGAAGGTGACGAAGATCGGCGGCGGCTCCGCGATGATGACGGAGCTGGAGCGCACCGCGGCGCTGGTGCGCGGCATGGTGTCGGCGGTGCGGATTCCGGTGACCGCCAAGATGCGGCTCGGCTGGGACGAGGAAAACCTCACCGCGCCGGATCTGGCGCGCGCGTTGGAGGACGCGGGGGTGGCGGCGGTCTTCGTGCACGGGCGGACGCGCGCGCAAGGTTTCGCCGGGACCGTGAACCTCGCTGGCATCCGCGCGGTGGTGGAGGCGGTTCCGCGGATCCCCGTGATCGGCAACGGCGACGTGACCACGCCGGCGGGTGCACGGCACATGCTGGCCGAGACGGGCTGCGCGGGCGTGAGCGTGGGTCGGGGCGCGTTCTATGACCCGTGGATTTTCCGGCGCACGGCGCACTTGTTGCGGACGGGCGAGGAGTTACCGGAGCCGGGCTTCCACGAGCGGCTGCGCGTGTTGCGCCGGCATTTCGACCGTTACGTCGAGTTTCATGGTGAGGAGCACGGCGCGCGACTTTTCCGCCGCGTGGCCCCGTGGTACGCGCGTCGCTTCGGGCCGGCGAAGCCGTTCAAGCGCCGTATCCTGACCATTGCCTCGCGGGCCGACTTCGATGCTGCGATTGAGGAGTACATCGCGTGGCGCCGGCAGTTCTGCGACGAAAACGGCGAGTTGTTGCCAAAGTTCGCGCCGGCGCCGCTGGTGCCGTCGTTCCTGCGGGCGGCCGATGACCCCGAGGAGGCGAGCCGGGAGGCCATTCCCGTGCCGCGTGGTCCGGTCGAGCTTTGGTAGCTTTTTCCCGGCGCGCCGCTACCGTCGCGCCATGCAGCAGGTCGACCACTTCTGGGAGCTGATCATCGGCACGGTGATCGCGCTCCTGCCGATCATCAATCCGCTCGCCGCGGCGCCGAGCTTCCTCGCCATCACCGAGGGCGATTCGCGCGAGCGCCGCCTGCAGCAGCTGCGCCACGCCTGCTTCTACATGGTGGGGATCCTGGTCAGCTTCCTGATCGGCGGCACCTTCATCATGAACTTCTTCGGGATCTCGATCCCGGGCCTGCGCATCGCGGGCGGCTTCCTCGTGGCCGGCATCGGCTCGACGATGCTCCTCGGCGCGCCGCGCGATCCGCGGCGCGAAGACCCGGCCGAGGCGGAGGCGCGCGCCAAGCGCGACGTCTCTTTCTCGCCCCTCGCGCTGCCGATGCTCAGCGGCCCCGGATCGATCGCCGTCACCGTCGGCTTTACGTCGCTCGCGTCCCACTGGCTCGACTACATCGCCATCATCCTCGGGATCCTGATCGTCGCGATCATCAGTTATATCGT
>CAXRGI010000114.1:0-2680 GCA_964229935.1 Opitutales bacterium
TTCTGGTGCTGCTGGAGGTCGTAGTCGCTGCGCGCGGCGATGCCCCAGAGTTCCTGCACCCCGAACGGGTAGCGGAACATGATGTCGACCGTGCGGCGCGAGTAGAACGCCAGCTTGGCCTTCGGGTGCTCGTGCAGCGAGAGGTGCGACTCGGGCAGGCCGATGCTGAGCAGCCACGCGCGGCACCACTTGAGCCACTCCTCGTGGCAGGCGAGCCAGTCCGCGTCGGGATGGATGAAGTACTCCATCTCCCTCTGCTCGAACTCGCGCGAGCGGAAGATGAAGTTGCGCGGCGTGATCTCGTTGCGGAACGACTTTCCGATCTGCGCGATGCCGAACGGCAGCTTCACGCGCCCGGTGTCCACCACGTTGCGGAAGTCGACGAACATGCCCTGGGCCGTCTCGGGGCGCAGGTAGGCGACGGAGGCCGAGTCGCGCATCGGGCCGACGTGCGTCTCGAACATCATGTTGAACGCGCGGGGCTCGGTGAGGCTGCCCGCCTCGCCGGTCGCGGGGGACGGGATGAGCGCGATCTCCTCGGGTTTCGCCTCGGTGAAGTCACGCGGCTCCACGGGCGCGAGCGCTCCCTGGATGGCCTTCTTTCGCTTCATCGTCTCGGCGGCTTCCTGGAGGGCCTCCGTGGTGCGCTCGCTCTCCAGCGCGCTGACGTAGCCCACCGTCTTGCCGTCGACGACGACCGGCGCGAAGAACAACTGGTCCGCGCGGAACCGCTGCTTGCTCACCTTGCAATCGACCAGCGGGTCGGTGAAGCCGGCGACGTGGCCCGAGGCCTCCCACACCTTCGGGTGCATGATGATGGACGACTCGAGGCCCACGATGTCCTCGCGGCGCCGCACCATGTCGTTCCACCAGCAGTCGCGGATGTTCCGCTTCAGCTCCACGCCGAGCGGACCGTAGTCGAAGAAGCCGTTGAGCCCGCCGTAGATCTCGGACGACTGGAAGATGAAGCCGCGGCGCTTCGCGAGCGCGACGATGGCGTCCATGGACACGGCGGAAGGGGCGGAATCGGCGGACATAAGGAGCGAGTTCTAGCCGCCGCCCCGCGGGTCGGTCAAGGACGGGGGCGGGGAAGAGGGGAAGACAGGGGAGACGTGGAAGACATTGAAGACGTTGGAGACGGGGCCACCGCGAAACGCACGAAAGACACGAAGACGAGGTGGGCCCGCGGAAGGCGCGGAAGACGCTGAAAATTCAAGCGATCGCGGCCGGTGGATTGGGTCCAGCCCTTGAGCCTCCTGGCGACCATGCCCTGGGTTGGCCGCGAAGAGGCTCAGGCGGCTCAAGGCATGGGCTCAAGAGGAAGGAGGGTGATGCTTGGGAGACGGGCGAGAGGAGGGAGACCCGGAGGACGGGGCATGCGGTATTCTCCTCGTTACGCGACTGCCACCGCCTCGGCTGTTTACCGGCCTGAGGCAGGTTGCCGCGGAAAAGGCGGTGCGGCGGATTACTTCTTCTCCTTCGCGTAGCGATCGTAGGCGGCCGCGACTCCACCGGATTTCTCGTCGCCCGCGTGCAGGTAGAAACGGTGGCGCAGCACGAGCTTCTCGCCCTTCTTCAGCGTGTGCGGGCCGTTGGGATCGGCCTTGTCGAGCGAGCCGAAGCAATTGGCGGTGAGGAGACCGTAGGTGCGGGCGTGCCAGCTGGTCGGATGGCGGAAGCTCGAGGGGTGGTTGAAGAGCGCGACGCCGACGAGTTCGCCGTCAACCTTGCCGGAATAGGAGGCCCAGGTCGCGCGTGTGCCCCAGGCGGCGGCGCCTTCCTTGCCGTTGGCCAGCACCAGCCGGCCGCCCTGCTTGGTGTCGACCGCCATGGATGAAGGGACGCGGATGTTCACGCCGGCATCCTTCATGTCGCCGAAAACCGCGTCGCCCTCGGAGGCGATGAACTCCTGGTCCCAGTCGATGAGGCGTGCGCCGGACTCGGCGCGGAAGGTGAGCCGGCGGATCTCCGTGAGGTATTTCTTCCCCTGCGCGTCGAGGTAGTCGTTTTCCGAGACGAGCACGGCGCGGTCGGGGCCGGACGTGACCTCGCGGAACGTGCGGTGACGGACGGAACCGAGGTGGGGCAGGGCCTTGGCGAGGGCGGCCTTCTGCTTGGCGTTGAGTTGGTCGTCGGGCAGCCCGTTGGTGGAGGTGCCGCGCTCGGTCCACGAGTTGACGCCGTTGATGTTCTCGTGGCCGAACCAAATCCCTCGGTGGTGGTAGTGGTCGAACTGCTCACCCTCGACCTTCTTCATGGGATAGGCGCGGGTCATGGCTTTGCCCGTCGGGCCGAACACGGGGAAGAGGTAAGGCTTGTTCGCCTCGCCGATCACGTATTCGGCGAACGGCTTCCCGTCGTGGGAGATCTTCACGCCGGCAGCCGACTTCTCGGCGGTGAAGCCCGAAGCGGCCGCGAGACGCGCTGCGGCGACGAGGGCGAGGGCGGTAAACGAAAGCACGAGACGGCGGCTGAGGATACTGGGGGTGGTCGGGGTCATGGATGGGCGAGATGGCGGGGGAGGCCGGGTTTGGGTGGTCAAAACCTGCCGAGTCGCGCCGCCCCGATGCGAGGCAATTGTTTGGCCGGGCCGGCTCCGCTCCCTTTGCGGAACCGCTCTGCGAAGATCGCGGGCCGGGAACTTACGCGGCTTCAGCCGCGGCCACACCCAACAGGTTTT
>CAXRGI010000115.1:0-18887 GCA_964229935.1 Opitutales bacterium
CGAGTCGCTCACCGAGAAACTTGGCCAGGCCCTCCGCGGCCTGCGCGGCGTCAGCAAGCTCACCGAGGAAAACATGGCGGAGGCGCTCCGCGAGGTGCGCACCGCCCTGCTGGCCGCCGACGTGCATTTCCGGGTCGCCCGAGACTTCGTGGAGCGCATCCAGCAGGAATGCGTCGGCCGCGAGGTGCTGAAGGGCGTCGCCCCCGGCCAGCAGGTGGTGAAGGTCATCCACGACGAGCTGGTGAAGCTGCTCGGCGAAGGCTCCAACGCCCTCTCCACCGCCCGGCCCCTGCGGATCCTCATGGTGGGTCTTCACGGCTCCGGCAAAACCACCTCGACCGCCAAGCTCGGCCGGCTGCTCAAGAAACGCGGCTACCGGCTGTTCGTCGTCGGCGCCGACGTCTATCGCCCGGCCGCCATCGACCAGCTCGAGATCCTGGCGCGCCAGGAGGAGCTCGGTTTCTACGCTGACCGCGTCTCGAAGGACGTCCCCGCGATTGGAGCCGCGGCCCTCGCGGCCGCCCAGGCCGCCTCGGCCGATTGCATCCTGTTCGACACCGCCGGACGCCTGCAAATCGACACCGACCTGATCGAGGAAGTGAAGAAGCTCCGGGCGCGCGTGCAGCCCGACGAAGTGCTGCTGGTCGCCGACGGCGCCCTGGGCCAGGAGGCCGTCAACGTCGCGAAGGCGTTTCACGACGCCCTGCAGCTCACCGGACTCATCCTTACCAAACTCGACGGCGACACCCGCGGCGGCGCGGCGCTCTCGATCAAGGGAGTCACCGGCGTGCCGATCAAGTTCGTGGGCACGGGCGAGAAGACGACGGACTTCGAGCCATTTCACCCCGACCGGCTGGCGTCGCGCATCCTCGGGATGGGCGACGTGGTCTCGTTGGTCGAGAAGGCGCAGGAGAACATCGACCAGCGCGAGGCGGAGCGGATGGCGGAGAAGATGCGCAAGGCGGAGTTCGATCTGGACGACTTTCTGGCGCAGATGCAGCAGGTGAAAAAGATGGGCTCCATGCAGAGCCTGATGGGCATGATACCCGGCATGAGCGGGATGCAGCTGCCGCCCGACGCCGACCGCCAGATGGCGCGCACCGAGGCGATCATCCGCTCGATGACGCCGCAGGAGCGGCGGAAGCCTGACATCCTGAACGGCAGCCGCCGCAAGCGCATCGCCGACGGTTCGGGCGTGAAGATCATCGAGGTGAACCAGCTGATGAAGCAGTTCCAGCAGATGCAGCAGATGATGAAGCTGATGAAGGGCGGCGGCGGGAAGAAGATGATGCGGCAAATGGAAGCGATGCAACAGCAGCGCGGACGCGGGGGATTTCCCGGGTTTTGACCGCTATAAGTTTGCGCTCGGGGGCACCCCGCCAGACAACTAGGGTGTTCCACCCACCCAAGGCCTCATTCTCCACCCACATCCATGAAAGGAATCATCTTCATCCTGCTCGAAAAAGTCGTGACCGAGGCGCACGGCGACGGCGTCTGGGATGCCCTGCTGGAGAAGTCCGGCGCCAGCGGCACCTACACCAGCCTCGGTAGTTATCCTGACGAGGAACTGCTCGGTCTCGTGGCGGCGGCGTCGGAAGCCACCGGCCGTCCGCAGGGCGAAATCCTCACCTGGTTCGGCCGCAAGGCCATGCCGTTGCTGCGCGAGCGCTACCCCGATTTCTTCACGCGCCACCGGCAGACCATCCCGTTCATTCTCACGCTGAACGAGATCATCCACCCGGAGGTGCGAAAGCTGTACCCCGGGGCCGAGGCCCCCGATTTCGGCTTCCGCCGCAGCGCTCCCAACGAGCTGGAACTGGAATACCGCTCGAAGAAAAAGATGTGCGCTCTCGCCGAGGGACTGATCCACGGGGCCGCCGACGTGTTCGGCGAGAAGGCCGTCATCGAGCAGCCGCGCTGCATGCACCGGGGCGACGAGTCCTGCCTCATGGTCTGCCGGTTCGAGCCCGCGGCATCATGACGTCGGAGGGGGAAGATCCGCGGGTGCGGATCCAGCAGCTGGAACAACGCGTGGCGCGCCAGCGTCGCGCGCTGGAGGAGGCGGAAAACATCGCCGAGCGCGCGACCCGCGATCTCTACGAGCGCATCCAGGAATTGGAGCGCATCCGCGTCCAGCTGAGCGAGGCCAAGGAACAGGCGGAGCGTGCCAACCAGGCCAAGAGCGCGTTCCTCGCCAACATGTCGCACGAGATCCGGACCCCCCTCACCGCGATCATCGGCCTCGCCTACCTCACCATGCGCCGCGCGGAGGACCCGCGCATCCGGAAAAATCTCTCCGACATCCACGAGTCGGGCAACCACCTGCTCGGCCTGGTGAGCGACATCCTCGACCTCTCGAAGCTCGAGGCCGACAAGATCGTGCTCGACGACGTCGACCTCGCGATCGACGGCGTCCTGGAGCGCGTGAGCACGATGACCGCGGCCCGCGCGCAGGCGCAGGGGCTGGAGCTGGCGTTCTCGGTCGCCCCGGACGTGCCGCGCCAGGTGCGCGGCGACCCCGTCCGGCTCGCGCAGGTGCTGCTCAACTACGTCTCGAACGCCATTAAGTTCACCGAACGCGGCGAGATTACCGTGAGGGTCGACCTCGAACGGCAGGAGGCCGACTCTGCCCTGCTCCGCTTCTCCGTCACCGACACCGGCATCGGAGTGGCCCCCGAGCACCTCGGGCGCCTGTTCCGGCCCTTTGAGCAGATCGACAATTCGGATACCCGCGTGCACGGAGGCTCGGGACTCGGCCTCGCGATCTGCCGCCGCCTCGCCGAGCGGATGGGCGGCGTGGTGGGCGCGACCAGCGAGCTCGGGCGCGGGAGCACCTTCTGGTTCACCGCCCGGCTGCATCTCTCCCGGCGGGGCGCCGAGTTTTCGCCCCGGCAGGAACTGCAGGGGCGCCGGGTTCTCGTGGTCGACGACAACCCAACCGCCCGCACCGTCATCTCCGGCCTGCTGAGCCCGTTCCCGGTGACCGTGGAGACCGCAGCCTCCGGCGCCGAGGCCGTGGCGCATGTCGTGGCCGCGCACAAGGCAGGCCAGCCTTTCCACGTTTTGCTGCTCGACTGGCGCATGCCCGAACTCGACGGCATCGCGACCACCCGCCGGGTGCGGGAGCTGGTTCCCCGCTCCTCCTGCCCCGCCGTCCTGCTTGTCACCGCCCATGGCCGCGAGGAGGCGCTCGGCGCAGCGGCGGAGGCCGGCATCGAGGTTGTCATCAGCAAGCCGGTGACGGAATCAACGCTCGTGGACTCCCTGGTGCGCGCCGTATCCGGCCGCGAGCCGCTGGCGGGACAGCCTCCGGGGGATCCGACCCGCGTCGCCGGTGCCGATGACTTCACCGACGCCCTGCGCGGCCGCCGTGTCCTGGTGGTGGACGACGTCCCGATGAACCTGGAGATCCTGCGTGGCCTGCTCGAGGTCGCCGGCTGCTCCGTGGAGACGGCGGACAGCGGGCTGGAGGCGGTGGAGCGTGCGCGCCAAGGGGCTTTTGACGTGGTGCTGATGGACATCCAGATGCCTGTGATGGACGGCGTCTCGGCCACCCAGGAGATCAGGCGAACCCCGGGCTGCGAACGTCTGCCTGTGATCGCGATCACCGCCAACGTACTGGAGCACGACCACCATCGGTACCGCGCCTCGGGCATCGACGACGTCCTCTGCAAGCCCGTCGAGCCCTCTATGCTTTATGCGACCGTGGCCCGGCTCACGCCGAGCGTCCGGCGAAATAACGGGAACGGCGCGGCGCCGGCGCCGGCCGCCGCCGCGGTGACGCACCCGCCGATTTTCGACATCGAAAGCGCACTGGGCTTCCTCGGCGGCAATCGCGAGCTGCTGGTCCGCACCGCCCGCATGTTCATCGCCTCGAACGAGCACGACGTGGAGCAGATCCTCGCCCTGATCACGGCCGCCGACCTGAAGACGGCGTCGCGGCGCTTCCACCGTCTGAAAGGCTCCTCGGCGATGCTCGGTTGCCGACGCCTGACGGAGTTGTCCGCCCAGCTGGAACGCGAGCTAAAGGCCCCTGAAGCGAAAGCCCCCCCGGCTGAACGCCTGCGGGAATTCTCCGAGGTGATGGGCCAGACGATGATGGTGCTGCGGAAGCACGTTGAGGCGCAAGGAGCGTGAGCCTGCGCGGCCGCGGGAACCGCAAGGCGGGAGTTGCGGTCAGGCAAAGGCTTGTGGAGATTCGCGGGGAATGAGGTCGCCCGGACTCGCGTTCATCCCCCTCCTGCTGGCCCTACCGGCCGGAGCAGCCTCCGCGCCTGATTACCTGCGCGAGGTGAAACCTTTGCTCACCCGGCACTGCATCCAGTGCCACGGGGCCCAGAAGGAGGAGGCCGGCCTCCGGCTCGACACGGCGGAGTTCGCCCGGCTGGGCGGCGCCAGTGGGTCGGTGGTGAAACGCGGTCGCGACGGCGAGAGCCTCCTCACCGCGGTGATCGCGGGAACCCATGCGGACATACCGGCGATGCCGTACAAGAAGGAGCTGCTCTCCGCGGCGGAAATCGCGACTTTGCGTGCCTGGGTCAGGGCGGGCGCGCCGGCGCCCGAAAACGAGGAACCAGGCCGTTGGGAGCACTGGGCGTTCATCGCGCCGAAGCGCCCCAACCCGCCCGCCGCTCCAGCCAACGCGGCGGCGTGGCCGCGCAACGACATCGACCGCTTCATCGTAGCCCGCCTCGCCGCCGATCGCATCGCACCAGCGCCGGAAGCCGACCGGGCCACCCTCCTTCGCCGCGTATCGCTGGACCTCACCGGCCTGCCACCCGCTCCGGCCGAGACCGCGGCATTCCTCGCCGACGCGTCTCCCGACGCCTACGAACGCGCGGTCGACCGGCTCCTGGCGTCGCCCCACTTCGGCGAACGCTGGGCTCGCCCGTGGCTCGACGTCGCGCGCTATGCCGACTCCAACGGCTACTCGATCGACGCGCCCCGCCAGATTTGGAAATACCGCGACTGGGTCGTGAACGCGCTCAACCGCGACCTGCCCTACGACCAGTTCGTGATCGAACAGCTCGCGGGCGATCTCATGCCAAACCCCACGGTGGACCAGCGGGTGGCGACCGGGTTCAACCGCAACACCCAGATCAACCAGGAGGGCGGCATCGACCCCGAGCAATTCCGCGTCGAGGCCGTGCTCGACCGCGTGAACACCTTCGGCACCGCCTTCCTCGGGCTGACGCTTTCCTGCGCGCAGTGCCACGACCACAAATTCGACCCGATCACGCAGCGCGACTACTACAAGCTGTACGCCTTCTTCAACACCTCGGTCGACGACGGCCACGGCGATCGCCGGCCCAAGTCGATCGGCGTCCTGCACTTCAAGCCGGATGGTAAGCCCGACGAGCAGCTTGAGACCGAATTGGCGGAGGTGCGCGGGCGCCTCTCAGGCTTGTTCGAAGCGCACGGGACCGAAATCGAGGCGTGGCGACTGGGCCTCTCACCCGAGGCGCGGGACAAGGTCACCTCGCGTGGCACCCGGGCGGCGCTGGATGTGCCGTGGGAAAAACTCAGCTTCAATCAACGCCGTTCGGTCTACCCGATCGCGCGGCCGAAGGACACCACGTTCCGGCAGTTCAACGAACGCCTCGGCGTCCTGCAGCGGCGCGAATCCCAAGGCATCTCCACCCTCGTGATGGAGGAACTGCCTGGAGGCCGGCCAAGCCACATCTTCATCAAGGGCGACTTCACGCGCCCCGGGGACTTGGTTCAGCCCGGCACGCCCGTGGTGCTGCCGCCGCTGCGCAAGGAGAACCCGAACCGGCTCGATCTCGCCCGCTGGACGGTGGACTCCGCCAACCCACTCACCGCGCGGGTGTTCGTGAACCGCGTGTGGCAGCAATACTTCGGGCGGGGGATCGTCGAAACCGAGAACGACCTCGGCACCCAGGCCGCGCCCCCATCACACCCCGAGTTGCTCGACTGGCTGGCCACCGAGCTCATCGCCCGCGGCTGGAGCCAGAAGGCACTGCATCGTCTGATCGTGACTTCGGCGACGTACCGTCAGGCTTCCCGCCACCGCCCCGACCTTGAGGTATCGGATCCGCTCAATCGGCTCCTCGCGCGCCAGACTCGCCTGCGGCTCGATGCCGAGCTCGTGCGCGACGCGACGCTGGCCGCGAGCGGTCTGCTGGTGCCGAAGCTCGGCGGGCCGCCCGTGTTCCCGCCCCAACCCGAAGGCGTGATGTCCCTCGGGCAGGTGAAGCGGGAGTGGAAACCCAGCACCGGCGACGATCGTCACCGGCGCGGCCTCTATACCCACTTCTGGCGGGCCACGCCCCACCCCGCGCTCGCGGTGTTCGACGCGGCCGACGGCTTCAGCAGCTGCTCCCGGCGCCTGCGTTCCAACACCCCGCTGCAGGCCCTCACCCTGCTCAATGACCAGCAGTTCTTCGAGTTCGCCGGGGGGTTTGCCGACCGCATCCGCCGCGAGGCGCCCGCCCGCGACCTCGCCGCGCGCATCGACTTCGCGTTTCGCTGCGCGGTCGCGCGTTCGCCGTCCGCCTTCGAGCTGGAACGCGTTTCCGAGCTCCACCGCCGGCAGTTCATGGCCGCGGAGGGCACCGAGGAGGAGCGCGACCGCGCCGCATGGCTCACCATCGCGCGCGTGCTGCTGAACCTCGACGAAACCATCACCCGCGAGTAAAACCCGCCACCGCCTCCATGCTTCCTCCCGGCACGACGCCCGCCGAGTTCCTCGCCCATCGCACCCGACGCCATTTCCTGAGCCGCTGCTCACTGGGATTGGGGGGCGTCGCCCTCGCCGCACTGGCAGGGCGCCGCGTCACCGCCGCACCGGCGCTCCCCAACCCGCAGGCACCCAAGTCCGGCCATTTCCCCGCCAAGGCGAAGAACATCATCTATCTCTTCATGGCCGGCGGCCCGAGCCAGCTGGAGCTTTTCGACTACAAGCCGCGCCTCATCGAGCTCAACGGCCAGCCGGTGCCAGACTCGCTCATCGAGGGAAAGCGCTTCGCATTCATGGACTCGAGCCACGGCACGAAACTCCTCGGCACCCGCCGGAAGTTCGCCCGCCATGGCCAGAGCGGCGCGTGGGTCTCCGAACTCTTCCCGCATACCGCCGGGATCGTCGATGACATCACGATCGCGAAGTCCTGCCAGGCCACGCTCTTCAACCACGCCCCCGCGAAGTTGTTCATGAACACCGGCGCGGGCCAGTTCGGCCGGCCGAGCATGGGCTCGTGGATCTCCTACGGTCTCGGCAGTGAATGCCAGGATCTGCCGGGCTTCGTGGTGCTGCAATCGGGTCCCCGCGGCCCCCGGGGCGGCGCCGTCAACTGGGGCTCCGGTTTCCTGCCCACCACGCACCAGGGCGTGCCGTTCCGCGGCACCGGTGAGCCGATCCTCAACCTCACCACCCCGAAAGGCGTCTCGGCCGAGCGCCAGCGCGACGCGATCGACGCCATCCGCGACCTCAACCTCCGTCGCGCGGTCGACACCGGTGACCCGGAGATCCTCACCCGCGTCGCCGCGTACGAGATGGCCTCGCGCATGCAGACCAGCGGCCCGGAGCTCATCGATCTCTCGAAGGAAAGCCCCGCCACCCTGAAGCTCTACGGCATCGAGGACGGCCGGCCTTCGTTCGCCCGCAATTGCCTGCTGGCGCGCCGCCTCGTCGAGCGCGGCGTGCGCTTCGTGCAGCTCTACCACACAAACTGGGACAGCCACGGCGGCCCCGGCGAAAACCTGCAGGGTGACTTTGAAAAGGTCTGCCGCGAGGTCGACCAGGGCCAGGCCGCTCTTGTGCGGGACCTCAAGGCGCGTGGCCTGCTAGAAGACACCCTCGTCGTGTGGGGCGGCGAATTCGGCCGCACGCCGATGGGTGAGAACCGGGATACCACCGGGCGCAACCACCACATCGACGCATTCACCATGTGGTTCGCCGGCGGCGGCGTGAAACCCGGCCGGATCATCGGCGAGACTGACGAACTCGGTTTCAGCGCCGTGCAGGACCCGTTCCACGTGCACGACATCCACGCGACCATCCTGCACTTGCTCGGCCTCGATCACCTGAAGCTCACCTTCCGTTTCCAGGGACGCGACTTCCGGCTGACCGACGTCCACGGCAACGTGATGACGAAGCTCTTTACCTGAGGGCGTGCGGCCGGATCAGCCGGCCGCGCCACCCGCGGGTGAATTCACCTCGCGCCGGCCGCCAGCGTCTCGAGGTCCACCGGCGTCGCCGCGCCCGTGGTACCTACCTGGTGCAGGACGATCGACGCCGCGAGGCTCGCGAGCTCCAACGCCTCGCGCAGCGAGGCTCCCGCGGCGAGCGCGGTGATCAAATTCGCCGTCACCGAGTCACCCGCTCCGACCACATCGATCGGACCGCGGATCGGCAGGGACGGCACCCACTCGGTCTCCCCGGAGGGCAACGCGCCCACCATGCCGCGCTCGGATAGGGTCACGAAGACGGGACGTCCGTTCCGTCGCGCCAGCGCCTTCGCCGCATCGCGCACCGTGGCGAGATCGGAGGAAACCGGCAGGCCCGACATCGCGGCGAGTTCGGCCGCGTTCATCTTGAAAATCACCGAGGGAAATCCGCCGAGCCCGCGACGGCTGTCGGCGATCACCGGCAACTCCGGCCGCGAGGCGACCACTCCCGCCACCGCTTCCAGCACGCGTCGGGTAACGACGCCCGTTTCCGCGATATCCACCTGATCGAGCACGATGACCGCATCCGTGGAGCGCGCCACGGACCGCAGCGCGGTGATGATGCGGTCCTCCACTTCGGGCGGGGTCGGCGTCCAATTCTTCGTATCAAGCCGGCTGAGTTCGCGGGGCGTCCGCCCCGGCTCGATCACGAGCGGCTTGCAATAGGTGAAAGTGCGGCGCTGCGGCGTCTCGAGCAGATGCGTCGCCTCGACGCCGCGCCGCGCCGCGACCGCCCGCGCAAGTTCGAAGCCCTCGCCGTCGACGCCGTGGAAGCCGACCGGCAGGATGGTGCCGACGCCGAGTGCGGACAGGTTGTTGAGGATGGTTCCCGCGCCGCCGGGTTGCGCGCGCACGTTGACGACGTTGTGAACCGGCAGACCCGTCTCGATCGAGATCTCCGAGTTCGCCGGATCGATCTCCAAGTAGCGGTCGAGGCAGAAGTCGCCGAGCAGGGCGACGCGCAGGGAACCGTAGCGGGCGGTGATCTCGCGGCAGCGTTGCGGGGTCACGGGCGGACGAGGCGGTCGTGCAGGTGGTGGATGAACGCGAGGTTGTCGCACTGCAGGTAGTGCATCACGGCGCCCATCCGGGAGAAGCTCTTGCAGAACCGCAGGTAGTAAGCCGGGTTGTCCTTGGGCGGCTCGCCCTTGGTCCAGTCCCAGCCGCCACCGTCCTGCAGGTCGACGACGTCGATCGAGTGGCCGCGCACGACGCCGCGCCCGGCCTGGAGGCGCAGGTTGTTCACGCAGCTGAGGCTCTTCTCGAAAACCTGCGGCGCCATGATGGCGGAGCCGACGGATAGGACCACGCCGCCGTCGAGCGTCTCGACGGCGCCCCCGACCAGCGCGAAGTCGATCGCGGCGGCGCGGCCAATGACGGCGCCGTTGAACATCGGGTGGTTGGAAATTATGTCGTAGCCGATTCCCGGATGCACCGAGACCGGCACGCCGTGCCGGAACGCTTGCCCGATGATCGACGCGTGCTTCCAGCGATGCACGCAGCTCACCGCGCCACCCGCCAGGCCGTGGACGCGCATCGCCTGCAGCAGATCGGCGCGCGCCGGTGCCAGCGGGTGCGAGGGCTCGGCGCGGAGCGCGGCCTCGAGCTCCGCCGGTGCAGGTAGCCGAGTGCCGTCCTCCATGATGAAGCGACCGAGCGATCCACCGTACCCTTCGCCGCGCAGCGCACCCGCCATCATCGCGAGGTGCAGGTTACGCCCCGTCTCGTCCCAGGTGCCGAAATTCCCCTCCGCCACGCCACGCTCGACGCTCTCGGTGGAACGTCCCAGCCAGGCGTATTCCCAGTCGTGGATCGTCCCGGCGCCGTTGGTCGCGAGGTGCGTGATCCATCCGCCAGCCATGAGTCGCTCCAGAAGGAGCGCCGCGCCGTTGCGCAGCAGGTGGGCCCCGTAGAACAGCATCACGCCGGCCCCGCGTTCGCGCGCCACGCGCACCCGCGCCACACAATCCGACACGCGTTCCTCCAGCCGCGCCGAGAGCTTCGGCGCCGGGCTGCCCGGCTGAATCAGGACCTCGTCGGCCCCGGTCAGGCTCGCCCGCTCGGCCAGCGGGAAAACCTTCACCCGGCGCAGGTCGAGCGGCGGCGGTCTCATGACCCGAAGATCACGCGGAGCATGCTTTCGGCGTCGCGATAGTCGGGGATCACCACGTGTGCCCCGACTCCAAGCAGGCGCTCGCGTTTCCAGGGATCAACGCGACCGGAACCGTTGTGCGCCTCGTCGCTCGCCACCGCCACCGCCAGCCCGCCCACCTCGCAGGTGTTCTGGATCTCCACGTAGCCGTCGCCGAACGAGAGGAGCTTCTCCCCGGGAATCCGGTTCTCCGCCAGGATGCGGTCGATGATCATCTTCTTCGAGAAACGCTTGTAGTCATCGAGCGCCCCGTGGATCCGCGGACCAAAGAACTCGTCGAAACCGAGCGCGGCCGCCTCCTGCTTCACGAAAACCTCGTCGGTGCCGCTCGCCAGATACAGGGCGATGCCGCGGTCACGCAGCAGTTCCAGCAACCGGCGCGCACCGTGGACCGTGAAGTCCTCCCGGCTCCGCGCGCCGGAACGGATCGACTCCACGCGGTGGCGGATGCGCTCGTCAAGGCGACGCAGGTACTCGTGCTTGTACCAGAGCGGCTCCCGCGGCGTGCCGCCGCGCTCCGTGATGCGCTCGGCGAGCTGGATCATCTGGTAGATGGTCTGCTTGCCATTGAGCCGCATGATGTCGTCGAGGCAAAGACGTCGGCGGTCCGCATCCGTCTCCCCGGGCAAGGCCGGCAGCATTTCCTCGAACATCGGCACCATCACGTCAGGCCAGCCCTCGCGGATGAGCGAGAGGGTACCATCGAAATCGAACAGCGCGTGGCTGATGCCCGGACGCGGCGCAAAGCCGGGGGCGAATTCCACGTGGCCGGAGAAAGCGGGACGGGCGGAGCTCATCGCGCGTGTCAGCGGGAGGCTTCGGGCAACTCCATGAACGCGTAGCACAGCATGTGCAGCACGCCCATCTGCGCGTCCTCCACCCGGCCGTAATGCGTGTCGTTCACCACGATGACCTGCTCGAGAATGTCGGCCATCCGGCCGCGCTTCGCGCCGACCACACCGAGGGTGCGCAGGCCGTGCGCCTTGGCCCATTCCAGGGCCTTCACGCAGTTCGGGGAGTTGCCGCTCACGCTGATCGACATCGCGACGTCACCGGGACGCGCGTAGTTCTCCAGCTGGCGCACAAAGACGTCCTCGTACGAGTAGTCGTTCCCGATCGCCGTCATCCAGCTGACGTTGTCGTTGAGCGAAAGGACGCGGAAACGCTTTCCGAGTTTGTCCGAGGAGCCTTTCCCGAGGTCGGTGGCGAAGTGCGAGGCGTTGGACGCGCTGCCGCCATTCCCAAAGATGAAAATCTGACGGTCCTCGCGCCACGCGACGCGGAGGGTCTCGACCATCGCGGCGACCGCCGCGGGCGGGATCGAGTCCAGGGCGGCCTTCTGGGCCTGCAGGTAGTCGGAAATCCAGCGATTTACGTTAGCCATGGGGGCGGAAGCTGCGGAGTCGCCGACTAATTCTCAACGCCTAGTTTCAGCCGCGCCACCGAGGCGGTCCGCCGCCAAAAGCAGCGCCCCGACCGGCACGACGTCCGCCCCGAGCGCCGTCAACCGGACGTCGATCGTCGGCACCAACGCCTCCATCAGGTGGCCGCGCAAGCCGGCCGCCACCGCGGCGCGCAGGGGTTCACCCAGACCCGACAGCCCACCCCCGAGGACGATCACGTCCGGATGAAAAAGATGCATCGCGTGCGAAAGGCCGAACGCGAGGTCACCCGCCGTTTCCTCCACGATGCGCGCCGCGAGCGGATCACCCTCGGCCAGTGCCGCGGCGAGGTGACGCGCCTCTCCGCCCGGGGAGGTCGCGACGAGACGCGCCAGCGCGCCTCCCGGCGACGCCGCCACGGCCGCCCGCACGCGTCCGTCCACCGCCCAACCCGAGCAGCGGTGCTCGACGATCGTGCCGTCGCGATCGAGACGCACATGACCGATCTCCGCCTCTCCCGGGGATGCTCCGTGGTAGATGGCACCGTCGACGATCAAGCCGCCGCCGACCCCGCTACCGAGCGTTACGTAGAAAACCGACCGCCGCCCCACCCCCGCTCCGCGGCGGGCCTCGCCGAGCGCGGCCACGTTGCCGTCGTTGTCGACGAACACGGGTGCGCCCGCGATCTCTCCCAGCCAGCCGGCGAGATCGAACTCCGACCAGCCCTCGATTTGATGCGAAAGGCAGATCCTCCCCGTGCGCCAATCGACGGGGCCGCCGAAGCCGACGCCGACCGCGGCCAATGGCCCCGCCTCAAGGCGCAACTCAGGCACGACGCGCGCGATCTGCGCGCGGATGCCGGCCGCCCCCTCGCCGCGCGCGACCTCCAGCTTCCGACGCACGCGGATCGCCCCGGCAGCATCGCCCAAGGCCAACTGGAGCTTCGTGCCGCCGATCTCGATCGCGAGGAGGTTCATGGCCGCGAAACGAAAGGGGCGGGGCGCGACCGGTCGAGGCCGAAGCGGACGTCTTTTCCGTCCTTCCCTTCCCGCCCGCGGCGGCTACTTCCTTGGCGGCCGATCAGCCGCTCCACGATGCTACGCTTCATCACGTCGCGACTCCTCCAATCCCTTTTGGCCCTCTTCGCGGTCATCACGGCGACGTTTTTCATGATCCGCTTCGTGCCGGGAGGGCCTTTCACCGCCGAGAAGGCCGTGACGCCGGAGATTCTGCGTAACCTCGAGGCGCATTACGGTTTGGATAAACCCCTCTGGCGCCAGTACGCCGACTATCTCGCCAGCCTCGCGAAGGGAGACCTCGGACCTTCGTTCAAGTATCCCAACCGCACCGTCAACGAGATCATCGGCGACAAACTGCCGGTTTCCGCGGAGCTGGGCGCACTCGCGATCGCTTTCGCCCTGCTACTAGGGGTCACGCTCGGGACACTCGCCGCCGTTTTCCGTAACACGTGGATCGACTATGCGGCCTCAGGCTTCGGGCTGCTCGGCATCTCTGTGCCGACGTTTGTGGTCGGCCCGCTGCTCGTGCTCGCCTGCGCCATCCACCTTGGCTGGTTCAACGCGTCGGGTTGGTACGGTCCCGCCGACCGCGTGCTGCCGACGCTGGTACTCGGCCTCGCCTATGCCGCGCCAATCTCACGCCTCACGCGGGGCGGCATGCTTGAGGTGCTCGGTCAGGATTTTATCCGCACCGCCCGCGCGAAGGGAGCCTCGGAGTGGCGCGTCGTCACCCGTCACGCCCTGCGCGGAGGGCTCCTGCCCGTCGTCTCTTACCTCGGGCCCGCCGTCGCCGGTATCCTCACGGGATCCTTCGTGATCGAGACGATCTTCCAGATTCCGGGGATCGGACGCGAATTCGTGAACAGCGCCTTCAATCGCGACTACACCCTCGTGCTCGGCACCGTCATCCTGTACGCGGTGCTCATCATGGCGCTCAACCTGGTCGTCGATGTCGTCCAGGCCTGGCTCAACCCCAAGGTCCGCCTCGAGGGCTGAACGCATGGACGCCGCCGCCAACCCACCCGCCGCCCCGGAACAGGGTTCATCCCTCTGGCAGGACGCCTGGCTGCGTCTGCGGAAGAACCGACTCGCGGTCGCCGGACTGTTCTTCCTCGTTTTCGTCGCCGTCACCTGTCTGCTGGGACCACTTTTCTCGCCCTACGGGTACGAGGAACAACGGCTCGATCTCGGCGCCTCGCCGCCCAGCGCGCAACATTGGCTGGGAACCGATACCCTCGGCCGCGATCTGCTGGTCCGCACCCTCACCGGCGGCCGCGTCTCCCTCGGGGTCGGCCTCGCCGCCACCTTTGTCGCGCTCACGATCGGCGTGGTCTACGGCGCCGTGGCGGGCTTCGTCGGCGGCAAGCGTGACGCCTTCATGATGCGCGTGGTTGACATCATGTACTCCCTGCCCTTCCCGATCTTCGTGATCCTGCTCATGGTGTTCTTCGGGCGGAACATCATCCTGCTGTTCGTCGCAATCGGCGCGGTCGAGTGGCTCACGATGGCGCGGATCGTGCGCAGCCAGGTGATGGCGGTGAAGCGCATGGAGTTCATCGAGGCGGCCCGCTCGCTCGGCTACGGGCGCCGGCGGATCATTTTCCGTCACATCCTGCCCAACATCCTCGGACCTGTCATCGTCTATACCACCCTCACCATCCCGGCCGTGATGCTGCTCGAGGCCTTCCTCAGCTTCCTCGGCCTCGGCGTGCAACCGCCGATGAGTTCGTGGGGGGTGCTCATCAAGGACGGCGCCGAGAAAATGGAGGAGTTCTCCTGGCTGCTGGTCTTCCCCGCGGCGCTGTTCTCCCTCACGCTCCTCTCGCTCAACTTCGTCGGCGACGGACTGCGCGACGCGCTCGACGTGCGCTCATCGAAGGATTGACCCGGCCGCCCCGTGAAGCGCTTCCGGCCCTACTTCCGCTACCTCGCCGCCGTCCGGGGTCCCATCGCGATCGCGATCCTCTGCGGCGTGCTGTACGGGGCCGCGAGCGGGGCCGGGCTGCCACTGCTGGTGAAGCACGTGTTCCCGCGGATCTTCGCGCCCGACGCCGCCCCGGTGCCTTTCCTCCAGGTGGCGCTCGTCGCCGCGTACATCCCGCTCATCTTCGCGCTCCGCGCCATCAGCGGCTACCTCAACGGCTATTTCACGCAATTTGCCGGCGTGCGCATCCTCGAGGCCCTTCGTCTCGATTACTTCCGGAAGCTGCAGGCCCTGCCGCTCTCGTTCGTGCAGGGCAAACAGACCGGCGACCTGATGTCCCGGGGCCTCGCCGACACCCAGCAGCTGCAGTTCACCCTGACCCTGCTGGCCAACGACGGCATCAAGCAGCCGGCCACTTTGGTGAGCGCGCTGGTGGCGGTCGCCTACCTGGCGGTTACGTCCGAGGGCGTTCTGCTGGCCCTCGTGTGCCTCGCCGCCGTACCGCTCACGGTGTTTCCGGTGCGCTTTGTCGGCCGCAAGGTCATCCGACGCGCCGCCCAGGTGCAGGGGCAGCTCGGTAACGTGAGCAGCCATTTTTCGGAGAATCTCGCCGCCGCCCGCGAGGTCCGGGCCTTCGGGCTCGAGGAGCGCGAGACCTCCCGTTTCGCCGAGGCGTGCCGTGCGCTCATCACCTCGCAGATGAAGATCGTGAAGTACGCGCAGGCGCTCACGCCAGCCATCGAGGTCATCTCCGCCGCCGGGATCGCGGTCACCCTCGTCTACGCCTACCGCGGCGGCCTCGCCCTCGAGACCTTCATCGCGCTCATCACCGCCCTCTACGCCAGCTACGAGCCAGTCAAGAAACTTGGCGCCCTGAGCAACGAGCTGAAGCGCGGCACCGCCGCCCTCGACCGGCTCGAGGTCGTGCTCCACGAGCCCGTCACCCTCGCCGACCCCGCCTCCCCCGCCGCCGTCGGCCGCCTCCGCGGCTCGCTCTCGTTCCGCGACGTGGCGTTCGCCTACCAGCCGGGCAACCCGGTGCTCGAGGGGGTCACGGTCGAGATTCCCGCCGGGACCGTTTGCGCCCTCGTGGGACCCAGCGGCGCCGGCAAGAGCAGCTTCGCCAACCTCGTCCCGCGCTTCCACGACGTCACCGCCGGAGCCGTTCTCGTCGACGGGCTCGACGTCCGCGCGCTGCGGCTCGCCGACCTCCGCCGCAACGTCGCCGTCGTCCCGCAGGACCCGGTCCTGTTCAACGACTCGATCCTCGCGAACATCCTGCTCGGCCGCCCCGGCGCCTCGCGCGCGGAAGCGGAGGCCGCCGCCCGCGACGCCTCGGCGCACGACTTCATCACCGGCCTGCCCCAGGGCTACGACACCCGTGTCGGCGAGCGCGGCGCCGCGCTGTCCGGCGGCCAACGCCAGCGCATCGCCCTCGCCCGGGCGTTCCTCCGCGACGCGCCCATCCTCATCCTCGACGAGGCCACCAGCGCGCTCGACGGCGACAGCGAGGCCGCGATCCAAGGGGCCCTGAAGAAACTCATGGCGGGTCGCACCGTGCTCATCATCGCCCACCGTTTCTCCACCATCCGCGACGCGACGAAGATCCTGGTGTTCGACGCCGGCCGTCTCGCCGCCGCCGGCACGCACTCCGAGTTGCACGCCACCCACGCGCTCTACCGGTCGCTCCATGACCGCCAGGCCGGCGGCGGCGCCTGAAACGGGCGAAGAGTCCGGAGCTTCACCCGGTCATGGCCGACGCCCCGCGCGTGCTTTTGATCCGCCGCCGCTACCTCGGCGACGTCGTGCTGCTAGGCAGTGTGCTGCGAAATGTCCGCCTACACTGGCCGGCTGCCCGGATCGATCTGCTCACCGAAGGCGCCTACGCGGGCGTTGCCGCGCTGCATCCCGATGCCACCGCGGCGCTCGCGCTGCCGTCACGCTGGACGGATTGGCCCGCTTTCATCCTGAACCTGCGCGCCGCGCGTTACAGCCATGTGCTGGATTTCGACAACACGGAGCGCACCGCGCTGGTGACGCGGCTCACGGGCGCTCCGGTGCGCGCGACCTTTAACCGCGAGCTGATCGTCCACCGCTGGCCCGGGCTCTACACGCACACGGCGCGCGTCACGAACGCGTTCTACGACTCGCACCATATCACTGAGACCTATCTTGCGCTGCCCGCTGCGATCGGCGTCCCGGTGGTGACGCGGGAGGTACGCCTCGCGCCGCGCGAATCCGATCTCGCCGCCGCGGCGCGGCTAACCGGGGGTCCCCGCACCGCCGACACCAACCGACCGCGACGCATCCTGCTGCATCCGGGCACGCGCAGCGAGTACCGCCGCTGGCCGGCGGAAAACTTCGCGGGAGTGTGCGACCGCGCGCAGGACGAGTTGGGCGCGCAGGTTTTTCTCGTCTGCGGACCGGGCGAGGAAAAGGCCGCCGAGGCGATTCGACGCGCGGCGAGAACGCATCTCATCACGCTGAAACCCCTCACCACTCCGGGCGCGCTCGCGGCGCTCGCCGCGCACTGCGACGTGTTTCTCTGCCATGACAGCGGCCCCATGCACGTGGCCGCGGGTGCGGGCACGCCGGTCGTTGCCCTCTTCGGATCCCAGACCGCCACGCTCTGGCGCCCGCTCGGAGAGAAACACACGGTTCTGCAGACTGCGCTGCCTTGCGCCTGCCTCGGCACCGCGGCCCCATCGACCTGCACGCCCGGTGATTCCTACCGGAGCCACTGCGTGCGGAAGATCGGCGTCGACGAAGTTTTCTCGGCCCTCGCTCGCGCGGCGCTTTCCGGAGAACGTTGAGCCTCTGCGGCGCCGCCGTGGCGGCTACTTTTTCAAGCGGCGAGGCTTGGGGCTGGGAGCAGCCGGACGCGGGAGGGAAATCCCGGGTTTCGGGGCCGGCGTTGCAGGTGCAGGATCCCCGTCGTTGAGCACCGGATCACCCACGGGAGCCGGCAGGTCCGGCGGGACCATGCGAAGCGGCAAGGTGAGCGTGCCATTCTCCCGATAACAGCGGAGCATCGCGATCACGGCGCTATGGGCGAGGGTCGCCGCGGCGACACCGACTCCTTCAGCCAACCGGTCCAACTCCGCGGACTGAGCGTCATCGAGACGTACCATGACGGCATTGGTTCGTTTCATGGTGAGCCATGAAAACACCCGCTTACCCCAAGTAACTGGCGGGCGGCGTCATCCTTAGTTACCCCCGCTAACTTAGCCCGATCCGCTTTGGCCGGACGCTCTACCTCAGGTGATCATCAAACCAGGCTGCGAATTGGTACACGTCCCAAGGCATGGTCGACCAACCGTGCCTCGCTCCGGGGCGGACCCGCAGCACGACCTCTCGGCCGACCTTTTGCGCGGCGTCACGGAACCACTCCGACTGCTCCAACGGCGTGAGCGTGTCGGCGTCTCCGTGATGGATCAGCACGGGCGGCATTGACGGGGAAACGTGGTAGATCGGCGATACCTCTCGACCGATGACTTTCCACCGCACCATCTCCTTTGCCTCGGGACCAAAGGCTTTCACATAACTCTTCGGCGGGCCGCCATCGCCGGGATTCTCCGTCGACTTGCCCAGGTTCAGCAGGTCGGTGATCGGGAAGAAAATCGCCACCGCCTGCACGGCACTCGATTCCCGCTCGACAGGGTCCGTCGCGTCCGGCCGGCCCGGACCGCCCTTGGTCGCCAGCATCAGGCTCAGGTGCCCACCCGAGCTTCCTCCCGCCACCCCGAGGCGCGCGGGATCCACGCCATAGCGGCCCGCCGTGTGACGGACGAAGCGCACCGCCCGCGTGAGATCCGCCACAATCTCGGGCACGGTGGCCTGAGGTTGCGAGACGTGGCACACCGCAAACACGGTGAAGCCACGCCTCAGCAGCGGCGCCGCGATCCACTCGTCGAACTCCCCCGGTCGCTTGGACCGCCAGCTGCCGCTAACCAAGAGGATAACGCCGCGGCCGTTGGGTGAAGGCGCGCGCAGCACATCCAGCGTCAGCGGCTGCCCTCGCCGCTCTCCGTAAACCACTCCGTTGATTCGCTCGACCCCGGGATGCAGGTACCACCATCCCGCCCCGAAAAGCACCCCCGCGACGGCGGTCAGGACGCCCGTCGCCACCAGAAGGTGCTTAAAGAGTCGTTTCCAGCTCATGCCGCAAAAAACGGAAAAGGCCCCTGCGCCTCAACGAAATCATCCAATGTCTACGTACGCCG
>CAXRGI010000116.1:0-7298 GCA_964229935.1 Opitutales bacterium
GGAGAGGGCGCGCGCTCGCAGCGGCTCCTCGGCCGCGGGTGCCAGGGGGGCGCACAGCAGCGCCAGACCGACGAGGTGGACGGAACTGGGGTAGCGGGCGGGGGGTAGCATCGAGGTGTTCCTGCCACGCGCCGGCCCGGAAGGCGAGTCCCGGCGGCGCCACCGCGCTTGCCTCGCGCTTGCCGCCCTCGTTGGCTTTCGGCGCCCCTTAACCCCGCCGCCCTCGCCATGAAAAAGCTCCTCGTCCTGCTCGCCCTTGCCATCGCCGCGCCGCTCTCCGCCCAGGACTGGGCGAAACCGCGGCTCGAGAAATCCCCGCGTCATCTTGAGTGGGTCACAGTCCGGCACGGGGATCGCGAGGTGCGGTGCTTCCTCGGCTTCCCCGAGGTGAAAGGCAAGGCCACCGCCGTTGTGCTGATCCACGAGATCTTCGGCCTCACCGACTGGATGCGGGGCATGGTCGACCAGTTCGCTGAGGCAGGCTACATCGCGATCGCGCCGGACTTCCTGTCGGGCACCGGTCCCAACGGCGGCGGCACGGAGTCGCTCGGCGGCCCCGACGGCGCCCGGTCGAAGATCCAGGGGCTGCCCCAGGCGCAGATCGACGCCGACCTCGTCGCCGCCATCGCGCACGTGCGCAAGCTCGACGCCTGCAACGGCAAGGTGGTCGTGGGCGGCTTCTGCTGGGGCGGGGCCAAGACCTTTCTTCACGCCGTGCATAATCCCGGCTTCCAGGCCGGCCTCGTGTTCTACGGCACCGCCGCCGACGCCAAGGACATGCCGCGCATCAAGGCCCCGATCCACGGCTTCTACGCGAGCAATGACGCCCGCATCAACGCCGGCCGTCCCGCCGCCATCGAGGGTATGAAGGCCGCGGGGAAGTTCTTCGAACCCGTCACCTACGAGGGCGCCGGCCACGGCTTCATGCGGGCGGGCGAGGATCCCGCCGGCAGCGCAGAGAACAAGAAAGCCCGCGCCGACGCCTGGGTGCGCATCCGGAAGATTCTCGCCGGCATCTGATCGCTCACGTCTCCCGGTCGCGGCCCGGCGCGACTGACTCCGCCTCATGCGTAGCTTACCCGCGGTCCTGATCGCCGCCCTCCTTGCCGCGACGGCCGCGGCCCAGACTCCGCCGCCGCCCGCCAAGCGGCTGCCGCCCGCGGGCATCGCGATTCCCGCCGAGGCCCGCGCGGAACTCTCCGCCGGCGCCGCCTCCCTTCGCGTCGAGCTCGACGCCGCCGCGCGTGAGCTCGCGGCGACCAACCCTGGAATGGCAACGCTGCTACCCGACGCCGAGGTCTTCCACAAGGCGGTCGATTGGGCGCTGCATTTCGACGAGTTCTTCGACGCCAAACACGTGGCCGTCGCCCGCCGGGCCCTCGCCACCGGACGCGCGCGCGTCGCCGACCTTCGGGCCGGCCGGGCGCCGTGGCTCGATGCCACCGGACTCATCGTGCGCGGCCACCGCTCGGCCCTGGACGGATCAGTGCAACCGTTCGGCCTCGTGGTCCCGGAGGGCACGCGTCGCGACCAGCCGGCGCGCCTCATGGTCTGGCTCCTCGGCCGCGGTGAGAAACGCACCGAACTCGCCTTCATCGCCGAGCGCGAGGCGGGGCCGCCGCAGCTCACCCCGTCGGGAATGGTGACACTCATCCCCTACGGCCGCTTCTGCAACGCGACCAAGTTCGCCGGGGAGGTCGATGTGTTCGAGGCGATGGCGGCGGCGCGGGGCACCTATGCGATCGACGACGATCGCATCCTGGTCGCGGGCTTCTCCATGGGTGGCGCGAGTGCCTGGCATCTCGCCACGCACCATGCCGGGCGATGGGCCGCCGCCGCGCCCGGAGCCGGCTTCGTCGAGGTCGCCCGCTACACCAAGGCGTTCGCCCCGGGCAGGGAGCCGCCCGCGTGGTGGGAGCAAAAACTCTGGGGCTGGTACAACGCCACCGACTACGCCCGGAACCTGTTCAACTGCCCCACCATCGCCTACAGCGGCGAGGAGGATCCCCAGAAAGCCGCCGCTGATTTCATGGTCGAGGCCGCCGCTGCCGAGGGCCTGGAAATCCCCCACCTCGTGGGGCCGAAGACCGGCCACAAGTACCACCCCGAGACCCGGCGCGAGCTCACCAGCCGGCTCGAGGCGCTCCTCGACCGCGGCCGCGACCCGCTCCCCCGGGAACTGCGCCTCACCACCCGCACGCTCCGCTACCCCGGCGCATCCTGGCTGCGCTTCGAGGGGCTGGCCCGACACTGGGAGCGCGCCGACCTCACCGCGCACCGCGACGACGCCGGCGGCGTGAAGGTGACAACCGCCAACGTGACCGCGGTTCGCCTGCTCCTGCCCGCCGCCCGCCGCGTCACGATCGACGGGCACACGCTGGAGCTGCCCTCGGGTACCGGCGCCGACACGGTGCTGCGTCGCGAGGGATCGGCCTGGGCCATCGGCGCCCCCTCCGCCGGGCTCCGCAAGCGGCCTGGGCTCACCGGCCCCGTCAATGACGCCTTCCTTGCTCCCTTCGTGTTCGTCCGCCCCACCGGCACACCCCTGAACGCCACCGTCGGCGCCTGGGCGGCCGCGGAGCTCGCGCACGCGACCAAGATGTGGCGCGACATCTTCCGGGGAGAGGCGCCGGTAAAGGACGATACCGCCGTTTCCGAGGAGGACATCGCCGGGCGTAATCTCATCCTCTTTGGCGATCCGGCCTCGAATCGTCTCCTTGCCCGGGTACTTTCGGGACTGCCGCTCCGTTGGGACGCCCGCGTGTTGGAGTTCCGCGGCCGCTCCCATGACGCCGCCCATCACGCTCCTGTCCTGATTTTTCCCAACCCGCTGAATCCCGCCCGGTACGTCGTTCTCAACAGCGGAATCGACTTCCGCGAGCATGCGTACGGCACCAACGCCCTCCAAATCCCGAAACTGCCCGACCACGCGGTGATCGATCTCCGCGAACCGCCGGGGCCCCGCTGGCCCGGCCGGATCGTCGAGGCCGGCTTCTTCGACGAGACCTGGCGCTGATAGCCCCGCCGGGTCGTCGCCCGCGCGCACACCGGCCAAGCCGGTACCGGCGGGCGCATTTCGCCCAGCTGCCGACCCCTCCCGGGTTTGTCACTTGTTACGTGACAATTTCGGCGGGGCGGACCGCCGAAGCCGCGTAACGTCCACGGCCGGGGTGAAAGTTCCGCAGAGGTGTACCGTCACCAGATTTCGGCGGAACTCGGTTGCTGACACCCGGCGACGCGGTTCCTTCGCTTCGGACGCCGGACCTCGGAATCAAATCCGCGGCCCAGTCCGATCTCCTTCATGTCCCTTGGCCGCGATCTTCGTTCCGACTTCCCGGTGCTGCACCAGCAAGTGCACGGCAAGCCTCTCGTGTACCTCGACAACGCGGCCACCTCCCACAAGCCGCGCGCCGTGATCGAGGCGATCGCGCACTACTACGAGCGCGACAACAGCAATGTGCACCGTGGTCTTCACGCGCTTTCGATGCGTGCGACCGACGCCTATGAGGCGGCCCGGGCCCGGGTCGCTCGCTTCATCAACGCGGCCGAGCCAGCCGAGGTCATCTTCACGCGGGGTACGACGGAGAGCGTCAACGTCATTGCCCGTGGCCTCGCGGGGCGGTTGCGCGCCGGCGACGTGATCCTCGCCACCGAGATGGAACACCATTCCAACCTCGTGCCCTGGCAGCAGCTCGCCCGCGCGACAGGCGCCACGCTGCGCCTGGTGCCGGTCGTCGGCGCCGATGCCGAGGGCGGCCTTGATCTGCCTGCGCTGGACACGCTGCTCACGCCGGCGGTGAAGATCTTCGCTTTCACCCATGTCTCGAACACGCTTGGCATCATGAATCCCGCGGCGGCGCTGTGCGCTCGGGCCCGCGCGGTAGGCGCCTTGACGGTCATCGACGCGGCGCAGTCGATCGGCCACCTTCCGCTGGACGTGCGCGCGTTGGGCGCCGATTTCCTCGCATTCTCCGGACACAAGATGTGCGGTCCGACCGGCATCGGTGTGCTCTACGGCCGGCGCTCTCTATTGGACGCGATGCCGCCGGACGAGACTGGTGGCGGCATGGTGGTAACCGTGACCTACGAGGGCGCCACCTGGAAACCGGCGCCGGAGCGTTTTGAGGCCGGCACCCCGAACATCGCAGGGGCGGTCGGGCTGGCCGCCGCCTGCGACTACCTTGACGGCGTGGGGCGGGAGGCGATCGCGCGGCACGACGCGGAACTCGCGGCCGCGGCATACCAGCGACTCGCCGAGTTACAGGGAATTCGCCTCCTCGGACCCCGCGGTCCCCGCAGTGGACTGGTCAGCTTCGCGTTCGAGGATGTGCACGCGCACGACGTGGTCACGTTCGCCGACGAGGACGGCGTGGCGCTGCGCGGCGGCCACCACTGCAATCAGCCTCTGATGCGCAAACTCGGTCTCGCGAGCACCACCCGGGCGAGCTTTTACCTCTACAATGGCGAGGCCGAGATCGACTCCCTCGTCCGCAGTCTCCGCCGCATCCTCGCCTTCTTCCGCGCCTGAACCAGCCCCCAAGGGGTCAGGGCGTTGGATGTTTGAACCATCCTTCTACCGCCCTTCCCAACCAACAGGCTTTATCTCCGAAACCTTTGGAATTCGGCAGTTTGCCCTACTTATCAACCCAACCGGCAGCATCTGGATAGGAAATCACCCAACACTTAACGCCCTGACCCCCTCGCCAAGGGGTCAGGGCGTTGAACGTTTGGCCGGCGTCCTGAATACAGCGGAAATCAAACATCCAACGCCCTGACTCCTTAGGGGCGTCAAAAACGCTCTTCCCGCATCGCGCGAAATCGGATCACGTTCCGCGGATGCGTATCCTGATCTCCGGTGTCTGCGGCTTCGTGGGCGGAACGCTCGCGCGGGCGCTCGGCGCGGCGGGGCATCAGGTGGCCGGGTTCGACAACTTCATCCGTCCGGGGAGCGAGACGAACCGGGAGGAATTGAAGCGGCTCGGGGTAAGGCTGTTCCACGCCGACCTGCGCGCGGCGAGCGATCTTGAGGCCTTGCCGCCGTCGGACTGGGTGATCGACGCCGCCGCCAACCCCAGCGTGCTGGCGGGGGTGGACGGTCGCACCAGCTCCCGGCAACTCGTGGAGCATAACCTTGGCGGCACGGTGAATATCCTGGAGTACTGCAAGCAGCACCGCGCCGGCTTCATTCTCCTCAGCACCAGTCGCGTCTACTCCATCCCCGCTCTCGTCGAGCTCCCGATGGCAGTGCGCAACCAAGCCTTCCTTCCGGCCGCCGGGGCGGCTGCGCGGGGACTAGCTCCTGAAGGCCTCACCGAAGAATTCCCAACCGGAGCCCCGATCTCGCTCTACGGAGCCACGAAGCTCGCGAGCGAGGTGCTCGCACTTGAGTACGGTGAAACGTTCGGCCTACCGGTTTTCGTCAACCGCTGCGGGGTGCTGGCCGGCGCGGGTCAGTTCGGGCGCCCCGACCAAGGCATCTTCGCCTACTGGATCAACTCGTGGCTCCAGCGCCGTCCGCTGCGCTACATCGGCTTCGGCGGCCTCGGTCATCAGGTGCGCGACTGCCTGCACCCGCGCGATCTCGTCCCGGTGCTCGAACGCCAGTTCGCGGCCCCCAAGGTCGCGACGGTCGACCGCCTCGCGAACTTCTCGGGCGGCATCGCCTCGGCGATGTCACTGCGCCAGCTCAGCGATTGGTGCGCCGGGCGCCTCGGACCGCACGAGGTCGGCGTGGACGCCACACCTCGGCCATTCGACATCCCCTGGATCGTGCTCGATCACTCGAAGGCCACCCGACTCTGGAATTGGAAACCGGCCACGCCCGTTGAAGCCATCCTCACCGAGATCGCCGACCACGCCCGCGTTCATCCGCGCTGGCTGGAGACCTCGGCCCCGCTCTGAGCAGAAAAAGATGCCTGCCACCGCGCTCACCCTGCTCTCGGTCGTCATTCCCGCGCGCGACGAGGAGGAGTCCCTACCCCCGACCATCGCGGGCCTCACGGCGCATCTGGAGCGCGAGGGCGTACCGCATGAGATCGTGGTGGTTGACGACGGTAGCCGCGACCGCACGTGGGCAGTCCTGCAGGAACTCAAGGTCCGCCACCCCGCCCTCTCCCCGACGCGCAACGAAAGCGGCGCTCATGGTTTCGGGCGCGCCGTCGTCTGGGGGCTCGATCACAGCCGCGGCGACGCCGTCGTGATCATGATGGCCGACGCATCCGACTCGCCCGAGGACGCCGTGACCTACTGGCAGCTGCTCAACCAAGGTTACGACTGCGCTTTCGGCAGCCGTTTCGTGACCGGCGGCAGCGTCCATGATTATCCTCGGGTGAAGCTCCTGGTGAACCGCCTGGCCAATCTGCTCGTGCGGATCGGCTTCAACATCCCGCTCAACGACACCACGAACGCCTTCAAGGCCTACCGTCGAACGGTGATCGACGGCTGCCGCCCGTTTCTAGCGCCTCACTTCAATCTGACCGTCGAGATCCCGCTTAAGGCGATCGTCCGCGGCTATTCCTACGCGATCACTCCGATTTCCTGGCGCAACCGCCGGCACGGTGTCGCCAAACTCAAGATCAAGGAGATGGGGAGCCGCTACTTCTTCATCTGCGCTTACGTCTGGCTGGAGAAGTATTTTAGCCGCGGCGACTACCGCCGGAAGTGAACGCGGGGAAAGGCAAATCAACCTTGTCGGTGCCCGAGGCACCGCGTTGCCTCGACGACCTCCCGTCCGCGTAACCATGAATGTCCTCCCCTGCCCGCTCGAGGGCCCGCTCATCATCGAGCCCAAGGTCTTCGGTGACTCGCGCGGGTTCTTCGTCGAGTCCTACAACCGCGCCCGCTACCAGCAGGCGGGGATCACGCTCGATTTCATGCAGGACAACTTCTCGTTCTCCTGCCGCCACACCCTGCGGGGCATGCACGCGCAGAACCCGAATCCGCAGGGCAAGCTGGTCTCGGTGTGGCAAGGTGAGGTTTGGGACGTGGTCGTCGATATCCGTCGCGCCTCGCCGACCTTCGGAAAGTGGTTCGGCGTAACCCTCTCCGCCGAGAACAAGCGCCAATTCTGGGTGCCGCCCGGTTTTGCCCACGGGTTCGTCGTCACCAGCGAGAACGCGCTGTTCCACTACAAGTGCACGGACTTGTACGCGCCCAAGGATGAGATCGGGTTCCGCTGGAACGACCCCGACGTCGGCATCCCCTGGCCAACCCGGGAGCCACTGCTCTCGGCCCGCGACACCCAGTCTCCGCTCCTGCGCGATATTCCGCGCGAGAAACTCTTCTGAGCAGCCGCTCCT
>CAXRGI010000117.1:0-2304 GCA_964229935.1 Opitutales bacterium
CTCACGCGCGCCTTCTCCCCGTCGATGGCGCCGGTGCGCCGCTCGGCGCCGCTCAACCGCAGCTTCGCGGCCGCGTTGGGCGGCCAGGCGCCGCTCTTCGGGCGCACGTTCGGCTACGCGGCGAGCCTTTCCTACGATCGCGCCTTCTCCAGCTACCGCGGCGGCGTGCTCGGGCGCTACGAGCGCCAGGGCGTGAACTCGCCCTCGCTTGCCCCGCTGGTGCAGCTGTCGGACGCGCGCAGCGAGGATGACACGCTGATCGGATCGCTGCTCAACGTCGCGTACCAATTCTCGCCGGAGCACCAGGTGAGCGTGAACGGCATGTTCAACCAGTCGGGCAATGATCTGGCGCGCTGGCAGGAGGGGATCAATGTCTCGGGCGGCGGCATCAGCGAGACCGAGGTCTTCGAGACGCGCACCCTGCGGTACACCGAGCGATCCCTGCGGTCGCTGCAGCTCACGGGCAAGCACCTGTTCCCGGCGTGGCGGGATGCGCGCCTGCAGTGGAGCCTCACCCGGGCCAGCACCACGCAGGATGAGCCCGACACCCGCTATTTCTCCACCTTTCGCACGCCTGATGGCGCGCAGTTCTTCGAGGCCTCGGGCCTCCCGCGCCCGGCGCGCTATTTCCGGGACCTGCGCGAGGACCGGGACGACCGCAGCATCGATCTCACGGTGCCGGTGGCCGGGCCGGCCGGCCGCGCGACGCTGCTGAAGGCCGGCTTCGCTTGGGCGCTCACCGAGCGCGGCTTCAACGAGCGCCTCTTCGAGTACAACAGCACGGTGCTGCGCTACGACGGCAACGACGCCGCCTTTCTCCGGGCCTCCCAGGTGGGCCAGGTGGACCCGGCCACGGGTCGATTCCGGCCCGGCCAGCTCTACCTCGTGGAGTCGAGCGCGCTCGGGAACAATTACCGCGGTGATCTCGAGGTCGGCGCGTGGTACGCGATGATCGACGCGCCCCTCACGCGGTCGCTCCGGGTGATCGCCGGGGCGCGGCGCGAGTCGACGGCGCTCGAGGTGCGCAGTTTGGACCCGCGCCGGCGCGCGGGTCGTCTCGACAACGATGACGTGCTCCCGTCGGTGAGCGGTGTGCTCACGCTGGGCGAGCGCATGAACCTGCGCGCGGCGTTCACCCGCACGATCGCGCGGCCGAATTTTCGCGAGATCGCCGACTACACCTCCTTCGAGTTCGTGGGAGACTTCGTCTACATCGGGAACCCGGCGCTGCGGCGCACGCGGATCACCAACCTCGACCTGCGCTGGGAATGGTTCCCGCGCCGCGGCGAGATCGTCGCGGTGAGCGTCTTCGACAAGCGCATGACCGATCCAATCGAGCGGGGTGTCTTCTCGGTGGTGAACAGCGGTGAGCTGCAATTCCAGAACGCGCCCGACGGCCGCGTGCGCGGCGTCGAGTTCGAAGCCCGCAAGGGGCTGGGTTTCCTCGCCCCGTGGCTGCAGCCGTTCTCGGGTGGGTTCAACTACACGTGGGTGGAGTCGGCCGTGACCATCACGCCCGAGGAGCTGCGTTTCATCCGCTTCTACGAGCCCGGCGCCGTGAGCACGCGGGAACTCACCGGCCAGTCCCCGTTCATCGTCAACGTCGACCTTTCCTCCCGCAACGCCGCCACGGGCACGACGGTGAGCGTGTACTACAATCTCTTTGGCCGCCGCCTCTCGCAGGTGAGCCCTCCCGGCACCCCGAACGGCTACGAGGAACCCGCTCCGACCCTCGACCTGATCCTCGGCCAGTCGTTCGGCCGCGGGTGGAAGGCGAGTCTCTCGGCGAAGAACGTCCTGAATCCCGCCGCCGAGGAGACCTACACGTACCGCGGTCGGGACTACCTGCGCTCCTCCCGCGTGCGCGGCATCACCACCTCCTTCGGCGTCACGTACTCGTTCTGAACGACCGCGCGCCATTCCCCTTTTTTCCATCCAACCCCTGAAGCAACTGAAGCTACTGCCACTGCTCGCGACGCTCGTCGCCCCCGCGGCCCTCCTCGGCGCCGATGTGCTCGTCAACGCCAACATCACGTCCAGCCGCACCTGGACCAAGGACAACACCTACATCCTCGACGGCCGTGTCTTCGTGACCGACGGCGTCACCCTCACCATCGAGGCCGGCACCGTGATCAAGGGCAAGGCCCGCGCCGCCCAGGATGCCTCCGCGCTCGTCATCGCCCGCGGCGGCAAGATCAACGCCAGTGGCACCGCCGCCGCGCCGATCGTCTTCACCGCCGAGGCCGACAATCTGAACGGCAACCTCGGCCAGAGCGACCGCGGCCTCTGGGGCGGCGTCGTCAT
>CAXRGI010000118.1:0-2310 GCA_964229935.1 Opitutales bacterium
ACGCGCTCACTTTCGAGGTGGGCCGCGTCAACCCTGGCGACTTCAGCCTGACCCATACCCGCGGCGCCGCCGGCCAGGGTAACATCCAGGTGGTTACCACCGGCGCCTCCCGCATGAACTGGACCTATATGCCCTCCCTCACTTGGCGGCACGACGGCCCGGTCTGGCGGCTCGAATCCGGACTCGCCCTCTCGCGCGCCCGGAACCGCAGCAACACGCTCCGTGCGGGAATCTTCGACACCACCACCTCCCGCCGGACGGGCGTCACGGTCTCGTTCGCCGACACCTTCTACCTCCGCCCCGGCGCCGTGACCGTCACCGACGCCGCCGGCCTGCCCGTCGACCCGTACTCACTCGACACCTACGCGCTCACCGCCACCTCGGGCAACGAGCGCTCCACCGACGACACCAAACACACCCTGTACGCGAACGCCCGCCGCGCTTTCCGAGGCCCGCTTCCGCTCACGCTCAAGGGCGGACTCGACTTCCGCCAGGCGGCGCGCGACCAGCGGCTCTTCGTACCCAACTTCACCTACGTGGGCCGCGACGGTGTCGCCAGCGCGACGCCAACCCCGAACAGCGACGACCGCCCCCGCCCGTTTCTCGATCCCAGTTTCTCCAGCCGGATCGCGCCGTACGGCTTCCCGCGCATCGAGGGAGTGAGCAGCGAGCTGCTGTACCGGCACTACGTGGACAACCCGACTTATTTCACGACCAACGCCAACACCAACTACCGCAATCTGGTCACCAACTCCAAGTGGGCGGAGGAACTGGTTTCGGCCGCCTATCTCCGCGCCGATCTCGGTCTGCTGCAGAATCGCCTGCGGCTCACCGGTGGCGTGCGCGCCGAGCAGACCAATATCGCGGCGCAGGGCCCTTTCACCGATCCCAACCGCAATGTTCAGCGCGACGCGCAAGGCCGGCCCGTACTTGGCGCCAACGGCCGACCGGTCGCAATCGCCCCCGCCAACACGCTCGAGTTCTCCCGTCTCACCTTCCTCGACCGCGGCTTCACCGCGGAGAAGGAGTACCTCCGCTGGTTCCCCAGCATCAACGCGAGCTACAACGTGCGCGAGGACCTGATCGCCCGGGCCTCGTGGTCGACCTCCATCGGCCGGCCCGACTTCAACCAGTACTCGGGCGGCGTCACGCTCCCTGATCCCGAGAATCCGTCGCCCAGCGACCAGATCACGGTCAGCAACATCGGCATCAAGCCTTGGACCGCCCGCGCCGTGAACGTGCGCGTGGAGTACTACCTCCAGCGTGTCGGACAGATTTCCGTGGGCGCGTTCCGCCGCGACTTCGAGAACTTCTTCGGCAGCACCACGATCCCGGCCACCGCGGAGTTCCTCGAGTTGTATGACCTCAACCCGGGCGTGTACGGGCAGTACCCGGTGGTGACCCAGACGAACCTCGACCGCTCCGTTCGCATGCAGGGCATCACGCTGAACTACCGTCAGCCCCTCACTTTCCTGCCCGCTTGGGCGCGGGGTCTGCAACTCTACGCCAACGGGAGCGCGCAACGCCTGCTCGGACCTGCCTCGGCCAACTTCCCGGGTTTCGTGCCGCGCACCGCCAACTGGGGCTTCAGTCTCACGCGCGAGAAGTACTCCCTGCGTGCCAACTGGAACTACCGCGGCGCCCAGCGCCGCGCTGCGATCGCCGCCGGCTCCAGCATCGAGCCGGGCACCTTCACCTGGTGGTCCAAACGGCTCTATGTCGACGTGAACGCCGAGTACACCTTCCGCCGCAACCTCGCCGTTTTCGCCAACCTGAGGAACGTCGGCGACGCGCCCGACGACATCAAGATCTACGGCCCGAGCACGCCCGCCGTCGCTCGTTTCCGGCAGCGCACCGAGTTCGGCTCCCTCTGGATGTTCGGCGTAAAGGGAACCTTCTGATCCGCGGGCGCGGGAAACCCGATCCTCAACCGCAGTCTCCGCGGCTGCCAGCCGCGGCTACAACCGATCCGTCCCAGGCGGGTCTCTTGGTGTCCCTTCGTGGTTCACCCACTGGTAAAGGTCCAAAGGCACGACGGACCAAAGGATCAAGGGACCGGATCCGTGTGAGTCCGAGTCCTTCCGTGGTTGCCAACCCGCGTAGCGATACGGAAGCGCGTTACGAACCCCATCGCTTGGAACAGAAGACCGGGAAGTTCGGAAAGGCCTGCCGCCGAGTCCTCATCCGCAAGATCAGCGAAATCCGCGGTTAAAGCCGCGGAGCGATCCGGGAGAGCCTTCGGCTGTCGAGCTCACGTTATGGTCCGGAACAAACAGCCCCGGCTACACGAAGCCGCTGCCATTCGTGTCC
>CAXRGI010000119.1:0-6375 GCA_964229935.1 Opitutales bacterium
CTACGACCGCTACCGCGACGGTTTCGTCGCCCTCAAAGCCGACTGCGCCCCGGGCAAGCCCATCATTGTCGAGGTTGAGCAGGCACTCCCCGGAGTCTCTTCCTGATACTCCACGTCCGCGCGGGCGAACATGCGCTCCGCGCGGACAACCGCCTCTCGGGCCGAAAATGCATGACGACCCGCCCGTGCCTCATGGTGCGGCGAGGCTCGAGCCGCGCTCCAGTCGCGGCCGTAGAGGAATCCACGCTTGATTTCCCCTCCGGCGGACGAAATCTCTGACCCTCAAGTCTTTCACCGACTCTCCGTGACCAAGAAAACGACCTCCCAGGAAACAACCCGCGCGACCGCACGTGAGTGCGCCCCGGACCACGCCAAGGCGCCCGTCAACGCACGTCTGACGAAGGACGAGAAGATCGAGCTGCTGCGCAAGATGGTGCGCATCCGCCGCTTCGAGGAACGCAGCCTTCGGGCCTACCAATCCAAGAAGATCGGCGGCTTCCTGCATCTTTACATCGGCCAGGAGGCCGTGGCGGTCGGCTGCTGCTCGCTGATGGGCAAGGATGACCACGTGATCACCGCCTATCGCGACCACGGCCACGCCATCGCCGTCGGCATGGACACCAAGCCGCTGATGGCCGAGCTCTACGGTAAGGCCACCGGTTGCTCCAAGGGCAAGGGCGGTTCGATGCATTACTTCGACCCGTCGCGGAACTTCTGGGGCGGCCACGGCATCGTCGGCGGCCAGATCCCGCTCGGCGTCGGGCTCGCCTACGCGCTCAAATATAAAGGCGTGAAGGGCGCCGCGATGGCATTCATGGGCGACGGCGCCGTGAACCAAGGAGCGGTGCACGAAGCGTACAACCTCGCCTCGCTCTGGAACCTTCCCGTGGTGTTCGTGATCGAGAACAACGGCTACTCGATGGGCACCAGCCAGGCGCGCTCCTCCGCCGGCGAGCTCGCCCAGCGCGCCGCGGGCTACGACATGCAGTGGGGCCAGTGCGGCGGCCATGATGTCTACGAGGTGCGAGCGATGATGGACAAGTTCCTCACCCTCGCCCGCGATACCCATCGTCCGAGCACCGTCGAGATCGATACCTACCGTTACCGCGGCCACTCGGTCGCCGACCCCGACAACACCTACCGCAGCAAGACCGAGATCGAGGAGTACCGCCGCACGAAGGATCCGATCCAGCTGTTCCAGGACCGTCTCGTCTCCGAAAAGGTCATCGATCAGGCTGGCGTCGACCAGATGGATGCCGAGGCCCGCGCCGAGGCCGACCTCGCCGCCGACTTCTCCGAGGCGAGCCCGTTCCCCACTCCGGACGACATCCAGAAGGATGTCTATTGGGAGTCCGACCATCCCTCCGAGCGCGCCTCGCGCGGCCGGCTCTTCTTCGACTGAGCCGGAGCCCAACCTTAAACTTCGCCGTCCCCGGATCCCGCCACATGCCTGTCATCACCTATCGCGAAGCCGTCCGCCATGCCCTCGCCGAGGAACTTGCCCGCGACCCGAACGTCGTCGTCATGGGCGAGGAAGTCGGCCAGTTCAACGGAGCCTACAAGGTCACCGAGGGACTTCTCGCCAAGTTCGGCCCGGAACGCGTCGTCGATACCCCCATCAGCGAGGCCGGGTTCATCGGCATGGGCATCGGCGCCTCGATGCTCGGCGTCCGCCCCGTGATGGAGCTGATGTTCTGGTCCTTCTACTCGGTCGCGTTCGACCAGATCCTCAACAACGCCGCGAACGTGCGCTACATGAGCGGTGGCCAGATCAACTGCCCGATCGTGATCCGTGGTCCCGCCAACGGCGGAACCAACGTCGGCGCCACCCACTCGCACACACCGGAGAACGTCCTCGCCAACCATCCGGGGGTGAAGGTCGTCGTGCCCTCCACCCCGCATGACGCGAAGGGCCTGCTCAAGTCCTCCATCCGCGACAACGACCCGGTGTTCTTCCTCGAGAACACCATGCTGTACGGGGAGAAGGGCGAGGTGCCCGAGGGCGAGCTGCTCATCCCGCTCGGCTCCGCCGACATCAAGCGCGCCGGCAAGGACCTCACCATCGTCACCTACGGCCGCAGCGTGCTCCACTCGCTCGCCGCCGCTGAGCGCCTCCAGCAGGAGCACAACATCTCGGCTGAGGTCGTCGACCTCCGCACCATCCGCCCGCTCGACATCGACACCGTGCTCGCATCCGTCGCGCGTACGCACCGGGTCCTGATCGTGGAGGAGCAGAAACCCTTCGCCTCCGTCGGCTCCCAGCTCGCGTACATGATCCAGCGCGAGGCGTTCGACGAGCTCGACGGCCCCATCCACCGCGTCACCACCGTCGACGCCCCCGCGATCTACAGCCCGCCGGTAGAGGTCGAGCAGCTGCCGAACCCGGGCCGCGTCTTCCAAGGCGCGCTCGCCGCCCTCGCCTGATCCCACTGCGCCGACGTCAACTTCATCCCTCCGCGACCATGGCCAACATCATCGAAATGCCGAAACTCAGCGACACCATGACGGTGGGCACGCTGGCGAAGTGGCTCAAGAAAGAGGGCGACGTCGTGAAGTCCGGCGACATGATCGCCGAGGTCGAGACCGACAAGGCCACGATGGAGCTCGAGTGCTTCTTTGACGGCACGTTGCTGAAGATCTTCGCCCCCGGAGGCTCCAAGGTCGCCCTCGGCGCGCCGCTCTGCGCCATCGGGAAACCGGGCGAGACGGTCGTGGCCCCCGAGGCCAAACCGGCCCCCGCCGCCGCTGCCGCCAAAGCCGCCGCACCGGCTCCGACCCCCGCCCCGGCCCCCTCTGCCCCCAAGGCCCCCTCGCCCGCTCCGGCCGCCGCTGCCCCCGTCGCCGCTCCTGCCGGCCGCGTGAAAATCTCCCCGCTGGCCCGCAAACTCGCCGCCGAAAAGGGCGTCGACCCCGCCGGTGTCACCGGGTCGGGCCCGGGCGGACGCCTCGTGCGCGCCGATGTGCTGGCCGCAGCCGCCGCGCCGCGCGCCGCCGCCCCGGCCGCGATCGACCGCTCCGGGCCGGTACAGGAGGAACGGACCGTCGCCGTCTCCAGCATGCGCGAGGCCATCGCCCGGCGCCTGGTTGAGTCCAAGACCCAGCTACCGCACTTTTACCTGGAGATTGAGATCGATGCCGCGCCGCTCCTCGCGATCCGCGAGCAGCTCAACCGCGGCCTCGAGACCGCGGGCGTGAAGCTCTCGGTGAACGACTTCGTCCTCAAGGCCGCCGCAGAGGCGCTGCGCCACGTGCCACAGGTCAACGCCTCCTGGCTCGGCGACTCCATCCGCTACCACGGCGCCGCGCACGTTTCGTTCGCCGTGGCGATCGAGGACGGACTCATCACTCCGGTCGTGCGTGACGCGCACCTGAAGGATGTCTTCCAGATCAGCACCGAGGCCAAGGCGCTGGGTAAGCGCGCCAAGGAAAAGAAGCTCAAGCCCGACGAGTTTACCGGCGGCACCTTCTGCGTCTCCAACCTCGGCATGATGGGCATCCCGCGTTTCTCCGCGATCATCAACCCGCCCAACGCCGCCATCCTCGCCGTCGGTACGATCGTCAAGAAGCCCGTCGTGCGCGACGAGGCGATCGCCATCGGGCAGACGATGACGCTGACCCTCTCGTGCGATCATCGCGTGGTCGACGGCGCCGTCGGCGCCTCCTACCTCAACGCGCTGAAGTCACTCCTCGAGTCCCCCGCCCTGCTCCTCGTCTGAGCCGCCGTCGGTCGGAAAACGCCCGCCACCGGGTAACCCCAAGCGGGCGCCTCGCCCCGCCCGCACCAGTCGCGTCCATGCACTCGGCTCCGCGGCTAAAAACCGCGGAGCTTGCCGTCCATTCATCAAGACCCACGAGGTTTTGAACCGGGAATCGGGAAGGCCGGGGAACGGGAATTAAAGCCAACCGACGCCGATCGGATCCGCGGCTGCAGCCGCGGCTACACGGAATGCCGGTCGTTCTGAATGCCGTTCAGCAGCTCGCAGGGAAACGCGTGCAATGTAGCTGAGGGTGATCCCTCGGATCTTCGAGGCTTCATCCGCCGATGAGTCCTTCCACCCTCCGCCCTTCCCTCATCCGTCCCAGCGCGGCGTAGCCTTAACGAGACTCCGGTTGCGGCTGCGCCGCGCCAGGGTCAAGCGCCCCCGCGGCGGCGCGCAGCGCGGCACGGTTCACCTTGCCCTGCGCGTTCACCGGCCAGGGATCGACCGTGACCCAGCGCTTCGGCCGCTCGTGCGGGGCGAGCGACGGGATATCCATACTACGCGCGGACGGGCCGACCGAGGCCGGCACGCAGGCGACCAGTTTTTCGCCCCACACCGGGTCGGGCACACCGATCACGGCGACATCGGATCCGCCGAGCGCGGCGCGCAACGCCGCCTCCACGCGCTCGGGCTGCACCTTTTTTCCGCCCGTGATGATCACCGCGTCGCGCCGACCGGTGACGGTAAGGCCGCCGTCAGCCCCCAAATTCCCGGCGTCGTCCGTCGTGAACCACTCCCCGGTCCGCCACGCGGGCCAGAAGCCGCGGAACAGCGAGTCACCCGCGACCGCGATCGCGCCGTCGACGCCGATCGCCAGACGCGCGTGCGGCAAGGCGCGTCCGCTGTGCCGTGCCCCGGCGAGAAATTCCTCGGGGTGCAAGGCCGCCACCATCGCGGCGGTCTCCGTCATGCCGTAGCTGAGGGCGACGGGGATGCGCGCGGCGGCCGCGGTATCGGCCAGCACGGGCCAGACGGGACCGCCGCCGAGAAAGACGATCCGGAAAGACCGCAGCCAAGCCGCCCCGCCCGGCGCCGCGAGGAGCCGCTGCAATTGCGTGGGCACCAACGAGACCACCCAGCCGTCGGGGCGCGGAGGCAGCGGGGGCCGGTCACCGCCCTCGAGGCGCTTCCATGACCAAGGAAGATGTTCGCCGCCGGAGGACGCGCAGCGCACGCGCGCCAACAGGCCGCTCACATGGTGCGCGGGCAGGACGTCCACCGCGTTCACCCGGCCGAGACCGAAGTGCGTCTGGAATCCGCGCACCGCGGCCCCCAGCGTCGCCTCGTCGTGACGCGCGAAGCGCACCGCTCCCCCGGTGCCGCCGGTGGGGATTCCCAGCCAGCCGAGTCCAGCCCGTTCCTCGTGGTCCGACTGCGCGAGCAGTTGCTCCGCTTCCGCACGCCGCTCCCCGGACCACGCGGGATCGGTGAGAAACCACGCGCCGCCCCGGGACACCGCGCCCGGGCACGCGCGCACGACGGCCTCTAATTCAGCGCGTTCCACGCGGCCTCCGCATCGATGGCCTCGACGTCCTCGCGGCGAACGAACGGCGCCGCGCGCGGTCCGTCGAAACGCGCGTCGGCGAAGAGCGGCCAGACCCCGAAGCCCAGCGCTCGCGGCTCGCCCTCCCAGCGGAAGGCGGTGCGGAGCGCCGATCGGGCGCCGATCGCGGTTTCCAGCGCCGAGGAGAAAACGACGGGGGCCCGGCGCTTCCGCAGCGCGGCCAGCGAAGCCGCGGCATCGCCGAGCAGCGCGGGTTTCACGACGAACACCCCCGGCCAGCCCAAACCGAGCCAGCGCTCGACATCGGCGTCACCGGCGAGGGACTCGTCCAGCGCGATGGGCGTCGGAAAATCCCCCGCGAGACCGAGCAGCAGATCATCAACGCGACGGCGATCCGTCTCCCCGGCGCCCATGGCCGGCAGGCAGGGCTGCTCGACATGCTCGATCGGTCGCTCAGCGCAGCGCTCGAGCCAGCGCTCGGCGCGCCGGCGGTCCCAGGCGCCGTTGGCGTCGAGCCGCAGCCGTCCGCCGGCCGGCAGCGCCGCGCAAACATCGTCGAGCAAGGCGAGTTCATCGGCGACATCCCCCACCCCGACCTTCCATTTGAAGACCCGGAAGCCGGCCTCGCACCTCGCGGGCAACTCGGCGAGGACGGCCCGGCCGGCGGGCAGGAGCGCCGCGACGCCGAGGTAGGCGGGCCGGGCGCCATCGGAACCGAGCGGCTCATCCTGGGACGCGGCACGCAACGCGGCGCGAAGCGTGTTCAGCGCCGCCGGCCAGGCCTCGATCGCGTCCGCGGTACAGAGCCCCCCGAGCCCGCGCAGCGCACCCTCGATCTCGTCGACCCCGGCACCCGGGAAACCCGGGACCGGAGCCGCCTCACCGAAGCCGGAGTTGCCGTCGGGCCGGTCAACGCGCACGAGGAAACCCTCGCGCAAGGCCCAGCGCCCGTGCGCGGTCCGCAGCGGAGCCCGGAAGGGCAGCCGATAACGGCGGAACTCGAGTCGGCACGGTGCGGGCATCCCCGCAGGGAAGCGTCCCGCGCCGCCGGCGCAACCCCGGCCGCGGGTTCAGAACCGTACGGTGAGGGTGAGCTCCGACTGCAGCGGC
>CAXRGI010000120.1:0-4743 GCA_964229935.1 Opitutales bacterium
CACGATCTACGAGCGCGCCGACTACCCGCTGCGCGACCACAAGGCGCTCAGCGTGAATTCATTTCACTACAACCACATCTGGCCGCACATGAGCATCCTCCTCGACTTCCTCGTGACCGATGCCTTCGCGCGATCGGGCGGGAAAATCGATTTTCCCGCGCATTTCATCGCGGGCTCCGCGGATCTGCAGAGCAAATTCTACGGGGACCGCCCCGGAAAGTTCTTCGACCGCGACGATGCCGTGCTTTGGCTGCCCCGCCGCTTCATCAAGAGCAGTTCCGTCGAGATCAACACCCTAGTCGCCCGTGGCCGTGACCGCGTCTACCTCGCCTTCACCAACCAATCGGCCGAGCCGGTCTCCGCGGAGATCACGCTCAGCGCCGCGACTCTCCCGCAACTCGCCGGTCAGACCTACCGCACGCGTGTCTTCCGCGACGGCGCCGCCACGGTGCTGCGCGACGGCCGGCTCACCGTCACCGTCCCGCCGATGGGGCTCACCGCCGTCGAGGTCGAGGGCCTTGTCGTGACGCCGAAATTCCAAGACCGCCTCGTGGGTGCCCGCGCCACCGATGCATGGCGCCGCGACCACGTCGAGCTGCCGTTCGGCGGCACCCGCGCCATGATCCTGAATTTCGGGCCCGCTGCGACCACCGCCTACGTTTACCTCCAGGCCGACGATTCGAAATTCAAGGAGGTCGCGCTCAATTATACCGTGGGCGATCGAAAGGCCACGCTGCGGGATACGAGCTACCCTTTTGAATTCACCGTCCCGGTCCCGGTCGGCGCCGCGACCTTTGATTTCGAGGTCGTGGGCGTGACGCTCTCCGGTGAAAAGCAATCCTCCGGAGCCGCCGTGCTGCAGCGTTGAGATCCGCATCCTCCCAATCCCATGAACCCTCTCGCTACCCCGGATGATTTTCCCGCCGTCGACGCGTTGACCCGTCGCGCTTCCTGGCGCGGCCAACCTGAATAGCCATGCCCCGCATCCGACATCTTCGCTGGTGGGTCGTCTCGCTGATCTTTTTCGCCTCCGTCCTGAACTATGTGGACCGGCAGGCGCTTTCCATCCTGGCGCCCACCGTCCAGCAAGAGCTCGGTCTCTCCAACGAAGACTACGCCGCGGTCCTCAACGCCTTTCTGGTCGCCTATACCGTCGCGCTCATTCTTTCCGGGAAAATCGTCGACCGCTTCGGTGTCCGCCTGAGTCTGGCACTGTTCGTCGGCTGGTGGTCCATCGCGAATATTCTCACCGGTTTCGCCCGTTCGGCCGCTTCCCTCGGCGTGTGCCGTTTCCTGCTCGGTCTCGGCGAGGCGGGCAACTGGACCGCTGCGCCCAAAGCCGTCTCCGAATGGTTCCCCGCCCGTGAACGCGGGCTCGCCATCGGGATCTATACGCTGGGTGCCACGATCGGCGCGACCCTCGCGCCCATTCTCATTGTCGGCCTCGCCTCGTGGCACAGTTGGCAGGCCGCCTTCATCATCACCGGGTCCGCCGGCCTCGTCTGGCTCATCCCGTGGCTCTGGTTTTACCGCCGTCCCGGCGAACATCCCCGCCTTTCCGCGGAGGAGCGTACGTTGATCGAGTCCGGGCAGGCCGCCGAAGTCTCCGCCGATACCGCCGCGGTGCCCGACTGGGGGAAATGGTACCGCGTTCTCCTGCGCCGGGAAGTTCTGCTGCTGATCTTCGCCCGGATGTTGACCGATCCCGTCTGGTATTTTTTCCAGTTCTGGTTCGCCAAGTATCTCTACGATTCGCGCGGCCTCGATCAGAAATCCCTCAGCGTGACGTGGGTCGTTTATCTCGCCGCCGACATCGGGGTGCTCTCGGGCGGATGGCTGTCGGGCCTGTTGATCAAGCGCGGCACCGGTCCCGTGCGCAGCCGCCTGTGGATCATGCTCGCATGCGCGGTGCTCGTGCCGCTCGGCGCGGCAATCCCGCACGTGAACGCGCTCTGGCTCGTCCTCGCTTTCGGCATGGTCGCCGTGCTGGCGCACCTCGCGTGGCTGATCAACCTCAGCGCGCTGGTCGTCGACCTCGTGCCGCGCGGCTCACTGGCCTTTGCGTTCGGAGTGATCGCCGCCGGTAGTTCCCTCGGCGGACTGATGATGAACAAGGCCGTCGGCTCCCTCGTGACCCAAGCGTCCTACGACCCTGCCTTCGGCTTCATGCTGCTCCTGCACCCGCTCGCTTGGCTCCTTGCCTGGCAACTCCGCCCTCGCGCCACCAAAGCCTGAATCGTCCCTTTCGTTCCCCGTTCATCCGATGCTCGTCCATCCTCCCGTCGCTTCCCGGGCGCTCACCCGGAATAATCTCTCCGCCGATCTCGTGGTCGTCGGTGGCGGTCTCGCCGGCACCTGCTGCGCCGTTACCGCCGCCCGCGCCGGCCTCAAGGTCATCCTCGTGCAGGACCGTCCGGTGCTGGGTGGCAACGCCTCGAGCGAGGTACGGCTCTGGATCCTGGGCGCAACCTCCCACCTGGGTAACAACAACCGCTGGGCCCGCGAGGGCGGTGTGATCGACGAGATCCTGGTCGAGAACGTGTTCCGCAACCCGGAGGGCAACCCGCTGCTGGTCGACGCCCTCCTGCTAGAGAAGGTCGCCGCCGAGCCGAACATCACGCTGCTGCTCAACACCGCGGTCCACGAAGTTACCAAGCGGGACGACGCCACGATCGCCGCGGTGCACGGCTTCTGCGCGCAGACGTCGACGCGACATGACCTGCATGCGCCTCTCTTCTGCGACGCCTCCGGCGACGGCATCGTGGGCTTCCTCGCGGGCGCCGCGTTCCGCATGGGCGCCGAATCGCGCGACGAGTTCGGCGAGCGTTTCGCGCCCGCCCGCGCCTCGCGCGAACTGCTGGGGCACTCGCTCTATTTCTACTCCCGCGACACCGGCCGCCCGGTGCGATACACCCCGCCGGCCTTCGCGTTGAAGGACATCACGCGGATCCCGCGCTGGCGGCAGTTCAACGCGCGGGAACACGGCTGCAAACTGTGGTGGGTCGAGCACGGCGGCCTGCTCGACACCGTGCACGACACCGAGCGCATCAAGTGGGAACTCTGGCAGGTCGTTTACGGGATCTGGCACCACATCAAGAATTCGGGGAAATTCCCGGAGGCGGAAAACCTGACGCTCGAGTGGGTGGGCATGATCCCCGGCAAGCGCGAGAGCCGGCGGTTCGAGGGCGACCACATCCTCACGCAGCACGACATCGTCGAGCAACGCGTCCACGAGGACGCGGTGGCGTTCGGCGGCTGGGCCATCGACGTGCACCCGCCCGAGGGCGTGTTCAGCGCGGAACCCGGTTGCACCCAATGGCACGCCAAGGGGATTTACCCGATCCCTTACCGCTGCCTCTACAGCCGCAACCTCTCCAACCTGTTCCTCGCCGGCCGCATCATCAGCGCGAGCCACGTCGCCTTCGCGTCTAGCCGAGTCATGGCGACCTGCGCGCATGTCGGCCAGGCCGTCGGCGCGGCGGCCGCCGTGTGCCACCGCCATGGCATCCTGCCGCGCGCGGTGCTGCAGACCGCCCATCTCGCCGAGCTGCAACGGGACCTCCTCCGCACCGGCCAGCACATCCCGGGCCTGGCGCTGCGCGACGACGCCGATCTCGCGCGCCACGCGGAGATCTCGGCCTCCAGCGAGTTGCGTCTCGCCGAGCTTCCGCCCGACGGACCCTGGCGTCCGCTCGACAGCTCCGTCGCCATGTTGCTGCCGATGGCCTCGGGCGCCGCGCCGCGGTTGACCGTGCACGCCGAGGTGAAGCAGGCCACGGAGCTAAACGTGGAATTGCGCCGGAGCATCCGCCCCGACAACCACACGCCGGAGGTCACCGTGGAACGACGCACGCTGCGCCTCGCCCCAGGTGCTCAGCCACTGGAGGTGGCGTTCACCCAGGCGTGGGAGGACGAGCGTTACGCGTTCGTGTGTTTCCTCGCCAACCCGGCGGTGTCCCTTCGCTGCAGCGAGCGGCGCGTGACCGGCGTGCTTTCGCTCACCCACCAGGTGAATCTGGCCGTCGCGAAATCGGCGGTGCAGCAGCCGCCGGCGGACATCGGCGTGGATTCCTTCGAATTCTGGCAACCGCAGCGCCGGCCGGGCGGCCACAACCTCGCGCTGCGGCTGGATCCGCCGCTGGCCGTTTTCGCCCCGGCCAACGTGGTCAACGGCATCGCGCGGCCGACCCGGCGACCCAACGCGTGGGTCGCCGACCCCGCGGACCCGGCGCCCGCCCTCACCCTGCGTTGGAAGGAACCGCGCACGATCGCACGGATCGAGCTGATGTTTGATCCGGACCACGACCACCCGCTGGAGTCGGTTCTGATGGGACATCCGGAACGGCGCATGCCTTTCTGCGTCGAGCGGTACCGGGTGCTTGACGGCGAGGGCCGCGTGCTCGCCGCGTGCACCGAAAACCACCAGGCGCGCAATGTGATCGTGCTGCCCGAGCCGGTGGTCACGCGCTCCCTGCGCATCGAGCTGGAAGCGCCGGATCCACACGTGCCCGCGGCTCTGTTCGAAGTGCGCTGCTACGCAAGCGCCACGCCCTGAGGGTTCAGGGTATTCGGTGGCGTTTCACCATGGTGATGCCACGCTGAAGATACCCTCCAAAACCATGCCCGCCGACTTCGTCATCACCCGCGCCACGTCCGTTCCGCTTGAGACCGTCTGCCAGCGTTTGCCGGAGATCTCGACCGCGCACCGCTTCGGGGTGCTCGGCGTGCACAACCTGCGCGAGA
>CAXRGI010000121.1:0-4997 GCA_964229935.1 Opitutales bacterium
CGCGCGGGTCACCGCGACGTAGAACAGCCGCCGCTCCTCCTCGACGTCGCCGGCCTCGATCGCGCGTCGCAGCGGGAAACTGCCGTCGGCGAGCCCGATCAGGAAAACGGCCGCGTACTCGAGCCCCTTGGCCTGGTGGACCGTCGTGAGGCGAAGTGCATCCGCGTCGGGATCGGCCGAGCGGTCGCTAGTCTCGCTGTTAAGCAGCATGATCTGGGCGAGCAGCTCCTGCATCTCCTCGAAACGGGCGGCGAAGCCGATAAGAGACTTCAGATCGTCGAGGCGTGATACGTAGTTCGCGTAGGCGCCCTTGAGGTAGTCGCCGTACCAGCCGTCGATCGCAATCTCGACCGCGTTGTGCGGCTTCATGGTGCGCATCATCTCACGCACTTGGGAGAGCGACGCGGTGAACTTCGGCCACTCCTCCTTGGCATCCTTGGGTACGCGCGACGCCACGTCGTCGGTTGCGAGGGCGTCGATGAAGTCCTGTTGAAGGAGGCGGGCGTGGTCGCGGGCGGCGGAGTGGAGCTTCTGCGCGTTTTTGTCGCCGACCTTCGGTAGCAGCACGGCGATGCGGTTCCACGCGGCGGCATCCGAGGGGTTGTAGACGAACCTTAGCATCGCCACGAGGTCACGCACGTGAGCTTGCTCGAAGAACCGCACGCCGCTGGTGATCTGGTAGGGGATCTGCAGGCGTGAGAGTTCCAGCTGGATGTCGAGGGCTTGGAAATGTGCGCGGTAGAGGATCGCGATGTCGCTCAGCGAGCAGCCTTCGTCGAGCAGGCCGCGCACGCGCTGGACGATGAACTGGGCCTGCTCACGGCCGTCCATCGCCTGGACGTAGTAAGGCTTCTCGGAGTTCGCCCGGTGCGGACGCAGCTCCTTCTCAAACGCCCGGCCGCGGGGCTGGGCGAGGAGCACGCCGTTGGCGAGCGCGAGGATCTGCGGCGTCGAGCGGTAATTGGTCTCGATGCGGTGGATCACCGTGCCCGGATGTCGGTCGGGGAAGGTGAGGATGTTCTCCACGTTGGCGCCGCGCCACGTGTAGATGCACTGCGCGTCGTCGCCCACCGCCATCACGCGGTGGTGGGAGCCGATCAGGTCGACGATCTGCGACTGCACCACGTTGGTGTCCTGATACTCGTCCACCAGCACGTGACGGAAGCGGTGCGCGAAATACTCCGCCGTCTCCGGCGAGCGCCGCAGGAGTTCCAGCCAGTGCTCCAGCAGGTCGTCGTAATCGAGCACGTTGTCGGCTCGCTTGCGCTCCGCATACACGCGCGCGAACGCCGGCAGGCGGTCGATCACGCCCTCGTGTTGCGGGAAGAAACGCGAGACGGTCTCGGCCAGCGGCAACTGGGTGTTGCGCGCCATCGACAGGATCGCGTGCAGGGGCCCGGGCTTCGGGTGAGTCTTGTCCTTGAAGAATCCGCGATCGGTCTCGTCCACCGCGTCCCGCAGCACGCCCTCGGATTCCTCGGCGTCGAGGATCGTGAAGGTGCGCGGCAGCCCGATCGTCTCGCCGTGCGTCCGCAGGGAGCGGTGGCCGATGCTGTGGAATGTGCCGCCCCAGAAACGCGCCGGTTCGACTCCGGTGAGTTCGTGCACGCGGTGCAGCATCTCCTTCGCCGCCTTGTTGGTGAACGTGAGCAGCAGGATCTCGCTCGGCCGCACGCCTTGCGAAAGCAGGTACGCCACGCGGTAGGTGAGGGTGCGCGTCTTGCCTGAGCCCGCCCCCGCCAGCACCAGCAGCGGTCCCGGTTCCGCCGTCACGGCCGCAAACTGCTCGTCATTGAGTTGCGCGCGGAAGTCGATCGGCGGGACGGCCGGTGCGTGCGGTCGGTGATCAGGCGGAAATTCCATCGCGTCTCCCAAGGGGCCACGAAGGCCGCAAAAAGCGAACACGGGCGCAAGGGGTTTCGCGGTCCGCGGGCGTTTCGGCGCTTTCGAGGCGAACTCGCGGCTGGTCTGCGTGTCCGATGCCCGCATGATCCCGTGCATGAGACTCGCCTTACCCGCGGCCCTCGCCCTCGCGGTTGCCGCCTCCGCCCAGCCCGCGCTCACCGTCTACAACCAGGGTTTCGCCGTCGTCCGCGAACGGGTCCCGCTCGACCTCCGTGCGGGCGAGACCGCCTTCGCGTTCAGCGGCGTCACCGGCCAGCTCGAGCCCGACTCCGTCGTCCTCCGCGATCCCGCCGGCCGCGTGCCGGTGCGCATCCTGGAGCAATCCTATCGCGCGGACGTCATGTCGCAGTCCCTGCTGCTGTCGCTTCACGAGGGCAAGGAGCTGGAGTTCCTCGTGCGTGACCAGAACGCCAAGGAGTTCCGCGTCCGCGGGCGCGTCATCCGCAGCGGACACAATCCCGGCGGCCAGCCCGCCGCGCCCATCGTCGAGGTCGACGGACGTCTGCGTTTCTCGCTGCCGGGCGAACCATTGTTCCCGGCTTTGACCGATGACGCGATTTTGCGCCCGACGCTGTCGTGGCGGCTGGCCGCGCCCCAGGCGGCCAAGGTGGAGGCCGAGCTGGGCTACGTCACCGGCGGGCTTTCTTGGCAGGCGGCCTACAACCTCGTGGCGCCGGAGAAGGGCGACACGCTCGACATCGTGGGTTGGATCTCGGTTTCCAACGAGAGCGGGAAGGCTTTTGAAAACGCCGCGGTGAAACTCATGGCCGGCGACGTGAATCGCGTGCAGCCGCAGCCGCCGCTCGCGATGCGCGCGCGGGGCATGGTGATGCAGGCGATGGCGGCCGACGCGGCCGTGACCGAGAAGGCCTTCGACGAGTTTCACCTCTACACGCTCCCGCGTCCGGTGACGCTGCGGGACCGCGAGACCAAGCAGGTCGAGTTCATGCGCGCGACGGGCGTGCGGGCGCCGGTCATCTACGTCTACGATGGCGCCGGTCAATGGGGCCGTTTCGGGGGCGCGATGAACCGTGACCCCGGCTACGGCGCGCAGGGCAACCGAAAGGTCGCCGTGATGCGCGAGTTCAAGAACAGCGAGGCGAACCGGCTCGGTCTGCCACTGCCCAAGGGGAAGCTGCGTTTCTACCGCCGCGACGGCGCCGACGGCCGCATCGAGTTCACCGGCGAGAACGAGCTGGACCACACGCCGCGCAACGAGCTCATCCGCGTGAAGACCGGCGACGCGTTCGACGTGGTCGGCGAACGCGTGCGCGTGAACTTCAACGGCAGCAACCGGCAGGACTTCGCCGAGGAGGACTTCGAGATCCGCCTCCGCAACCGCAAGACGGAGCCCGTCACGGTGCGCGTCGTGGAGCACCTCTACCGCTGGAGCAATTGGAGCATCACGGCCAAGTCGCGAGACTTCGTGAAGAAGGACGCGCAGACGATCGAGTTCGAGGTGACGGTTCCGGCCGACTCGGAGCAGGTCGTGACCTACCGCGTGCGCTACGAGTGGCGCTGAGGGTCCTGTCGGCCGGCGGAAAATGGCTCGCCGCCCTACGGCGCGTCGTGCTGGTCTGCCGTCGAACCGTTACCCAACCACGAATCCCATGAACCGTCTCCTCCGTTTCCTCACGCCCGCGGCGCTCGTCGCCGCCACTGCGATCGCGTTCGCCGCCGAGAGCGCTCCCGCCAAGAAGGGCCCGCCGCCCCCACCGCTCCCCGGAGCCGGCACCGGCGGCAACACCCCCCATGCCACCACCAGCGGCGTCATCGGGCCCAATCGCCGCGAGGGCAGCATGATCACTATCTCCTACGGCCGGCCTAGCGCCGTGCACCCGCGCAAGGGCGGTGAGTCCCGCAAGATCTGGGGCGGTCTCGTGGCGTGGGGCAAAGCCGACCGTCTCGGCGCCGACGAGGCGACCAGCATCATCCTCCAGCACCCGATCGAGACCGGCGGCGTGACGATCCCGGCCGGCGCCTATACGCTCTACATCATCCCGCAGGAAGGCGAGGGCTCGAAGCTCGCGTTCAGCAAGGCCATCGGAAAGTGGGGTGTGCCGGTCGACGAATCGGCCGACCAGGCGCGCGTCGCGCTGACCAAGGAGACGCTCGAGAAGGCCGTCGACCAGTTGACGATTTCCGTCGAGAACAACCCGCAGAAACCCATGAGCGGCTTCATCCGCATCAAGTGGGAGAAGACCCAGTTCTCGCTGCCGCTGACGGTGAAGAAGTGAGACGCGGTCGCGCGCGAATGAGCGCTTGACGCGCGTCGCGAAACCGCGACCTTCTTCGCCTCTTTTCGCCCTCATCGTCTATCGGTTAGGACAGGAGATTCTCAATCTTCAAAGCGGGGTTCGATTCCCCGTGGGGGCGCCATTTTCGAGCACTCGCCTGCAAGGGCGGGTGCTTTTTTTCGGACGTGAAAATTGGGCGTCAGGGCCGGTCAAGAATGAGCCTTTGGCCGGCGACGTCGGCTGCGGTCAGTTCGTTGGAGGCGATTTTTGTGGCATGGGAATCGAGGAGGAGTTCACGCCGCGCCAGTGTGTACTACCGGGCGAGATCAGGCCCGGCGGCTAGGACAAGCGGGGGCGACGGTCCGACGGCGAGCGTCAACAACTCAGCTCCGATAAGCACCCCGCTCAGGAATGCCCGGGCATGGGATCCCGGCATGCTGCCCAGCACGACATCGGTCGCGCTGCGCAGCCCGGAGATCAGTCGCACCCGGCGGCCAGCTTTGGGAAGATCGGTGAACTGCAGTGTGCGGTCGTTGATCGAAGCCGGCAAAGCCGCGTACGGCAGTTCCCGCCAGCCTAGGTTCGATGAAGCCATGCCCGACATGACCACAAACAGATCGGCGGGGATGTCTTGGCGTAAATGCGCCGCGCCCAGGTCAGAGTAGCGAAAAGGTGCTCCTGACGCCAGTCAGCCTTCGTGGTGCGGCATCGCCAGATGCCGATTGCCTTCGTCTGAGGTGTGCGTGCGGCGTACGACGGATCCCTCGTGTCAGTCGAGTAGGCTCACCGGGCACGTGTCCTCCCGGTCCTCCGGCTAAATCGGCCCGATTCCGTGCTACCCGAACATCAACACGT